>JBIOYQ010000193.1:0-2463 GCA_044870295.1 Actinomycetota bacterium
TGGCCGACCAGGAACAGGGTGTCGCACTCGTTGAGATCCTCGTAGCAACCGGGGTCGCCGTCGGCGCCGAACGACTCCTTGAGCGACTGGTCGGCGGTGGCGGTGCAGAGCCGGGTGTTGCCGTCCATGTGCGGGGTGCCGACGCCCGCCTGGCCGATCGCGCCGAGGGTGTAGTACTCCTCGAGGAAGAGCTGGCCGCTTGAGTAGAAGGCCATGGCCAGGGGGCCCTGCTCGGCGAGGATCTGGGTCGACCGTTCGGCGACGAGGCCCATCGCCGTCTCCCAGTCCGACTCGACCAGCGACCCGCCCTGCCGGACGAGCGGCCTGGTCAGTCGGTCGGATGCATGATTGGCCTGCCAGCCGAACAAGCCCTTGGGTCCCAGACGCCCACGGTTCACCCGGTCGTCGGCGGCCCCCCGAACCCCCACGATCTGGCCGCCCTGAACGCCGATCTCGAGTCCGCATCCGTGCGAGCAAAGCACGCACGCGGAGCGGACCCAGCGCTCCACAGACTCCTCGGTTAGCCCCTCCTGCAGCGAGAGGTCCGCCCGGATCGGCCACAGTCCTCCACGGCTCATTGGGGTCCGGGCGCCCCACACGTCCGCGATCCGACCTGCGCTCGTCGACGTCACCTCAGCGGTGTACCCGCGCGCCAACATGGGCAACCTCCGGGAGATGACGGTGTCCGTCCAGCAGCGTCCTATCGTCTCCGTTAAGGCGCGGAATGCCGGCTCCGTCTGATCGAACCGGCTCTCAAGAGAGGACGTGGCTCGCGGGATGCCCTGACAAACCTAAGAGCGCCATGTTCCCGCAGAGGAGTCTTCCATGTCGCGGGAGCTCAACATGCCCCTATGGGGACGTGATCTCGGCTGGGTCTAGGTCTCGGACGGGAGTGCGTCAACTACCCGTGTCGGCCGGTGGTCGGATATAGGGGTCTCGACGGTTCAAGACGAAGCCTGCGACGAGGAGGGCGACGAGGACGAACGAGCCCACCCCATACCGCACGTAGTCAGGCCGCCGGCTGATCGTCGACGTGTAGTCGGTCCACATGACCCTGAGGTGGCCGGCGGGTATCCCGGGAATCACCCCCACGTCGGGGTCGCCGACATCGAGCTCGAGGCGTCCTCCCATGACGGCGGGATCCATGGTCATGGCGTGGACCGGCACGCCCGAGGCCACCAGCTGGCCGTCCATAGTCAAATCGCCCATGCCGAACAAGGCAACGGGGGAATGCACCGAAGGAACGAGAGAGGTCCCGATGCCGCTTCGACCGTGGTGATCGACGTCGAAGCCCACTCCCCACCAGGTGGTCCACCGCCCGAGCGGGTCCTCGACCATGGGACGCCGCACGGTCAGGACGAAGGACCGGCCCTCAGCTTGGACGGTGGCCTCGATCGAGACGTGGTCATGGGGAAGCAATGGCGTCACCCGGCCGCCGACGTCCACCACGGTCAAGTGCAGACCAGCCGTGGTGGGGGCGAATTCGTTGCCGTAGAACGATCCGGTCTCAAGCTGCGCGGCCCCGGAGGAGACGATGGTGGCGCTTTGCCCCTGATCGACGGTGGTCTTCCCAGCTGCCCCCAGGAGCATGACTCCCAGGAGGAGCGCCGCGGTGGCGGCCAGTGGCCTCCTAAGTTCTTGGCCACGGACGGAGTCGGCAAGCAGTACCACCACCCCTACCCCGGCGTAGATGGGCAGGCTGTACACCCACAGCTCCTGATAGGTGGGCCAGAAGGACGTCGCGCCTGGCGGAGCCTGCGTGAAGATGCGAATCGGCCAGTCGGGCAGACCGAGCGGGCCCAAGAACCACCCGTAGGTTGCCCACAGCAGTCCGAGCATGATCCCTCCGGCCACTGCGGCGATCCGGTCCCGCCCCACGCCGTTCCACCACACCAGTAGGAACGGCACGTTGAGCAGCAGCCGGACGACGTACCAGGTGGCTCCCTGGAACTCACCGGTCACCGCCCAGGTCAGCATGCCAGCGACAACCGTGATGACGGCCGCAACAACGACAGATCGCCAAGCCAGGGAGTTGGTAGACGCGTCTCGCGGCGCAGTCAGACTCGCTCGACGCCGCCAGATCCACAGTGCGAACAGGTACCCCGTATAGATCACCCCGAAGTGGATAAGCAAGCCGGTTCCCCAGGTGTGCTCGAGATCGAGCCAATCGGGGGCCGACGGCGTACCGATCGGCGACAACGACCAGTAGTAGACGGTCAGAACGATCGTGTGGACGAGGGTGATCAGCGCACCTCGGCCTTCCCCGATCCCGAGCCAGGCGGTACCAAGGCCGAACACGGTCGCGATGAGGAAGGTCTTGGTGATCCAATAGGTCCAGTACGGGTCGTTGTGCCAAGCCAGGCCGTGGCCAATGGCGGCGTCCACGAAGATCCCGAGGAGGGCGACCAGCACCGTGAACTTCGCTACGTCTCGGCCTGGGAGATGCTCCCCAACCAGTCGTCG
>JBIOYQ010000194.1:0-7397 GCA_044870295.1 Actinomycetota bacterium
CCGATCCGAGCCCGCCCGTGTCGGCTCGGTCGACACGGGTCCAAGGCCGAGTGGAGCCGCCATCGGGGCCGCCGGCAGCGGTGTCGTCTCTTCTGGCCGCTTCGCGGTCCTCCGGGGGGTCGTCGAGCGCCTCCTCGCGGATGGCCTCGTCGTGCTCCGGGCCTTGCGAGTCCTGGCCGCCTTCTTCGCGGCGGCGGAACGCTTGGCCGACGTGCTCTTTCGGGCCGTCGACCGCTTCGCCGTCGACCGCTTCGTCGCGGCCTTCCGGGTGGAGGCCTTGCGGGTACGGGCCCCCTTCCTGGCTGCCGTCGACCGCTTGGCCGACGTGGCCTTTCGAGTCCTGGCCGCCTTCTTCGCCGCGGCGGATCGTTTCGCTGACGTCGACTTCCGGGTCGTCGATCGCTTGGCGGTGGATCGCTTGGCCGTGGCCTTGCGGGTCGTGGCCTTCCGAGTCCCGGTCTTGCGGGTCGTCGCCTTGCGGGTCGTGGCCTTCTTGGCCGCAGCCGACCTCTTCGCCGATGTGGCCTTGCGGGTCCGAGCCGCCTTCCTGGCCGCAGCGGACCGCTTGGCCGATGTGGCCTTGCGCGTCCTGGCCGCCTTCTTCCCGGCGGCTGAGCGCTTCGCGGACGTTGACTTCTTCGCTGGCGCCATGTCGCTCCCTCCTTTCGAGTGCTCTGTTAGTACGTTTGTCACTTGGCGCCCCGCCCAAACCTCGTTCGTCCGCGCTGGCCTCCCTGTACAAAGGAGCGTCGGCCGCTTTGCCCGTTTCGACCCCCCCGAAATCGGTCCCGGCGGTTACGGTCAGGCAGCCACCCAAGGGGGCTGCGCCGTGGCAGAATCGAGCATCACCCGGACTTCCATGGACACCCAACGAGCGCCCTCCCAGGACATCGACGTCCTGTTGGAGCACGTCACGAAGCGATTCGGCGACGTCACCGCCGTGGACGACCTCACCATCGCCATCCCCCGGGGCCAATTCTTCAGCCTGCTGGGCCCCTCCGGCTGTGGGAAAACCACCACGCTCCGCATGATCGGCGGGTTCGAGGACCCCACCAGCGGCGCGGTCCACCTGGGCGGCACCGAGGTGACCGGCCTGCCCGCCTACCGCCGCGACGTGAACACCGTCTTCCAGAGCTATGCGCTGTTCCCGCACCTCAGCGTGTACGACAACGTGGCCTTCGGGCTGCGCCGGAAACGCCGTCCCAAGGATGAAGTCGAGCGCCGGGTCAATGAGGCCTTGCGGCTGGTCGATCTGCCAGGGTTCGAGAACCGGAAGCCGTCCCAGCTCTCGGGGGGCCAGCAGCAGCGCGTGGCCTTGGCCCGCGCACTGGTCAACCGCCCCCAGGTGCTGTTGCTGGACGAGCCGCTGGGCGCCCTCGACCTCAAGCTGCGCAAGCAGATGCAGCTCGAGCTGAAACGCATCCAGGAAGAGGTCGGCATCACGTTCATCTACGTCACGCACGACCAGGAAGAGGCCATGACCATGTCTGACCAGATCGCGGTCATGCGTCACGGCCGGATCGAGCAGATCGGGGCGCCGGAGGAGATCTACGAGAACCCCGCCAGCGAGTTCGTCGCGGGGTTCCTGGGCGCGTCCAACCTCCTGGAGGGCAGCGTCGTGGACAGCGACGGCGAGCGGAGCACGATCAAGCTGATGAGCGGCGACGCCGTCACCGTCCCATCCAACCGGATCGACGGCCATGGCGACCGGGTCAAGGTCGGCGTCCGGCCGGAGAAGATCCGGCTCGCCGACGTCTCCGCAGACGTTCCCTCGGGATGGAACTGCATTGCGGGAACGCTCCGGATGGCCACCTTCGTCGGCGTGAGCCACCAGTTCTCCATCGATGGGCCGGGGGACCGACCCTTGACCGTGTACGCGCAGAACCTGGGCTCGGAGACCATCCCGGCCCCCGGGCAGCCGGTCCGGCTGCTGTGGCGGCCGGAGCACACGTTCGTGGTGCGGCCCTCGACGCCGCTCGCCGATTGGGAGGAGGAACGATGACCGAGGAGTTCCAGCGAGGCTGGATCGATCCCGCCCTGCTCCGCGGGTTCACGCAGCGCCGGGTCAGCCGTCGCGACATGTTGAAGGGCATCGGGTTCGGTGCGGGCGCCCTCACCCTGGCTGCCTGCGGGGTCTCGGGGTCGTCGTCGGGCGGGAGTCCCACGCCCAGCGGCAGCGTCAAACCCGACGTCCTGAAAGAGATCTACGGCGACGGGAAGCCCGCGGGCACTCTGAACTTCGCCAACTGGGAGGATTACATCGACCTCAACTCGAAGGGTAAGAGTCCGACGCTGATGCAGTTCACCAAGGAAACCGGGATCCAGGTCAGCTACAAGACGGTCATCTCGGACAACGACCAGTTCCTGGCCACGATCATCCCGGTGCTCCAGTCAGGGGATGACACGGGCTACGACATCATCGTCATCACCAACGGCGGCTCGCTGGAACGGATGATCAAGCTCGGGTTCCTCACCCCCCTCGACCACCAGTACCTTCCGAACTTCACGGCCAACGCCGGCGAGGCGGTGAAGGACCCCAGCTACGATCCGGGCAACCGCTACTCGGTCGCGTGGCAGTCCGGGTTCACCATCATCGGCTACAACTCGAAGGCGGTGAAGACCCCGCCGACCAGCTTCGCCGATCTGCTGGACCCGAAGTACAAGGGCAAGGTGGGCATGTTCGGGAACAACCAGGACCTGCCGTGTCCCGCTCTGGTGCACCTGGGGTTCGACATCCAGACCTCCACGCCGGACCAGTGGCAGCAAGCTGCTGACCTGCTCACCAAGCAGCGCGACGACGGCATCGTGACCAAGTACTACGGCCAGGAGTACATCGACGCCCTGGAGAACGGCGACACCATCATCACCCAGGCCTGGTCGGGCGACCTGTTCATCGCCGCCGCTCCCAAGAGCTTCGGCGGCGACGGGTTCCCCGAGATCAAGTCCAGCATCCCGGGTGAGGGTGGGGTCCTATGGACCGACAACATGTGCATCCCGCTGCACGCCCAGCACCCCGTGGACGCCATCACCATGATGAACTTCGTGTATCAGCCGAAGGTCGCCGCGCAGCTGGCGGACTGGATCTGGTACGTGAGCCCCGTGCCGGCGGCCAAGGACATCGTCCTGAACGACATCGACGATCCGACCGTCGCGAATAGCGACCTGGTGTTCCCCTCGCTCGACGACCTGGCCAAGTCCCACAAGTACAAGGTCTTCAAGGACCAACAGGAAGAGGACGATTGGAACGGCATCTTCCAACCGATCTACACGTCGTAGCGCACTCCCGTCCGCGCTGGCGCAAGCGGCTGGCTCCGTACCTGCTCGTCCTTCCGGGAGGAGCCTGGCTCCTGTTGTTCTTCCTGGTCCCGCTGGTGTTCCTGGCGTCCATCTCCTTGCAGACCGGCAACATCTTCGACGGATTCCGCCTCACCTGGCACGTCCAGAACTACGCTGACGCCCTCCAGCGCTATCACGTCCAATTCGTTCGATCGCTCCGCTACGCGTCCATGGCCACCCTGATCACGCTGGTGGTGGCCTACCCGCTCGCCTACTGGATCGCGTTCCGGGGGGGCAAGCACAAGACCACCTTCCTCTTCCTGCTCCTGCTGCCCTTCTTCGTGTCGTTCGTGATCCGCACGCTGGCGTGGCGCTTCATCCTCTCCAACGATGGGATCGTCCTGGGAACCCTGAAGAGCTGGCACCTCCTGCCCCAGGACTTCCACGTCCTGGCCACGTCCACCGCGGTGATCGCCGGAATCGCCTACAACTTCCTTCCCTTCATGGCCCTTCCCTTGTACGTCTCGCTGGACCGGATCGATCGGGCCTTGGTCGAGGCCGCCCAGGATCTGTATTCGAGCAAGGTCAGCGTGTTCACGCGGGTGATCCTGCCGCTGTCCGTCCCGGGGATCTTCGCCGGCGTCCTGCTGACGTTCGTGCCCGCCATGGGCGACTACGTGAACGCGTCGATCCTCGGCGGCGCCAAGAACGTGATGATCGGGAACATCATCCAGATCGAATACCTGACGAACCTGCACTACCCGATCGCGTCGGCCCTGTCCTTCATCCTGATGGTGGCCATGCTGATCGGGATCATCGCGTATGCCCGGGTGCTGGGGGCGCGAAGCCTGGAGGAGTACGTCTGATGGCCGTGGCCGCTCCGGAGACTCCCGTCGCGATGCCCCGCGTGGCCATGTCGGGACCCAAGCGGGGAGGTCGCAGGTGGACGCGGTGGGTCCTGCCCACGTACGTGACCGTCGTCCTGCTCTACCTGGTGTTGCCCATCCTGGTGATGATCCTGTACAGCTTCAACAACTCGGGCTTCAAGAGGGTCAGCTTCCGGTGGGCCGGCTTCACCACGCAGTGGTATCCGAAGGTCTTCGACAAGCCCGATCTGACGGCCGCCCTGAAGAACTCGCTCATCGTGGCCGCCGTCAGCACCTTGATCGCCACCGCCCTGGGGACCCTCATCGCGCTGGCCCTCACCCGGGACCGGTTCCGCGGCCGGGGGGCGACCGAGATGGTGCTGTTCATGAACATCTCCGCGCCCGAGATCGTGCTGGGGGCCTCGCTGCTGTCGCTGTTCATCACGTTCGGCGTGCAGCGGGGGCTCGGCACCATCGTGATCTCCCATGTGATGTTCAACGTCGCCTACGTGGCCGTGACCGTTCGAGCCAGACTGGCCGGGTTCGAGCGCTCGTTGGAGGAAGCCGCCCACGACCTGGGCGCCGGGCCGTGGACGACGTTCTGGAGGGTGACCTTCCCGCTCATCTTCCCCGGCATCCTCGCCGGGGGGCTGCTGGCGTTCGCCCTGTCCATCGACGACTTCGTGATCACCAACTTCAACGCCGGCACGGTGCAGACGTTCCCGCTCTGGGTGTACGGGGCGGTGAAGGTCGGCATCCCGCCCCAGGTCTTCGTGATGGGGACCCTGATCTTCGCGGGGGGCGTGCTCCTGGCCATCACCAACGTGCTGCTCCACCGACGCAAGGCATGAGCCGATAGCCAGCACGACGAGCAGAGGAGACCCATGGACACCGAGATGGAAGCCTCGACGGAGCGCCTGACCGCCCGCGCCCGGGAGATCGCCGCCCGTGAGCACCAGAGGCTGCTGGACCGGACGCCCGCGTCGGCCCGCCTGTACGAGCGGGCCGTCAAGGTCCTTCCATCCGGTGTGGCCTCGAACTTCCAGGCGAACGACCCGTATCCGGTGTATCTGGAACGAGGCAAGGGCTCCCACGTCTGGGATGTCGACGGGACCGAGTACTCGGACTTCCATGGCGGGTTCGGGGTGAACGTGGTGGGGCACGCCCACCCCCGGATCGTGGCGGCCATCGAGAAGGCCGCCCGGAACGGCATCCACTTCGCCGTGACCACGCCGCAGACCGTCGCGCTGGCGGAGGAGCTGTGCCGCCGATTCCGGCTCGACCAGGTCCGCATCGTGAACTCCGGGACCGAGGCCACCATGGACGCCGTGCGCGTGGCCCGCGCGGCCACCGGGCGAGAGGTGGTGCTGAAGATCGAGGGCTCGTACCACGGGCACCACGACACCCTGCTGTTCTCGGTGGTCCCCGAGGCCGACGTCCTGGGCCTGCGCCAAACCACCAGCGGGGAGGCCGCGGACTCCGCCGGCGACGTCTACCGGACCATTCCCACGTCGAAGGGTGTGCCCAAGGTCCTGGCCGACTACACGCTGATCGTCCCGTTCAACGACGCCGTCGCGCTGGAGCACGTCCTGTCGGAGCGGGGTGACGAGATCGCCACGCTGATCATGGAGCCGGTGATGATGAACGTCGGAATCGTGGTGCCGCAGCCCGGCTACCTGGAGGCGGTGCGCGAGCTCTGTTCGAAGCACGGCGTCGTCTTCATCTACGACGAGGTGAAGTCGGGTGGCACCATCGCTCCCGGAGGCGCCATCGAACGGTACGGCGTGCAGCCGGACCTGGCGTGCTTCGCGAAGGCCATCGGCGGCGGGGCCACCATCGGTGCCTTCGGCGGCCGCGCGGACGTGATGGACGTGGTGACGCACGGGGCGGCGCAGCAGGGCACGTTCAACGGCAACCCGCTTTCCTCGGCTGCTGGCCTGGCCGCGCTGACCGAGGTCCTCACCCCGGACGCGTACGACCAGCTCGGCAAGCTCGGGACGCTCCTGGCCGAGGGGTGTCGACGGGCCATCGAGGAGAACGACATCCCCGCCCACGCAGTCGACCTCGGAGCGAAGGGCTGCGTCTCCTACCGGCCGGAGCCGCTCACCAACTATCGGGACTTCCTGGAGTGCAACGCCGACCTGTTCGCGTCGTCCTGGCCGTACCTGCTGAACCGAGGGATCTTCATGACCCCCGGCGACGAGGAGCAATGGACCATCGGGGTCCAGCACACCGAGGACGACGTGGCCCGCTACCTGGACGCCTTCGGCGAGTTCTGCTCCGAGCTGGGGGGCTGACGCTTCTACCGGCAACGACGGATGGAGCCCGGGCCGTTGGTATATGAGGACGACCCAGGCTCATATGAGGGTCGGGTTCTTCGGAGACTCCGTGAGCATTTCAGTCACGCCGAAGCGCGCGACCGGATGCGTCGGTGGGCTGGGCGGGTGTTCCTCGACGTTGAGCTGCGCGACTCGTATCCGTACACCATCCTGCGAGTGACCTTTCGAAATGAGAACGACGACCAACCCTACTTCGTGGATTACCCCATTTGGTCAGACGCGTTTCTCTACGAGTCCCTGGATCTGTCGCCCACGGGGGATCCGAGGGAACCCCCAGAGGACGTCGCCGACGCCATCTCGATGTTGCTTGAAGAACCTGGTGATCCGAGATTGGGTGCGGGAGCCTAGTCCAATATCCGAGTGGCTGCCGTTCAAGCCTCGGTAGTGTCTCAGTTTGAGGGGGCCGCCCCGTCCGCCCAGCGACGAAATCCTTGAACAACTTCCAGCAAGTTCCTCGGTCCCCCAACGCCGTTGAATTGGCCCTCCCGGACGAAGATGTGGACCCAATCATGCTCCGAACGCTCATCCTTGAAATAGGAAAGTGGCCTGTCGTCCAATTCCGTACCGACCAAATCCACGATGAGCGACCAGCCCGGATTATCCAGAGTGTCGATCTTCACCCCGTACTGCTCGGCCCACGGGTTAAGCGGGTCCCCCTGAAAACAGTGGCGGGCGTACCAGTCTTGGAGCCATTCGAGATCGTTCATGGAGACGATGCTATGTCGGCAGTCTCGGTCGCCGCTAGAGTCAGTCGAAACGACCCTCACTGCCCCTCTGATTCAATTGAGGCGCTATCCAAGGCTCGGTGAGCTGAGCGGAGGCGACCCTTTCAGCTCGACCGCTGGAGCTTGCGCCACCCGCCTGCGCGGTTGTTGGCGATGATCTGCTTGAACATGGCCTTCAGCGCGCGCGCGTT
>JBIOYQ010000195.1:0-7127 GCA_044870295.1 Actinomycetota bacterium
CGTCGCGTGTCCTCGCACGCGATCACGTCGGCGTCGGCCAGGGTTCGCCGGGCTCGATCGCTCAGGTCGCCGAGGTTCCCGATCGGCGTGCCCACCAGGTACAGCGTTCCGGTGCCTTCAGCCACGCTCCATTATGGGAGCGGCGGGCGATCCTCCCCGGCTTCGCCGAACCCCGCCGGTATCCTGGCACCCCATGGCCGTCATCCTGCCCGACCCACCCGCCGAGGAAGCTCCGCCGGCCACGACCCGAGTGGAACGGGGTCGCGCCCGCCGCCGGTGGTTCGACCGGCCCGTGCTGGTGATCGCGGCGGTGACGGCCTTCGCCGGGGGCCTGCGCTTCTACCACCTCTCCGCGCCACACACCTACGTGTTCGACGAGGTCTATTACGCGAAGGACGGCTGCTTCGACGCCGGGTTCCCGTACAAGGAGTGCAAGCTCGACCACCCCGGCGAGCAGACGGCGACGGTCCACCCTCCCCTGGGCCGATGGATCATCGCCGGCGGAGAGGCGGCCTTCGGCAACCGGCCGTTCGGGTGGCGCTTCTCCTCGGCAGTTGCCGGAACCCTGTCGGTCGCGCTCCTGGCGATCCTGGCCTACGTCCTGTTCCACAGCGCGCTGTGGGCCGGCGTGGCCGGGCTGCTCCTCGCTTCGGAGAGCCTCAACTTCGTGCAGTCGCGCATGTCGATGCTCGACATCTTCGTCGCGCTGTTCGTGGTGGCCGGGATGCTGTTCCTGGTCCTAGACCGGCGATGGATCGAACGGCGCACGCCCGAGCCGCGGTCGCCGGCCGAGATGGACATCGACCTCCTGGCCGAAGGAGAGCTGGACCTCCCGCCGGACCGGCCGCCGTCTCCCATCTTCCGGCCGTGGCGCTTGGCGTGCGGCGTGGCGCTGGGCGCGGCGACCGCGACGAAGTGGTCGGGCGGGACCGCCCTGATCGCGGCCGTCGTGCTGTCGCTCGGATGGGAGCGAGGGAGGCGGCGCGAGGTCGGCCTGGAGCGCCCGCTGTGGGAGGCCCTCCGTGACGAGGGGCTCGGCATCTTCCTGTTCCTGGTCATCCTGCCCATCGCCGTGTACATGGCCTCGTATGCGCGGTGGTTCGCCGACAACCACGTGAGTTTCACCGCCTGGTGGAACCTCCAGGAAAGCATGGCGAAGTTCTCGATCAACCTCCGAGCCACGCACCCCTACGCGTCGCCGGCGTGGTCGTGGATCCTCCTGAAACGGCCGGTGGCCTACTACTACGTCTGCTTCGGCAGCAAGACGCCGCACTGCGCCCGGCCCGCCGAGATCATCGGCATCGGGAACCCGCTCATCTTCTGGGGAAGCATCCCGGCCCTGGTGTACGCCGCCATCGCGTGGCTGCGCGGCGTCCGGATCGACGCGATTGCCAGAGCCGCCGGGCGGGCCTTGGCCGCGGCCGTGGCCGCGGTGGTCGCGTTCAACCTCGTCTACCTGGTGCTGGCCGGTGGGACGGGGTTCGAATGGACCAGCCAGACGGCGGAGAAGGCCAGCCTGGTGGTGGCCGCCGTGGTGTTCGGCGCGTTCCTCACCGTGGTGCTGGCGTCGATGGGACGATGGCGGGCGTCGTTCATCGTGATCGCCGTCGCCTGGCAGTACGGGCCCTGGTTCTTCGCGTCCAGGACGAACTTCCTCTTCTACATGACCCCCATCACACCGTTCCTGGTCCTGGCGTGCACGTACGCCGTGCGGGACCTCGCCGAAGTGCACGTGGGGCTGGACCGCGTCCGCGCACTCGCGCCCATCGCGGGATTCCTGGTGGTGGCCGCCGTGGGCGTGTTCGTGTTCTTTCTGCCCGTGCTGACCGGTGCCCCGATCTCCTACCAGCTGTGGAAGGCGCGGATCTGGTTCCCGAGCTGGATCTAGGGCGCCAGGCGATCGACCGCGTCACCCGGGCGGCCCACCAGAACCTCGTTCACCATGGAGGGTGGATACAGTCCGTGGTCGACCACACCCGGCACGGCGGCGAACGCGGCGGACAGACCGTCCCGATCCTGCACCGGTCCCAGGTAGTCCACGATCACGTTCCCATCCGGCGTCGGCGGGAAGTCCCTGCGAAGTTCGACGGGACCCACGTCGCCGAGCCGGCGCAGGGTCGCGACCAAACCGAATCGCATGACCTCCAGCGGCACCGGGGGGCCCAACGCGTTGACGATCTTGTCGGACGACACGATCACCACGAATCGGTCGGCGGAGGCCGCCACCACCTTTTCCCTGGTGTGCGCACCGCCCCCTCCCTTCACCAGCCACAGGTCCGGGTCGACCTGATCCGCGCCGTCCACCGCCAGGTCGAGTCGATCCAGCACGTCGAAGGGCTGCACAGGGAGCCCGAGCGCCCGAGCCGCTTCCTCGGTGGCCGGCGAGGTGGCCACGCAGATCAGGTCGGACAGCTCGCGATGGGCCACGGCGACCAGGAAATGGGCCACGGTCGATCCGGTGCCCAAGCCGAGGCGCATGCCTTGCTCGACCGCTTCCGCCGCGGCCTGGGCCGCTGCCCGCTTCTCGTCCTCGCGCGGATCCATGGCGGCCGAACTCTAGCGAACCGGTGACCCCGGCAGCCCGTCCTCTTCTCGATGGAGATGACGCCTCCGGCTAGTCTTGGCCGGTTCTTGACCAGAGAGGGGGGGCGTGCGAGAGCCGGAGCCCGAGATCATCGATCGGGCGAGGAAGGGCGATCTGCGCGCCTTCGAGTCGCTGGTGCGCGATTACCAGGCGGACGTGTGGCGGTTCGCCTATCACCTGACGCGCAATCGAGCCACCGCCGAGGACGTGACCCAGGAGGCGTTCCTGAAGGCGTACCGAGGCCTGGGCTCCTACAAGGGGCAGGCCAAGTTCACCAGCTGGCTCCTGCGCATCGTCCGCAACTGCGCGGTCGACACCTACCGGAAGACGCGGAAGGAGACTCCGACCGAGACCCACCACGAGCGGTCCGATCGATCCTCGCCCAGTCCGGCGGCCGAGGAACGGATCCGCATCAACGAGGCCATTCGCCGTCTTCCGCTGTCCCTGCGCGAGCCGTTCGTGACGATCGAGGTCCTCGGCTATTCCTACCAGGAGACCGCGGTCATCCTGGGCTTGAGGGTCGGCACGGTGAAGAGCCGGATGCACCGGGCCCGGACCGCGCTGATCGAGTCGCTCGCCGATCGGGAGGCCGCCCGTGAGGTGTGACGCCGCTCAGCGGGCGATCAGCTCGGCCATGGACGAACGGTTCCCGGTCGACCCCGAGACCGAGCGGCACGTGGAGTCCTGCCGGGCCTGCTCGACGTTCACCACCGGCTCGTGGAGGATCCGGGACGCGGCCAGGTTCGAGCTGGCGCCACCCGTCCCCGACATGGTCCCGGCGATCATGGACCGCATCCGGGCGGTGGAGGCCGACCGGCTCCTGGGCTGGGGTCCCCAGCCAAACCCGTGGCTCACCTGGCTCAACCGGCAGAAGGTGACGATCGCCGCGGCGGCGGCCGGCCTCATCCTGGGGATCGTCCTCACCGCCGGCGGTCTGGTCCCCATTCGATCCGTCCAGGACACTGCGGCGCTCGCGTCCGAGATCCCGCACGAGCTGGTCCGCGCCGCCTCCGGCCTGGATGCCTACCAGGCCACGTTCGACATCCAGGAGTCGAACTGGACGCGGGTGGTGCGGAAGCGAACGTTCGTGGCTCAGCTCTCCTATGTGGCTCCCGAATCCTTCCGGGTGCAGGTCCGCGACACCACCCGCTATCCGTCCGACGCCTGGCCGCGCAACGACCTCACCATGGTGACCGACGGACGAAGCTGGGAGGCCTCGGGCCCGGACCCGTGCCCGTCGTCGTCGCTGCCGGCGTGCCCGACGAACGAACCGGTGAAGCGATCCATCGTCGACCGGCCACCGTTCGACGCCAGAACCGCCATGCCGACCGATGTGATCGTGCCGATGACGGTCCTGGCCGCCTCGGACCGAGTGACCGTGATCGGCCCGGACCGCGCCGCCGGACGGGATGCCGTCGTGGTCGACCTCACCTACCAGGACGCGTCCCCGCTGTTCCAGTACCTGCGGTTCCTGGGGTCGTGGCGTCCGTTCTTCCCGCTTGACCGCGTCGACGTCTGGCTGGACCTGGACACTTGGTTCCCACTGCGCTATCAGGTGCTGCCCGCCCCCGGGCCCGAGCGGGCGGCGTGGGCAACCCAGATGGGCCTGCCCCGGGAACCGGCGGACGTGCCGGTGTTCACGGCGACGGCCCGCGGACTCTCCACCGAACCCCCGCCGGCCGATCGCTTCACCGTGCAGCCCGGCTCCGAGGCCGTGGACGAAGGCTTCCAGGACCTGGCCCTGCCCGCCTCCACGAAGTGCTCGGCCGACGCCACGCCGATCCGTCTGTGCCGCACCAACGGTCTCCGCCTCTACCGGTACGGACGCTTCCTTCGGTCCCCCCTTCGCCCCTACACGCAGTCTGTCCTCGCCTACGCGCAAGGGTTGTCGTGGATCACCGTGACGCGCGTGCAGGGATGGCAGCAAGAGGCCCTGTTCGGGATCGGGCCGTTCCCGGAAACCGTCTCGCTGCCGGGGACGAAGGGCGTGGGCTACTACGAGCCGGCCACGTCGACCGATCCTCGCCGTCTGGCGTTGCATACCGAACGCGGCGAGTTTCTCCTGGCGACGAACCTCCCCCGCGACGACCTGCTGACCGCCGCCGGCGATCTGCCGATCACCGGGCAACGACTTCCCGAGAGCTGGCGCACCCAACGATGGAGCGGCGGCGTGGTCCGGCAGGGGGAGGGCGCGACGGGCTTCACCGTGCTGGTGCCGTCGTACCTGCCGCCCGGCTACGCGCGGGTCGCGGTCCAGACGTCCCGCACCGATCGATCCACCGGCCTGACGTTCGTCTACCGGCGCGCCAACGCGGAGCTCGACGGCGTCGGGTTGATCCTGTACCAGGCGTCCCGCCAGTCACTCCCTCCGCCCGACGGCCCGGACGAGCAGACGGTGGAGATCGGTCCGATCACGGCGCGCTGGTCGCCCGAGCAACACCTCCTCGAATGGGTGGACGACGGCGTGTACAGATCGCTGTCCGGGCCGGCCTTCGACCTGGGAACGCTGGCGAGGGTGGCGGCGTCGCTGCATCCGGAGGGACCGTCGTGAAGCTGCCCACTCTCGGGGGATCGAGAGCGTCGAGGCGAAAGGGCCTGATGCGCTTCGGCACCGCGCCCCTCGCCCTGGCGGTCGGGGTGGTTGCGGGCGGGCTGGTCGGCTTCGCCAGGCAGAGCCTCCCCGAGTCGTCGGTCTTCCGCGTGCCGGAGGTGGCGGTCCCCAGTTCGCCCGCCACGAAGCCCGTGACGCCGGACACGCTGCTGGCGTGGACGCCGGGCGGCCTCCCGGCGGGCCTCGGCGAGCAGGTGCAGGCGACCCGCGGCGTGACGCACGCGGTCTCGGTGGCCAGCGGGACGGCGTGGCTCACCAGCTCGTTCGCCGAGGACGGAGCCCGCGTCGACGCCCCGCCGCCCGGCCTGGCGATACCTCTCGAGGTGGCGGGAGCCAGGTTGGCCGACTACGCCCCGTTCCTGTCCCCCGCCGACCGGGCCTTGCTGCCGGCGCTGGCGCGGGGCGAGGCCGTGCTCGGCTCCACCGAAGCAACGCTGCGGCACCTGGGACCGGGCAGCACGCTGGTGTTCGGATCGATCCGGCTGCGAGTGGCCGGCATCCTCCCCGATGCGTCGATCGGCGCGCACGAGGTGTTCGTGTCGCGGGGCGTGGCCCGGTCACTCGGCGTCCGCACCCAGCGCTACCTGCTGATCGACCCGGGTCCGAGGACCGGCCGCCGCACGATCACCTCGAGGATCAGGGCACGATTGCCGAAGGGCCTGCCGATGCGGGTCCGTGGCCCCGGCGAGACGCCGTTCTTCCGCCAGGGCGACGCCGTGTTGCCGCCGGTCCAGCTGAAGGAATGGTTCGGGGAGTTCGCGGCCCGCCCGGTCGGCGGCTACCTGTCGGTCGACCCCGCGTGGGTCAAGACCCACATCACGAGGGCCGAGGTGCCGATCCTGGGACACGTGCGGTGCAATCGCGCCCTCATCCCGCAGCTGCGAGGGGCGCTGCAGGAGATCGAACGGGAGGATCTGGCCCGCGCCATCGACCCCAAGCAGTACGCGGGCTGCTACTCGGCGCGGTTCCTCAACCGCAATCCCGAGTCGGGGATATCCCATCACGCGTGGGGCGTGGCGTTGGACATCAACGTGTCGAGGAATCCGTTCGGTGGGACCCCGCACCAGAACCAGCGCGTGGTGGAGATCTTCGAGCGATGGGGCTTCACGTGGGGCGGGGAATGGTTGGTTCCCGACGGGATGCACTTCGAGTTCAGGGACTTCCCGACGGTCTGAGAGGGGGGCGGGAGGCCGGCGAGGTCGGGGGCCCGGCGAGCCTGAGGCTCGAGGCGGACCTCCGCCGCTGTACGCGACATTGTTGCTTCCGCATCAAACTGTTTCGCGTACGGCGCGGCATGAACCTCCGAGCCGTCGCTGGGCCAGCGGGAGGGTTGAACTTTGAAACGCGCACCGCCGCCGGCATCGGCCTTGACTAGTTCATCGGAGCTAGTCAGACTACTCGAACGACGCCCGGAGACTGCGCACCAAGTCCCCCGAAAAGGAGGCACCGTGAGTCGACGAATGTCCCTGATCCTGGGAGCGGCCCTGGTGGCCTTGGCCCTGGTCGCTCCGTCAGCGACCGCCCGGCCCCTGCACTCCAGCGAAACTTCGGCCGCCGACAAGGCCGCCTTGGTCCGGTACAAGCTGAGCCATGGCTACCTGGTCGGTGACATCGCCAGGTACGAACGACTGCAGGCCGAGGCAGCCGCGAAGGCCGCGCGATTGCACCCGAGCCCGTCGGGCACTACCGCCCACGGGACCAATCCCATCGCCAGCCCGAGCTTCGAAGGCCTGTTCGAAGACGACCTCGCTCCTCCGGACCCGAACGGCTCGATCGGGCCCAAGAGCTACATCCAGACGATCAACCTCCAACTCGGGATCTACCGGCGCAACGGCACTCTGATCGCGTCGGCACCGTTCTCCACACTGACCGGCGCCACGGACCAGCTGTCGGATCCCCAGGTCGTCTACGACTTCCGGACCAATCGCTTCT
>JBIOYQ010000196.1:0-7055 GCA_044870295.1 Actinomycetota bacterium
CGCGGATGCAGACCGCCCGGAGGTACTCCAGGGTCGAGTGGTATCCGCGTTCGGCCAGCCAGGCCCCGGCGACCGGATAGCGGTCCTCCGGCTTGTCGCCCAGCGTGAACAAGGCCTCCTTGCAACCGGCCGCCCGCCCCGCCTCGGCGATCGCCACCACCTGCTCCGGGGTGAGGAAGGGCGTGTCCAGCTTCGCCGGAGGCTTGGCGAACGTGCAGTAGTGGCACTGGTCGCGGCACAGCATGGTGAGCGGGATGAACACCTTCCGCGAGTACGTGATGGTGCGGCCGTGCCCGAGGTCGCGCAGCGACGCCGCGATCGTCAAGAGGTCATCGAGGTCTCCGTCTCGAGCCAGCAGGAGCGATTCGACCTCGTCGACGGAGAGGGTCTTGCCCGCCCGCGCCCGGGCCAGGGCCCGGCGGACGCGATGATCTCGAGTGGCCGGCATCCCGTCGCAGCGTACCATCGAGCCATGAGACGCTCCGGGGGCAGGATCGTCGCGCTGGCCGGAGGCGTGGGCGCGGGCAAGTTCTTGCGGGGCCTGCTTCGCGTGGTGTCACCGGAAGACGTGACCGTGGTGGTCAACACCGGCGACGACCTTCGGATCCACGGGCTCCACGTGTCTCCCGATCTCGACTCGGTCACCTATTGGCTGGCGGGCGTGGCCGACCGCGAGCGCGGGTGGGGCAGGGTGGGTGAGACCTTCCGAGCGACGGAAGCGCTTCGGCGCATGGCCGCGCCGGGGTCGTGGTTCGGACTGGGCGACCTGGACCTGGCGACCCATCTGATGAGGTCCGGCCTGATGGCCGGAGGGGCGACCTTGTCCGAGGCCACCGCCGTCGTGGCCGAACGGTTCGGGGTGCGCGCCACGATCCTGCCGATGGCCGACGATCCGGTGACGACGCGGATCGAGGCGGTGGATGAGACGGGCCGGCTCCTCGATCTGCACTTCCAGGAGTACTGGGTGGAGCGGGGCGGCCGCGACGACGTGAAGGGAGTGCGGTACCAGGGGGCGGAGCGAGCGCGCCCCGCGCCCGGAGTGCTCGCGGCGCTGGAAGCCGCGGATGCGGTCCTGGTCTGCCCGTCCAATCCGATCGCGTCGATCGATCCCATCCTGGCCGTGCCGGGTATCGCCGAGGCCGTCGCCGCTCGCCGGGAGGTGGTGGTGGGGGTCTCACCGATCGTTCGAGGCGCGCCGCTCCGCGGCATGGCCGACCGGCTGCTTCCCACAGCCGGCGTAGAGGTCTCGGCCGCCGGCGTGGCTGGTTATTACGCGGGCCGCGGCCTGATCGGATCCTGGGTCATCGACGAGCAGGATCGGGAGGCCGCCGTCCGGATCGAGGCCACCGGCGTACGGGTCTCGATCGTCGACACCATCATGACCGACGACGACGCCAGCGAGCGGCTGGCCCGAGCGGCCCTGGAAGCAGCCGTGCCGGCCGCCCCGTCATGAAGGTGGAGCTGTTCCCCCTGCTCGGCATCGCCGAGGTTCGAGCCGGAGACCGCCTGTCCGACCTCCTGCTCGCCGCGCTGCCGGGATCCGGTGTGGCGCTTGAGGACGGAGACGTCGTCGCCATCACCCAGAAGGTGGTGTCGAAGGCCGAAGGGCGAGTGGTGCCGGTCGGCCCGGAGGGAAAGGCCGGATGGGTGGCTCGCGAGGCCCGCCGGATCGTGGCTCGACGCGGCGACCTGGTCATCGCGGAGACCCGCCACGGATTCGTGTGCGCGAACGCGGGCGTGGACGAGTCCAACGTCGCCGAGGGGTTCGTGAGCCTGCTGCCCGAGGACCCGGACGGCACCGCCGAGCGGATCCGCGCCGAGCTGGGCGCGGCCTCGGGAACCGACGTCGGTGTGGTCATCACCGACACCTTCGGGCGACCGTGGCGGCAGGGCGTCGTCAACGTGGCCATCGGGTGCTCGGGCCTGCCGGCCCTGGTCGACCTGCGGGGAACGAAGGACGCGTTGGGCCGGGTCCTCGAGGTGACGGTGGTGGCGCTGGCCGACGAGATCGCCGCTGCCTGCGGGCTGGTGATGAGGAAGGCCGACGGTGTTCCGGCCGCGGTGGTCCGCGGTGTTCGAGCCGAAGGCCCGCACCTGCCGGCGTCGTCCATCGTGCGACCGTCCGAGGAGGACCTGTTCCCCTCGTCACCCCTCAGCCCGCCGTGACGGACCCGGCCGGCGCCGCCCCGCGCCCTCCGCTCAGCGCGGTGGTCCTGTGCGGGGGAGGCAGCCGGCGCATGGGCAGGGACAAGGCGCTGCTCCCGTTCGAAGGGGTGCCTCTGATCGCCCGGGTGACCGCGCGGGTTGGACAGGCCGCCGAGCCCGTGCTGCTGGCCCCCGGCATGCCGGGACGGTTCGCTCATCTCGGCCTCGAGGAGGTGGAGGACGATCCTCGCGGGATCGGCCCACTCGGGGGGGTGATCGGAGGGCTCGTCGCGTCGCCCCACGATCTCATGGCCGCCGTCGCGGTCGATCTCCCCTTCGCCAGCCCCGAGGTGCTCTCACTGCTCGCGCGGCTCCGCCGAGGCGAGGACGCGGTCGTTCCGGTGACGGCCTCCGGGCCGCAGCCGCTGCATGCGATCTATGCGAGGAGCGCCCTGCCGCGTCTCCGGGCGGCGGTGCCCGCGCAACGGTATGCGCTCCGAGACGTGCTGGACGGACTGGAGGTTCGGCTCGTGCCCGAGGACGAATGGGCCGCCGCGGACCCGACGGGCCGATTCGCCCTCAACCTCAACCGGCCAGAGGATCTGACCCGGCTCGGCTACCCTGGCTGACGCCATCCATCCAGACCGGCAGCGAGACCCGAGGAGGGAACGACCATGAGCGACGAGCATCGCGGCCTGGGCGAACCGGGCGAGACCACCCCCGTCCCCATGGTGGGCGACGTGGTCAAGCGGACCACCCGATTCTCCGGCGAGGTCGTTGCCACCATGATCTCCCTGGCCAGCGCCGCCTTCGGCGTGGTGGCGGCGCTCGCGTGGAACACGGCGATCACGAAGCTGTTCGAGAAGACGTTCGGGCCCCAGTCGGCCGGGACCATCGGGCTACTGTTCCTGTACGCGGTGGTGGTCACCTTGATCGGCGTGATCGTGATCGTCTCGCTGGGCCGACTGGCCGGCCGTATCAAGGCGCAGCCCCTCGAGTTCAAGTACCCTGGTGTCCCCAAGAGTTGACAGGCAAAGGACGTTCCCACCGCATGGCCAAGAAGAAGCAGCAACGGAAGCGATCGGGTCCTGGCCGCGCCGGCGCCGGCGCCGCTTCGACGGCAACGACGTCCGTCAAGCCCACGCCGGCAACGCCCGGCGGTCCCAACCGCCTGGAGCGGAAGGAGGCCGCGCGGCTCGCCCGCGAGCGGCTGCGCCGGAAGGCGTCCCGCAAGAAGGTCTACCGCCGGATGGTGATCGGTGGGGTGGTGGCCGCCGTGGTGGTCGGGATCGTGGCGCTGTCCACCCGCCCCAAGGGATCGTCCCTCAACGCCCAGGAGCGGCAACTGCTGGCCGCGGCACCGGCCGCCAAGTCGTCGGCCGGCTGTGACCCCGTGAAGAAGATCGGCCTGTACGACAACAACGACGCTCTCGACCACACGCACATCGGGAACGCGGACGCTCCGACACCGCCGCCCCTCTCCACCTACGCCTCCATACCCCCGGTGTCCGGGCCTCACAACCCCACGCCCCTCCCGGCGGGTGTGTACCCCTCCCCGCCGGACATCTACCAGAGCATCCACTCCCTGGAGCACGCGGCCGTCATCATCTGGTACGCGCCCGATGCCGCCTCGGACCCGAAGGTGGCCGACGAGCTGGCGAAGCTGCAGGACTTCTTCTCGCAATCGCGCGAGGAGGAGAAGGTCATCGTGGCCCCGTACAACTACCCGGACCAGGGGGATGCCGGAACGCTCCCCGCGGGCAAGCAGATGGTCCTGGCCGCGTGGCACCACTTGGAGACCTGCAACACCATCAGCCTGCCGGTCGCCTACGATTTCGTGGCCCACTACCGGTCCCCGACTCCGCAGGGTGAGAAGTACTTGGGCGACGCCCGCGAGCAGCAAGCTCCCATCGGCTAGGCCGAGCCGGACCGCACTCTTCCCATGCGCCTCACCGTCGGCATCCTGGCGGCGTCCATCCTGCTCGCAGCGTGCTCGGGAGGGGCGACCAGGGTGGTGGACACGCCCACGACCGCCTCGACCCCGACGGCGGAGGAACGAGTCGCGGGCTGCGGGGCCGTGCGGATCACGCCCCCGTACGACCCGGCCGATCTGGACCGATCGCACATCGGCGGGGGCAACCTGCCGCAGCCCCCACCCCTGTCGAGCTACGCCACGCAGCCACCGGCCTCAGGTCCTCACGACCCGACGCCCCTGCCCGCCGGCGCCTACCCGACGCCGCCGCCCGTGACCCGAACGATCCATTCGATGGAGCACGCGGCCGTCGTCATCTGGTTCGATCCGACCGGGGTCTCCCTGACGCAGCCCGAGGGGCAGCTCCGCGCCATCATCGAGTTTCTCGCGGCCGGGAACACCGGAGATCACGTGATCGTGGCGCCGTATGACTATCCGGATCAGGGATCGGCCGGGCAGCTGCCGACCGGCATGTCCATGGCGCTGGTCGCGTGGCACCGGCTCCAGCTCTGCCAGCGCATCAGCCTGTCCGTCGCCCAGGCGTTCGTCGACGCGTTCCGGTTCGACCCCGACGCCCCGGAGCGCTACCGGGGGGAGGCGCCCGAGCTCGGCGTCCCCATCGGCTGAGCCGCGGCCACCTCACCTTCCCCCAGGACGGCTCCCGTGACGGTGGCGCCCGCTCCGACCCTGGCCTTGGGGCCCAGCACGGAGTCGCGCACGCGGGCTCCTGCCTCGACCACCGCCCCGGCCAGCAGGACGGCGTCCTCCACCTCCGCATCGTCCTCGACCCTGGCGTGCGGACCGACGACCACCCACCGCCCGAGGTGGGATCGGAGCGACACCGACGCCGTCGGGTCCAGGTAGGGAGCCGCATAGGAGAGGCCGCGGACCCGTCCCTCCAGGGCGTCGAATGTGGCTCGCAGGTACTTCTCGGGCGTGCCCAGGTCCATCCAATAGGCATCCGAGACGAACCCCGACACGAGCCGGCCCGAGCGGATGAGGTCGGGGAAGAGCTTGCGCTCGATGGACACCGCCCGGTCCGTAGGGACGCCGGCCAGCGCGTCGGGATCGAGCACGTAGGTCCCCGCGTTGACCAGGCCGGGGCCCTCGTCGGCCGGCTTCTCCCGGAACTCGAGCACGCGGCCGTCGCCGTCCACCGTGACCAGGCCGTAGGGGCGGGCGTCCTCGACGGAGGCGAGCGTGATCGTCGCCATGGCCTGCGTGGCCCGATGGTGGGCCAGTAGCTCCGTCAGGTCCAGATCCGTGAGGATGTCCCCGTTCAGGACGAAGAACGCTTCGTGAAGCCCTCGCGCGGCGTTGGCCACGGCCCCCCCGGTGCCGAGCGGCACGGGCTCCGGGATCCACACGACCCGCGGATCCGAGCGCCGGCGGTCCAGCACGGGGCGAAACGCGGCCTCGAGGTAGGAGGACGACAGCAGTGCCTCCTCCACCCCGTGCGCCGCCAGGTGGTCCAGGACATGGTCCAGGAACGGCCGGTCGACCAGGGGGACCAGCGGCTTGGGAAGTGTCTCGGTGAGCGGTCGGAGGCGGGTTCCCTCCCCTCCGACCAGGACGACAGCCTTCACGTCATCGTTCGTGGTCGCGCCACGACACGAACGCCGCCCGCGCCCGCAGGAGCGTCCACGCGAACGGCCGCAGCGCCACCTTCCACCCGCGGGACTGATGCTTCACGAAATAGGTGTAGATGCTCTTGGAGTGCTCCAGGGTCATGCGTTTCCGGCCCTTGGTGACGGTGCCGCCGATGTGGGTGATCTCGAGCTGGGGCGAGAACCACACCTCCCAGCCGGCCCGGCGCATCCGCGTGCACAGGTCCATGTCCTCCACGTACATGAAGTAGGCCTCGTCGAACAGCCCCACCTGGTCGAGCATGGCCCGCCGGAGCAGCACCGACGATCCCGACACCCAGTCGACCTCGCGTTCGGTGCGGCGGTCCCAGTCGGCCATCCGGTACCGCCGCGACCAGGGGTTGGTGGGCCACACCGGCGCGAGGATCGTGTGCGCCACACCGAGCCAGGGTGAGGGCACGCGGCGGGCCGACGGGTAGATGGAGCCGTCGACGTTGCGGGTGAGGGCTCCGATGGCCCCGGCCCGCGGATGATCACGCGCCACCTTCAGGAAGCCCTCCAGCGTCCCCGCGCTGACGTCTGCGTCCGGATTGATCAACAGGACGAAGTCCGACCACGTCGCGGCCATCCCTCGATTCGCCGCCGCCGGGAATCCCAGGTTTCGGCCGTTGCGCACGACGCGCACCTCCGGATGCGCCGCCTCCACCGCCTCGGCGCTGCCGTCGGTCGAGCCATTGTCGGACACGACGACCTCCATCGTGATGTCGCCGGCCGACTCGAAGATCGACCCGATGCACCGCAGCAGATCCTCACCGGCGTTGGTGTTGACCACGACGACGGCGAGATCGACGTGAGCCTCCGACCGGTCGTCGCTCATGCCGTCTGATGGGTTCGGGAGATCAGCAGCAGGCCCGCGATGATCAGGGCCACCCCTCCGTACCGCAGGCCGGAGATCGGCTCGCGCAGGACGAATCGGTCGAACACCAGGATCAGCACGTAGGTCAGGGACGCGAACGGATAGGCGAAGGACAGGGACGCCTTCGACAGCACGACCAGCCACACGGCCGCCGACAGCACGAACGTGGCCAGGCCGCCCCACACGGACACGTTGGTGATGATCCGGCGCAGCGTGTCGGCGGGCTGCCCCAGGTCCAGTGGGACGTCGCCGTGGCTAGTGACCTGGTTCATGCCGTGCTTCAGGGTGAGCTGCGCCACCGCGGCCAGCGCGACGGAGATGAGGATCAGTCCGATCAGCACCAGTCTTCCTTTCCTCGTCGAGATGACCGGCTCGAGCTCCGGGTCCCAATCGGTCTCCGGCCCCACCCCGGCCCCGTGGCGATGACGCCGCTCCG
>JBIOYQ010000197.1:0-20638 GCA_044870295.1 Actinomycetota bacterium
CCGGCCCCGGAAAGCCCCTTCAGCAGGAGCGACTCGCCCATGGCAGCCGGCAATTGGTCGTGGTCGGAGCGCGCCCAGACGAGATGGGCACGGATGTGATGCATCGAGTGAGGATCGCAACCCTCGATCTGGAACCCATCGAGCCTCCGCCCTTGCGTCTGATCGCCTCGATCGTGTTGGCGGAGATCGCTCGGCAAGTCGGGCGCCGACGTCCGGTGCCCGGTCCGGCACCGCGAGCTCCGAGGTACAGGAAGGTCCTCGAGCTCGCATCGGACGGTGACGTCATCTTGGTGGAGCCGTCCCACCTGCTCGACTTCTAGCGCCCCCACACTCATTGCCAACCAGGAACGCGCCCTGCCTGTTCGATCCACGTGCGCATCACGGGTGCCTGCGCCTCCTCGAGCGTCTTCACCTTCGCGTAGCGGGTCCGCCCCGTGGCTCCAAGGGGCGGGGGCGGGTCGAATTCGGCCCCGCCGAAGAAGACCACATTCACGGAGACGTCATAAGCGACCATCTCGATCATCCACCCCAGTTCTGACAATCCGTAGTACGCCTTCTTCCACTTGACGGCGTAGTGAAGGCCGGGGAGTGTCTCGCGGATCAACTCGTCCAGCCGTTGGACGATGGGATGCAGGCCGGGCATCACGCTCCCGATCCAGTCTTCGATCTGGGCATGACTATCCGTCGGCACGGGCGGCGGTCGGACCGTGCTCGACCGCGGAGTCTTCCCCCTGGAGTTCATGCCTCATCCTACGGAGCGAGTGGACCTGAGGGGATTCGAACCCCTGACCTCTTGCCTGCCGAGCAAGCGCTCTACCAACTGAGCTACAGGCCCTCGGAGCAGCGATTGTAGCAATGGCTCTCCCCGGCCCCTGGCAAGGGTCGCCCCGCGACCAAGCCAATCTTTGTCCGTTTCCGAACCGTAGCTTTGGAGACAGGGTGCGAGGGTAGAAAGACTTCTCCCCATCCAGGAGGCTGAATCATGACGAAGCACGGTCGAGGCACCAAGAGGTTCGCACTACTGGCGGGCGCGGTCGGTTCGTTCGTGCTCGCCGTTTCGCTCACGGGCACGGCCGGCGCCGTCCCCACCGCGACCACGGAACGGGTGAGCGTCGGAACCCTTGGCGAGCAAGGCAACATGATGAGTGGCCGGTTCGCCGGTCCGGCCATCAACGCCGACGGCTCCGTGGTCGCGTTCGACTCGGAAGCCAACACGCTCGTTCCGAACGACACGAACGGAGAGGTCGACGTCTTCGTCCGCGACCGCACCACCGGCACCCTCGAGCGCGTGAGCATCCGGAGCAACGGGACCCAGGGCAACGACGTGAGCACCCGCCCGACATTGAGTGCGAACGGCAATATGGTGGCCTTCGACTCCTCCGCCTCGAACCTCGTCTCGGGTGACACCAACCAGCAGCTGGACGTGTTCGTCCACAAGCGGTCGACCCATCAGACGCAGCGCATCAGCGTCTCCTCCGACGAGGTCCAGGGCACCGGCTCGAGCAACAGCCCATCGTTCGGCGGACACTTCGTGTCCTTCATCTCTTCCTCGCCCAACTTGGTCCCGAACGACACCAACGGGGTCGAGGACGTGTTCGTTCGCGATCTCCAGGCCGGCACGACCGAGCGGGTCAGCGTGTCCTCCACCGGCGAGCAAGGCAACTCGTCATCGACGTTCGCTTCGATCAGCGCCGGCGGCCGGTACGTCGTGTTCTCGTCCTTCGCCAGCAACCTGGTCACTGGTGACACCAACGACCAGTTCGACTCGTTCATCCACGATCGGCAGACGGGCGTCACCGAGCGCGTCAGCGTGAGCAGCGACGAGGTCCAGGGGAACTTCCAGAGCGTCGCACCGACGGTCAGCAAGAACGGCCGATTCGTCGCGTTCTATTCCGACGCCACGAACCTCGTTCCGGACGACACGAACGACCGGACCGACATCTTCGTCCGCGATCGCACCCAGGGAACCACCGAGCGCGACAGCGTCAGCAGCGACGAGCAGCAGGCCGACGGCAGCAGTCCCGAGCCCGGCGTGCGAGGGTTCAACGCCAGCGGCCCGGACATCACCCCGGACGGGCGCTACGTCGCCTTCTTCTCATCGGCCACGAACCTGGTCCCGGGCGACACGAATACGTGCCCAACGTTCTTCAGCGAAACGGGTACGTGTCCCGATGCCTTCGTCCGTGACCGCGTCGCCGGCACCACGACCCGCGTCAGCCTCTTCCCCGACGGCTCCCAGTCGAACGAACGAAACTCCGACCCGGTCATCAGCGACGATGGCCTGGTGATCGCGTTCTGGTCCGCGGCGGCCCTGGTACCCGAGGACACGAACACGTGTCCCCTGTTCTCGAACTTTGCGGGGAACTGTCCGGACATCTTCGTGCGCGATCAGGGCGCCTAGCCCGGCGGCCGGACACCCGGCAGCTCCGAGGAGGTCTTCCTGAAGCCCCGGCCTGGACTGGCCGATACAGGAACGGCGGATCCGAAGGAGTACAGGTGGCGGTCGAGCAGAGCGCCCAGCGCGAGGGAGGACCCTCGCTCCCCTGGGCCGTCGAGGGCGAGCTGCGGTCAATGGCGCAGCTCGAGATGCTGCATCGCCTGGCCAGGCGGCTGAACCAGCTCAACAACGTGGCCCAGATCGGGGAGGTCATCACCTCCGAGCTTCGGGCTCTCATCGACTACCACAACTGCCGGGTGCACCTCATCGACGACGACGGCGAGACCCTGCTCCCCATCGCCTTCCGCGGCGAGCTGACCGAGTACCAGGGCGAGACGTTCGACGCGCTGATCCTGAAGATCGGCCAGGGTGTGACCGGGCGGGTCGCCGAGATCGGCGAGTCCTACTACACGCCCAACGCGAACGACGACCCCCAGGCCGTCACCATCCCCGGCACGCCCGAGGTCGACGAGTCCCTGCTGGTGGTGCCCCTCAAATACGGCGACCGTGTGATCGGGACCGTCGCCCTGGCCAAGCTCGGCGTCGACCAGTTCGACTTCCGCGATATGCGGGTCCTGGAGGTCCTGGCGTCGCATGCCGCGGTGGCGATCGAGAACGCACGGCTGTTGGAGCGTGAGCGCCAGTCGGCGGCGGTGGCCCACGAGTTGGTGAAGTTTTCCCAATCACTGACGCGGCTGAGAGACGTGGATGCGGTCCTCGAGCACGCCATCGAGCCCATCCCGGCACTGATCGATTGCTCGGGCGTCCATGTCTACGTACGGAACCCGACCACCCACGGGTTCCGATACGCCTTCGGGAAGGGGCTGGGAGCGGACCTGGCGGACGACCGCCCAGAGGTACCCGCGAAGGTCGCCGAGCCGATGGTCCACTCGCTCGACCACCCTTTCATCCTGACCAAGGACGTCGTCTCCAACTTCCCGCCGGAATACCGAACTCCGGGACTGGATTTCCAGGGCGAGATCTTGATCGCACCCCTGCGGTGGGAGCCGGCCGGCACGGGATCGATCGTGATCCTGGCGCCGAACGAGGCACATGGCTTCACCGAACGGGACCTCGAGCTGGCGCGCGGTATCGCCGATATCACCTCTCTGGCCCTGGGGAACGCCAGCCGGTTCCACGAGCTGGAGCAGGCGGCGGACCGGCTTCGAGCCCTCGACGAGATGAAGAACATGTTCCTGGATGCCGTGTCGCACGAGCTGCGGACGCCCCTGGCGGCCGTGCTCGGTATCGCGCTGACCCTCCAGCGCCGGGATATGGAGCTGACGCGTGAAGACCAGTTCGACCTTGTCTCGCGACTGGCGACGAACGCCCGGAAGCTGGAGCGACTGCTCTCCGACCTGCTGGACCTGGACCGCCTGACCCGAGGGATCCTTCGACCCAACCGCCACCCCACCGACGTCGGGGCGCTGGTTCGCCGCGTCGTCGAGAACTGCGACTTCCTCGACCACCACGCCGTGACCATCGAGGCCGCGCCCGTGTCCATCCCGCTGGACGGAGCGAAGGTGGAGCGGATCGTGGAGAACCTCCTGGCCAACACGGCGCGCCACACTCCAGCAGGCACACGCGTCCGGGTGTCGGTCGCGCCCTGCGACGGAGGGGTCGAGGTGTGCGTGGAGGACGACGGCCCGGGCATCCCGCCCGACCTGCGCGAGTCGATCTTCCAGCCGTTCCAGCAGGGACCGAACCGCAACCCGCATTCGCCCGGCGTCGGCATCGGACTCTCGCTCGTGGCGCGGTTCGCGGAGCTGCATGGAGGGCGTGCCTGGGTCGAGGAGCGCGACGGCGGCGGTGCCTGTTTCCGGGTCTATCTCGCCGCGGAGGATCCGCTCCCTCAGCTCTCCTGACACACGGTCTTGTCCGTTGGTACGTGTCCCCGGTAGAGTCTGGCGCTCTGGTCCCTGCCCGAAAGGACTTCATCATGAGCGCACTCGGCCGGATCGTCTCCATCGGCGCGGTCGCCGTCAGCCTCCTCATGCCGAGCCCCGCATCGGCGACGCGCCCGGAATCGACCCAGCCAGGAGCCGATGCGGACTGGCGAGGATTCCACTTCGACGACCAAAACAATCGGGTCAATCCTCGCGAGACCATCCTGAACACGTCCAATGTTCGAGACCTGGTCCCGGCGTGGACGTACACGGGACCCACCTTCTTCATGGGATCGCCCGCCGTCGTGGACGGGGTCGTCTACGCCGGAACGACCGGGACCGGCCGGGGCACCATGTTCGCCTTCGACGCCGCCACGGGCGCGGTGCTCTGGAGCATCCCCATGGACGTGGAGGGAAGCCCGTCGGTCGAGGACGGCATCCTCTATGTCGTGAGAGGGTTTGGACAGGGGCTGGATTCCGCTCTCCTCGCCCTGAATCCTCAAGATGGATCGACGATCTGGTCGGCCGACGTGTACTCGTTCGGGAACCCCTCACCGACCGTCGCGGCCGGGACGGTCTATGTGGGGGACTCGAACGGCGAGACGAACGCAGTCGTCGCGTTCGACGGCGCCGCGGGCGACCAGCTCTGGTCCACGCCGATCGGAGGGAGCATGCAGAGTCCTCCGGCCGTGGCATCCGGGGTCCTGTACCTCGGAACGCAGCAGGGCAAGATCCTCGCGCTGGACGCCTCCACAGGGACGCTCCTGTGGCGGACACGAATCAAAGCCATGATGAGGTACTCGGCCCCGACCATCGTCGACGGGACCCTCTACATCGGCGGCGAGGACGATCGTCTCTACGCGATCGACGCGGCCTCGGGGACCCACCTGTGGAGCGCCAAGACGGCGGGTGGCGATCCGACTTCGCCCGTCGTGTCGGGCGGGATCGTGTACACGGAGACGAATGGCCAGACCTACGCGCTGGACGCAACCACGGGCGCCTACCTCTGGCACGTCGGTATCGGAGGTGCGGGACCCTCACCGGCATTGGCCAACGGCGTGCTCTACCTGGCCGACGGTGTTGGCGCCATCTACGCTCTCGACGCGAGTTCTGGCGACGTGCTGTGGAACGCACCCCTGCATCGATACGTCGAGTCGTCGCCGGTGGTCGTGAACGGCATGGTGTTCATCGGAACCAACTATTACGAGCTGCACGCCTACAAGCTGCCCTAGTCCGTCAGCCCGACGACACCTCGGCGTGGTCCTCCCAGTCGACCCGGGGCGCGTCCACCCACAGGCGCTCCAGCCGGTAGAAGTCGCGCTGCTCCTGACTGAACACGTGCACGACCAGGTCGACGAAGTCGAGCAGGACCCACCTCGAGGAGGACGCTCCCTCGACCCGGACGGGCTTCACCCCGCGATCCTTGAGGGCCTTCTCGACCTCCTCGGCGATGGTCTTGGCCTGGCGGTCGGAGGAGCCGGAGGCGATCACGAAGTAGTCGGTGATCGTGATGAGGTCTCGGACGTCGAGGACCAGGACGTCCTCGCCCTGCTTCTCCGAGGCGGCGCGGGCCGCGACGCAGGCGAGGTCCACGGACGCCGTCACCGGGTCGGTGACCACCCCTGGTTCGCCGCGATCAACCTGACTTGAAGTCCTTTCCCACCTTGATGGTGATGTCCGCCACACCCGTCGGCTGGGAATCAACGTACACCATTCCCACGCCCAAGATGGCCTGAACGTGCTCGGCATCCTGCTCGAAGGCGTCACCGCCGGCCACGATCTCGGTCTGGGTCACGCTGTGGGAGAAGGCGTCCTGGGCAGCCACCACCCGATACCCCGCCGGGGCCAGCAGCTCGGCCAGCTCCCGTCCCACCGTCGCGCGCCCGTTGCCGTTGAGGATCACCACGCGGACCAGCCGCTGGCCGGAGGCGGCCCCGAAGTAGCGGCTCACCAGGTCGGCGGACGCGTCACTGTCGACCTCGATGCCTCCATCCAGGTTCGGCGCCGTCGGCAGCTCGACGACGATGGCGTTCGAGGCCCGATCGAGCAGGACGCGGACCTGTTCGATGGAGTCGCTCTGGCCGATCAACGACCTCCACGCTGTGTCGCTCCCCTTCGCCGAGAACAGCCCGGCGAGCACCTCTTCCCACCGGCCCGTCAGGTCGTCGGGTGTGGCCTGCTCGAGGTACGCGACGACCGCCCCGCCCGTGAGGTGGACCGGCCCAGGGCCCAGGAGCTGGGTGCCGAACGTGAACGGGGCCTCCGCCTGGACGTCGATCCCGCGCAGCCCGTCCACCACGTTCATCAGCGCCGTGCTGTCGAAGGTGACGTGGTGCTCCACCCGCCGGTCGAGCGCGGCCTGCACGGCCGCGACCATCAGCCCCGTCGAGACTGCCGCTTCGCTCACCGTGATGGGGTCTCCGCCGGTGATGTCGACCTCTGCTGAAGAGGGGATGGCCACGATCGCCGCGGGGCTCCCGTCGCGCACCGCCATCACCGCGACCACGCGCTGGATGCCGAGGTCGAGCGACAGCGCCACCGCCCCGGATCTCACCTGGACCTCGGCGGGGGTCGGGGTGCGGCTGCTCGGGTGGCCCCGGGACAACACCACGACCGCGCCGACCACCATGGCGATCAGGACGACCAGGCCGGTCAGCCGCCTGCGCGCCCGGCGACGTCGGATGGCCTCCGCTCTGCGGGCAGCCCAACGCTCCAGGATCTCCGGAGGGGGCCAGTCGGCCAGTGGCGGCAGGTCGTCGGGCACGGGGTGGTCCCGCAGGTCGGCCCGTTCGGGAACGGGCCTGCGCTCAGAGCCGAGGTCCACGACGTCGTCCAGGTCGTCGCGCGTCACGAGGCCTCGCGGTAGAGCCCGAACTTCTGGATGTAGGTCTCCACGCCCTCGGGCACCAGATACCGGATGGGCTGGCCCTCGCGGACCCGCCGCCGGATGTCCGTGGAGGAGATCGCCAGGGCCGGCACATCCAGCACCGAGACCTTCGGGTGCGGACCCCGGGCCTCCTGCCGGAACCTGGCCATGTCGTAGCCGGGCCGCGTGGCCGCGATGAAGTGGGCCAGGGCCAGGACCTCCTCCGGGTCCTTCCAGTTCAGGATCTCGAGCATGGCATCGGCTCCCGTGATGAAGAAGAGCTCGATGTCTTCCTCGGCCGTTCGGCGTAGTTCCTGAAGGGTTTCCACCGTGTACGTGGGTCCCTCACGCTCGATCTCCAGGCGGGATACCCAGAATCGGGGGTTGCTGGACGTGGCGATCACGGTCATGAGGTACCGGTGCTCCGCGACGGAGACCTCACGGTCCGCCTTCATCCAGGGCTGTCCGGTCGGCACGAAAGCAACCTCGTCCAGGTGGAACGCCCACAGGGCAGCCTCGGCGGTCACCAGATGGCCGTGATGGATGGGGTCGAACGTCCCGCCCATCACCCCCAGCCGCTTGGGGGCGCTCACCGAGGGCGAAGCTCCTCCACCCACGAGCGGAGCCGGTCTCCATGCTCGCCGTAGTGACCGGTCCCCGACTCCACGAACCACTCCTCGGCCTTCGGGGTGATCTCCGGCAAGAGGCTCCACTCGGTCAGCATCCGGTTCCGCGCGGCGTACATCTCGGCCCGCACGATGGGAAGGGGAAGGTCGTGGTTGGCCTCCAGGAACGCCGCGTTCAACTGGTCCACATCCAGATCGTCGTCGCCGCGGAAGGTTCCCATACGGATCTGCTCGAGGATCTGGCCCGCCTCCGCCTGCCAGGAACCGATGTGCGCCATCAGGTCCTTCACGGACCATCCCTCCGGGAAGTAGCCGGATTGCTCCATCTGGGCCGGGGTGAGGGATTCGATGAGCCCGTGGAACCCGGTCCAGGCGCGATCCTCCTCCGCCTGGAGCTCACGTTTGGTCGGCATGGTCACCATCATCGCCGTCCTGACCTGCCGCCGCATCCCGGCCGTCCGTCGAGACGTCGGGGATGAACTCAAAGGCATGGTCGCCGATCAAGACCTCATCTCCCCGTCGCGCGCCCGCCTCGGCGAGCCGCCGCTCGACGCCCGCCCGGACCAGCCGTCGCTGCAGGTCCACGACCTGTCTCGGATCGTCGAGATCCGTCTCGGCCACCCACCGCTCCACCCGCTGCCCCGAGACGCGGAACCGGTCGCCCTCGCGCCGAACGATGAACGGCGCACGGGCCGGCCGGAGGACCACGTACGGGGCGCGTTCGGGTTCGCCGGCAACGGCGTCGGCCACCACGGCTCGGAGGCGTCGGTCGAGGTCCTCGATCCCCGCTCCCGTGATCCCGGAGACGGCAACGTCGACGACGTCGGGCAGCAAGGACCGGTCCGCAACGAGATCCACCTTGGTGCCGACCACCAGCGACGGGCGGGCCGACAGCCCCGGGTCGTAGGCCTCGATCTCGGCCCTCACCGCCGACAGGTCCTGCTCGGGCGTTCCCGAGAGATCGACCACGTACACCAGGACACGGCACCGGGACACGTGTCGAAGGAACTCCAGGCCGAGTCCCTTCCCTTCGTGGGCGCCTTCGATCAAGCCGGGCACGTCGGCCACGACGAAACGCTCGTCCCCCCCGGCCACCCCGAGGTTCGGAGCGATCGTGGTGAACGGGTAATCCGCGATCTTCGGTTGGGCCGCGGTCAGCCGGGACAGCAGGGTCGACTTGCCAGCATTCGGCATGCCGACCAACCCGACGTCGGCCACCAGGCGAAGTTCCAGCTCCAGCTCGGCCTCCTCCCCCGGCTCCCCCTTCTCGGCCACCCTGGGCACGCGGTTGCGCGGCGAGGCCAGCGACGCGCTGCCCCGGCCTCCGCGTCCTCCCCGGGCCACCACGACGCTGGCGTCCGGGCCGACCAGGTCGGCCACCAGACCCCGGTCGTCCCGGACCACCGTGCCCTGCGGAACTCGAAGGACCAGGTCGTCTCCCTTGGCCCCCCTGCGCTTGTTCCGGGCGCCCGGGCCGCCGCTCGCCGCCCGGTGGGCACGATGATCGGCGAACCACGAGAGGTCGAACAGCGCGGGATCCACCTGCAGGATCACGTCGCCCCCGGCTCCCGCGTCCCCGCCGTCGGGGCCCCCACGGGGTGTGTAGGGCTCGCTGCGGAGGTGGGCGCTCCCCGCTCCCCCGTGGCCGGCTCGCACGCGGATCTTCGCTCGGTCGACGAACACGCCCTCGATTATGGTCGGTGCGCGCTACGCTCCATCAGCGATGCCTGAACCCACCACGGTGTGGATGGTCCATGCCCGAACCGGGCTGGATGGGGTGAAGGGCACCCTCTCCCTGCAACAGGGAGCGTTGGTGTTCGCTCCGGCCGGCGGCCGCAGCGGAGACACCGTGCTACCGATCCACGAGTTGCGCAAGGTCCGCCGGGCGCCCGGAAGCCCGGTCCTAGAGGTGGAGATCTCGATCGCCGGCGCGCCCCCCGTGATCGGCTTCTACTTCGTGAAGCCCCCTCCGCTCAAGCCGACCAGCGAAAGCTATCGCCCCTTCGCCAGGTTCATGACGAAGCGCCGGGCCATCGCCAGCCTGCGAGCCGGCAACGCGGCCCGGCGGGAGGACGTCGAGGTCTGGGTGCAGGCCGTGCGAAGAGCGCAGCAGAAAGGTACTCAGGAGGAGTGACGACGGTCGGGAGGCCGGAGGTTACGACTGCTCGGCGACGACCGACACGAACCGCCGGCCCCTGGAGTTGTGGTACTTCACGGTGCCGGTCACCGTGGCGAACAGCGTGTCGTCCCCGCCCTTGCCCACCCCGGCGCCCGGATGGACCTTGGTCCCCCGCTGGCGAACCAGGATGGAGCCCGCCGGGACAGCCTGCCCGGCGAAGCTCTTGACCCCCAGTCGCTTGGACTTGGAGTCACGCCCGTTGCGAGACGAGCCGCCGCCCTTCTTGTGCGCCATGGTCGCTCCAGGGTAGCAGACGACTACGCCGACTCTTCCCCATTGGGGGCTTCGGCGGTGACGCCCGCCGATGGCTCCTCGCCGAGGGCCTCGTCCGATGGCGCGGGTGCGGTTTCGAGCTCGGGTTCCTCACCCTTGTCGGCGTCGGCCTTCTTGGCCGTCGTCCGCCGGCCGCCCAGCAGGACGTCCTCGATCTCGACCAGCGACTGGAGCTGGCGGTGGCCCTGGCGCCGGGAGTACCCGGTCTTGGGCCGGTACTTGAACACCTTGACCTTGTCGCCCTTCTGCTCTCCGAGCAGCGTGGCCTTCACTTGGGCCTTCCCGAGGTCTTTGCCGACATGGGTCTTCCCGTCGTCGTCGACGACGAGCAGCGGCGTGAACGTGACGGACGTGCCGTGCTGACCGTGCATCAGCTCGACCTCGATGATGTCTCCGGGCTTCACCCGGTGCTGCTTGCCGCCGGCCTTGATCACCGCATACATGAGGAGCCTCCAGTACGGATTGGGGCGCTGAACTCGGCACTATGGTAGCGAACCGCCGCTGGGGCTGGTCCGGAAGCGGCGTTACCCCTGGGCGATGGCCCGATAGCCATAGCGGAGCATCAAGGGAAGTGTCAGCGTCGTGATGATCCGGCGATCCGTTGGAGATTGAGCTCGCTTCCACTCCGAGTCTTCGCGAAGCTCGACGTCGCCGGTGGTGAATCGCGAAGGGTTGCCCATCACCCCATGATTCAGGCCGAGTACGGCGTTGCGGTCTCCCGTGAGAGGGAGCTCCTCAGGCGATTCGTCGACCAGGGCCGAGACGGCCCGCAACGACGAACGCGGGGCGGCGACAAGGTCCTCGTACCGGACGCGGATCGACCGGCCGGAACCAGCCCGGCGGCGAACCGCTTCATCCAGCAGATTGAACGCCATCCAGTCCCTCGCTGTGGCGACCGGGCCATGACCTGGCTCGTTGCGCTTCGCCCACGAGTAGGCGACTGCCCGAGGATCGCGAACCAGATGGACGAACCGGGCATCAACCTCCGCCATCAGGAGGAGGGCCGCAGCGTCCCCCGAACGCTTCGACGTGTCGACGATGACGCGCGCCCCGGTGACCTCCGCGACGGCGCGATACAGGCGCTGAGCAGCATCGAGATAGCGGGCAAGGTCCGGTTCGCGGGAACTCTCAAAGTGAGTCTCATTTTGAGACTTCCCAGGAGGTGAGGCCTGCCGGAGCAGCCCGAGCGTTCTCCGAACGGGGGTCGCCCGCACATGCCACCGATCGACCTCGGCCGGATCCAGGTCCGCAACCAACGGATGCGCCAGGACTGCGGACCACACGGGACACTCCGCCACCGCCAGGCCGCATCCGCACGGCGCTGCCGACGGCAGCGCCTCCCCCCACAGTCGACGGAGCTCGCCGGCGTGGAAGAAGCCGTCCAACTCCCCCAGCAGGTTCCCCAGGATGGTGCTGCCGCTCCATCCGTGGCCCATCACGTACAGGACCCGGACGGGCTCAGCCATCGACTCGACTCGACTACAGCTTGTGCGTGAGCAGGATCCCGCGCCCCTCGCACGTGGGGCACACCTCGGAGAAGGACTCGAGCAGCCCCGCCGACACCCGCTTGCGCGTGACCTCCAGGATTCCCAGCGGGCTGATGTCGAACACCTGCGACCGCGTCTTGTCCCGGGCCATGGCCGAGCGCATGGTGTCGATGACCTTGTCCTTGTTGCGGTCGAGCAGCATGTCGATGAAGTCGATGAGGATCATGCCCCCGATGTCACGCAGACGCAGCTGCCGGGCGACCTCCTCGGCGGCCTCGAGGTTGGTCTTCGTCACGGTCTCCTCGAGGTTCGCCTTTCCCACGTGCTTGCCGGTGTTCACATCGATCACGGTCATGGCCTCGGTCCGATCGATCACGATGTAGCCGCCGCTCGGCAGCCACACCTTGCGTTCCAGCGCCTTGTGGATCTGCTCGGTGACGTGGTGGGCCTCGAGGATGGGCAGCTTGCCCTCGTGCATCTGGACCTTGCCGACCAGCTCCGGCGCCACGCCCTTCAGGTAGGCCACCACCTGGTCGAAGATCGGCACCGCGTCCGTGATGATCTCCTTGAACTCCCCACCGGTGAACAGGTCCCGGACCACCCGAACGGTGAGCTCTGGCTCCTCGTACAGCAGGCGCGGGGCCTTGCCCTTCTTCGCGCTCTTCTCGATGGCGGCCCACTCCGTGGCCAGCCGCTCGACGTCCGCGCGCAGATCGTCCGCGTCGGCACCTTCGGCTGCCGTTCGCACGATCAGGCCGTGGTCGGGCGACTTGACCTTCTTCAGGACGTCCTTCAGCCGGCGGCGCTCCTCGTCGGGCAACCGGCGGCTGATGCCGAAGACCTCCGGGCTTCCCGGCACGAACACCAGATAGCGGCCCGGAAGGCTGACCTCCTGGGTCAGACGGGCGCCCTTGCCCCCCATGGGGTCCTTGGTAACTTGGACCAGCACGTTTTGCCCGGCGCGCAGGAGCTTCTCGATCCGCGGCGTCTCCGATCCCTCGACCTCTTCGTCGTAGGAGACCTCGCCGGCGTAGAGGACGGCGTTGCGGCCCCGGCCGACGTCGACGAACGCCGCTTCCATCCCCGGCAGGACGTTCTGGACCTTGCCGAGATAGATGTTGCCCACCATCGACTTGGCGCCGGCCCGGGTGATGTAGTGCTCGACCAGTACGCGGTCCTCCAGCACGGCGATCTGATCGCGGTCGCCGATCTCGGTGATCAACATGGTCTTGTCGGTGGCGCGAACGACCTCGGGCAGCCGCTCACGGCGGCGCCGCAGCCCAACGCGAGATGCCGAGCGACGGCCTCGCGTCACGGTGGGGGTGGGCTCGGGTTCGGCCTTCTTCCGGGGCTTCGGTTGGGCGGCCGGTTTCTTCTTCTCGGGGGCCGGAGCGCGATCGGCGGGGGCCGTCTCCTTCCGGGTCCGCCGCCTTCTCCTGGGCTCGCTGGGGGTCTCGGCCACGGTCGCGACGGGGAGCTCCTCACCCGGTTCAGCAGGCTCCACGACGGACGTCTCGCTCACCGCTTCGACCTTGTCGGCCGAGCTGCGCGAGCGACCCCGTCCTCCCCTTCGGCGCCGACGGCGCTTGGCCGAGGGGGTCAGCGCGGTCACTTCGCCGGACTCGGCGTCTCGGTCGGTACCGTCCTCTGTCTCCGCGGCCTCCGCTCCGGCTGTCGATTCCTCGACTGCCTGGGGAGTCCCGTCATCAGCCGAGCCCGTGGCGGCGGCACCGGCCGGCTTGCGACCGCGACCCCGCGACCTCCGGCGTCTCGGCTTGGTCGCCGTCGATGAGGGAGAGCGCTCCTCGGATCCTTCGGAGGTGGCTTCCCGCTCGCCGTCGTCCTGGTGGGACGTCGTCTCCTGGGCGTCGGTCGCCGCCCTGGGCGTCCCAGGGCCGGTTCCCCGGCCTCTTCCCCTGGACCTCCGGCGTCTCCGTCGGGGTCGGGGGGTGGTGGTCGATCCTCCCTCGAGGCCCTCGCCCTGCTCAGGCTGGGCAGCCTCGCCCAACACTCTTGCTTCGTTCACTTCTGCATCCAACGCTTGGTCCTTTCGGTCCAGGACCGCGCGGCGTGCGGAGCTACGGGGAATGGATGGTGCGCTTGGAAGAGAGCCGCCAGCCGGCTCTCGCCCTGAAGACCCGCGTCATGAGCACGGGAACACCTCTCTCCGGTCCTCGTAGCCTCCGCGGCTGGCGGCGCTCCTGACCCGTTCATTCGAGGACGGGGGGCTGCCTGCCGGCCGACGCGGCCACGTGCCACGCCCACGGACCGGGCGGCCAGACCCTCGGTCGGCCACTCGGATCGGTCCACGAGCGGGACGATCCTGCCCACAAGGATACAAGGTGCCGGGGACAGGACCTCGTAGGCGGAGGGATGAAATCAGACCAAGCGGCGCATGTACACGCTCTGGAGCAGCCCGATCCCGATGAAGTCGGCGATCAGGGCGCTCCCTCCGTAGGAGATGAACGGCAGCGGGATGCCGGTGATGGGCATGATCCCGATGGTCATCCCCACGTTCACGAACACCTGGATGGCGATCATGGCGAACACGCCCACCGCCAGGTAGGTGCCGAAGGGGTCGCGCGAGAGCAGCGCGGTCCGGAAGGCTCGCCATAAGACCACGCCGAACAGCAGCAGCACCGGCAGGGTGCCTCGCAGGAACCCGAGCTCCTCCCCCACCACGGTGAAGATGAAGTCCGTGTGCTGCTCGGGCACGTAGTCGAGGTTGGTCTGCGTGCCGTGCAGGTACCCCTTCCCCAGCAGCCCGCCTGAGCCGATGGCGATCTCGGCCTGTTGCTTGTTGTAGCCGGCCCGCAGAGGATCGGCGGCGGGGTCGATGAAGCTGGTCAGTCGGGAGATCTGGTAGTCCTTGATGATGTGCAGCTGGAAGGCTCCGAAGATGGCCACCGAGCCGACCAGAGCCAGCACCGCCAGGTAGCGCGCCTTCGCGGCCGACGTCAGCAGCAACGCGACCAGGACGGCGCACAGGATGACGGACGTGCCGATATCGGGCTGGATGAACACCAGCACCATCGGGACGATGGCCAGCAGCGTCGCCCGGACGACGTCGCGCAGCTCGAGCTCTCCCTTGATCTCGGAGAGGTACATGGCGAGCATCATGATCAGCCCGAGACGGGTGAACAGCGAGGGGGAGAACTGGAACCCGGCGAACTGGAACGACCGCTGGGCGCCCTTGGCCACCGAGCCGAGTGGCGATTGCACCAGGATCAGCAGCCCGATACACGCGACGTAGAAGAGCGGGGCGTAGGCCTTCAGCACCCGGTAGTCCGTCACCGCGATGATCGTCGCCGCCACCAAGCCGATGATCAGGTACACGGTCTGGCGTTTCAGGTAGAAGCCCGGGTCGAGACGCAGCGTGGAAAGGGTCTTGTTGGTGGCCGAGTAGATCATGGCCAGACCGACCGCCGTCAGCAGCAGGGACGCCACGGCGAGGACGGGGTCGATCCGGCGCAGGACCGACTGGTCGGCCGGCGAGGCTCGGGTGGCCGCGGCCATGTCGAGCTGAGCCATCAGTCCTGCACGCTCCCCGCCTGGAGGAGACCGCCTGCCGGGATGTGGAACAGGCCCTCAAGAACCCTTCGGACCACCGGCGCGGCGGTGGTGGCGCCGTGCCCGCCCTGCTCCACCAGCGCGACCACGACGTACTTCGGATTGTTGGCCGGCGCCATGGCTGCGAACCATGAATACGGCGCCTGGCTCCCCACCTGGATGTCCGCGGTGCCCGTCTTGCCGGCTACGGGGATCCGGTCGAGGGGGAAGCCGGCGAACGCGGTGCTGGCCGTCCCGTACCGCGTCACGCCCGTCAGGGCGTTGCGCAGGTAGGCCACCTGCTTCGACGAGACGGGGAGGGCGCCCACCGACCGTGGGGAGATCGTCCTGACCAGATCGCCGTCCGGCGACAGGACCTTCCAGCCCAGGACCGGCGCGTAGAGGGTGCCGCCGTTGGCGACGGCCGAGTAGGCCGAGGCCAGCTGGAGCGGCGTCACGGTCAGGAATCCCTGGCCGATCGCCAGGACCACGCTGTCCCCGGCCTGCCAGCCGTTGTACTTCCCGTACACGGCCGGGTTGCGCTCGAAGATGCCGCGCACGTAGTCATTGGTGGGAACGTGACCGGCCGCCTCACCCGGCAGGTCGATCTCGGTCTGCCTGCCGAATCCCATCATGGACAGATCCCGCTGGAACACCTCGTTGGTCCGGCCGGACTTGCGGAAGAACCGGTCGTAGAACTCGTATCCGAACCGGTAGAAGACCGTGTCGCACGAGTAGGCGAGGGACTGCGCCAGCGTCAGGTTGCCGAGGTTCGCGCTGGTCCAGTTGTGGAACAGGTGGCCGGAGACGTCGCCTGGGACGCGGTACACGCCCGGGCACGGGTACCGCCCGTTCGGCGAGGCCAGGTGCTCCTTCATCGCGGCGGCCGCCACGAAGGTCTTGAACGTGGATCCGGCCGGGTAGGTGCCATCCGTGGCCCGGTTGAGCAGGGGGTTGTCGTGCACCGGATGGTCCGGACAGGGCTTCTTGAAGCAGAGGTCGACCGACAGGGCCTCCCGCCGGTTCAGTCCGCCGGTGAAGATCGCCGGGTCGAACGTGGGCGCGGACGCCATGGCCAGGATCTGGCCGTTGTCGGGGTTCATCACTACCACGGCTCCGCCATGCGGCCCCGCCTGGCCCGAGCCCGTCACGCGCTGACCGAGATTGATGCCGAGCTGGAGGGCCACCTCCGATACGCGCTGGATGGTGGGGTCGATCGACACCACCACGTTGTTCCCCGGGGTGGCGGCGGTTCCACCGAAATCGTCGTTGAGCACCAGCCCTTTGGCGTTGACCTGGATGCCACGAAGGCCGTCGATCCCGTGCAGGTCCTGCTCGTACGAGTCCTCCAGCCCGGCCCGGCCGACGATCTCTCCCTGCCGGTATCCCTTGAACGACGGCTCGGCGAGCTGCGTGTCCGAGATCTCCCCGACGTACCCCAGGATGTGGGAGGCCAGCGAGCCTTGGGGATAGTCCCTGACGGATCCGACCACGTAGCTGACGCCCGGGAACAGGTCCCGATGCTCCGCGATGTAGAACACGATGCTCTTGTCGACGTCCTCGGCCACCGGCACGGGCTGGTACGGCAGGTACTTGACGCTGTCGAGGCGATCCAGGATGTCCTCCACCGGTTGGCCCAGGAGGTTCGCCAGCCGGAACAGCACCTCGTCGTCGCGGCCCTCCATGCCGAGCCGATCCACCATGACGATGGTGCTCGGACGATTGCCGACCAGGACCGTCTTGCCATCACGAGCGACGATCAATCCGCGGATGGGCTGGATGGGGACCAGGCGAACCTGGTTGAGGTCGGCCAGCTTTTCGAACTGCTCGGAGGCCAAGACCTGGAGGAACCACAGCCTGGTCCCCAGAGCGGCGAACATGAACGCCGCCAGCCAGGCGATCACCCTCATCCTGGTGCGAGTCCTGCTCTCCGTCACGGCGACCTCACCACCGGAACACCTTCTTGGATCTGGAGGACTCGGCCACCCTGCGGATCACCGGGAACACCAGTGGAGTCAGGATAGCGTTGTACAGGCCCGCCAGGAGCGCCACGCGGATCACCTGACCGAGGCTCACGTTGAGCTGGCCCAGCAGGAACGCCACGAACTGGTTGAACAGGGTCCCCACGACGGTGGCTCCGCCGACCACCAGCACCGGCAGGACGGGACTCGGGGTGACGACGTACTGACGGATGGCCCCCACCACGTAGCCGACCAGCGTCAGCGTCAGCGCGGTGATGCCCTTGGGGAGGTCCAGCAGGAAGTCCTCGGCCATCCCGCCGAAGAACCCCGCCACGGCGCCCGACGACGGGCCCTCCAGGAAGGCCAGCACGATGGTCACGAGGTAGACCAGATCCGGCTTGGTCCCGGCCAGGGTGATCTGGGCGAAGACGGTGGACTGGAGCACCAGGGCGGTCACCACGACGACGGTCCACGAAACGGTCCTGCGCACCCAAGTCAGCTCTTCACGATGACGAGGACGTACTCGAGGGCGGAGAAGTCGACCGCGGGAGTGATGTCGATCGTCTTCTCGAGGCTGTTGATCTGCTGGGCGATGTGGGAGACGAACCCGATGGCGATGCCGGGCGGATAGATGGATCTGCCGGCCTCCACCTCATACCCGGACGTCACGACGGGCTCGTTCAGCGAGACGTTGGCGTTCGGATCGACGAGGTCCATGCGCAGCGGTCGATCCCGCTGACCCAGGATCACCCCCGTGTCCCCCGCCGAGGCCAGCCGTGCCGCCACGGCCGAGTCGGGATCGATGATGAGCTGCACCACCGATACGTTGGCCGTCACGGTGATGACGTGTCCCACCAGCCCGTTGCCGCTGACCACCGGCATGTCCTCCTTGATGCCGGCCGACGACCCCTGGCTGATAGTGATGGTCCATTCGAAGTTGCCCGGCGACTGGGCGATCACGGTGGCCGTGACGGACTTCCGTGGTTGGAGCTGGTCGCGGATCTTCAGGAGTCCCTCCAGCTCGACCAGCCGCCGCTGGACCTGGCTGTCCTGAGCGGCCTGGACCTTGAGGGCGCTGATCTGCCGCTTCAGGTCGTCGTTCTCCGCGCGGAGCGACCCGATATGAATGACCCCGGAGACCCAGTTCGTCACCGGACGGATCACATGGGTCACCGCGCCCTGGAGCGCGCCCACCACGGACAGGGCGCCCTTCCCGGCGGCCTCGAGCGGCCCGTGCTCTCCGCCCTTGTAGTCGACCGTGATGGTCAGCAGGGACAGCATCACTAGACTGACCACCAGGAGGCGGGTGTTGCGCGGGCGCGAATAGAGCGCCATGGCGCCCTAGCCTATCCCCGGTTCGAGGAGATCAGCACCCTCTTGAGGACCTCGAACTCCTCCAGGCACTTCCCCGAGCCGATGACCACGCACGACAGGGGGTTCTCCGCCACGTGAACGGGCATCCCGGTCTCGTGCTTGAGTCGCTCGTCCATCCCCTTCAGCAGTGCGCCGCCACCCGTGAGCACGATGCCCCGGTCCATGACGTCGGCCGCCAGCTCCGGCGGACAGCGGTCGAGCGTGTTCTTGACCGCGTCGATGATGGAGTTGACGGGCTCCTCGAGGGCTCGGCGGATCTCCTCCGACGTCACGTGGATGGTCTTCGGCAGGCCGCTCACGAGGTCGCGGCCCTTGATCTCCGCGATCATGTCGTCCGCCGTGGGGAAGGCGGACCCGATGGCGATCTTGATGGCCTCGGAGGTCCGCTCGCCCAGGGCCACGGAGAACTCCTTCTTGACGTGCTGGATGATCGCCTCGTCCAGCTCGTCGCCTCCCACCCGCACGCTCGAGGCGGTGACGATGCCGCCCAAGGAGATGACGGCGACCTCGGTGGTACCGCCGCCGATGTCGACGATCATGTTGCCCGACGGCTCGTGGATGGGCAGGCCCGCCCCGATGGCCGCGGCCATGGGCTCCTCGATGATGAACGCCTGACGTGCGCCGGCGGCGACCGTGGCCTCCTCGACCGCACGCTGCTCGACGCCGGTGATGCCCGACGGCACGCAGACCACCACGCGCGGCTTGGCCATGAACCTGCGGTGGTGCACCTTCTGGATGAAGTACCGGAGCATCTTCTCGGTGATGTCGAAGTCGGCGATGACGCCGTCGCGCAGCGGCCGGATGGCGCGGATGTGGGCCGGGGTGCGGCCGATCATGCGCTTGGCCTCGGCGCCCACCGCGAGGATGGCGGAGGTCGTGGTGTTCACCGCGACCACGCTCGGCTCGTTCAGCACGATGCCGCGGCCGCGGACGTACACCAGCGTGTTGGCCGTGCCGAGGTCGACCGCCATGTCGCGGCCGAGAAAACCGGTCAATCCTTCAGCTTTAGGTGGGGATTTCGCCGGGACGCCTTGGAGCCAGCCCTTGCGCATCGATCCTCTTTGTACACGCCCGCCTGGGGGGGTGGCAACTGTTCCAAGCTGGGATTTTGTTATTCCGCGCTCTGTAATTTTGCGAAGAAGCCCGGAGTTGGTACAAGGTGTGGGTAGTGTGGCGGCCATGCGCATAGCGTTCCTGTTCCCGGGACAGGGGTCCCAGTACGTCGGCATGGCCGATCCCTGGCTCGAGCACAAGAAGGCGAAGAAGGTGCTCGATCGCGCGTCCAAGGCGCTCGGGTGGGATGTCGTCGAGAAGAGCCGCGACCCCGACGCGTTGTCCCGCACGGATATCGTGCAGCCAGCCATCTTCGCGTGCGATCTCGCGGCGAACGCCGTGCTCCGTGACGAAGGGGTTCCGTGTCACGCCGCCGCGGGGCACTCGCTCGGCGAGTACGCCGCACTGGTGGCCGCGGGCGTGATGGACCTCAAACGAGGACTGCAGGCGCTGGCCGTTCGAGCCCGGTCGATGCAGGAGGCATCGGAGGCGAATCCCGGAGCCATGACGGCGTTGATCGGGATGTCGTTGGATGAAGCCAGAGAGGTCTGCGAGGTGGCCGGTCGCGGGGACGTGCTCGCCGTGGCGAACGAGAACGGCCCGAAACAGACCGTCCTGTCCGGAACCGTCGCCGCGGTGGAGCGGGCCGAAGAGCTCGCCCGAGGTCGCGGGGCCAAGGCCGTGCGGCTTCCCGTCGCGGGCGCGTTCCATTCACAGTTGATGGACCCGGCCGTGCAACCCGTGCGTGAGGCAATCTCGCGCATCACCTTCCACACACCGGAGTTTCCGATCGTCCCCAACGCCAGCGGCAGGCTCACCACCCAGCCCCTGGCGCTGCGCGATCTCCTGGCTCGTCACCTCAGCTCACCGGTGAAGTGGGACGCCTCGCTTCGGTCGATGGCGTTGGGGACGATCGGAAACTCCGGTGTGTGGAAGGTGATGCGCGA
>JBIOYQ010000198.1:0-24623 GCA_044870295.1 Actinomycetota bacterium
ATCGAAGGCCTCCAAGAGGTCGCGTCAGCGATCGACCTGTAGCTTCAGGGGCGGCGCTCGGCCCTCATACGCAGGCCATGCTTCGGCCTGAGGGTCAGGCGCGGATCGAGGGCGACCGGATGTCCCGGAACGAGCCGCAACCGCCACGCGCGGGCGATCGTGGCGAGCACCAGGATCCCCTCCATCCAGGCGAAGTCCTCGCCGACGCACATCCGAGGCCCCGCCCCGAACGGGAAGTACGCGTGCTTCGGTTGAGTGGCTGTGGAGCCGGCGTCCGGCCGCCACCGCTCGGGATCGAACCGCCACGGGTCGGCATACCATCGAGGATCGTGGTGGACGATGAACTGGGACACGATGGCCGTGGCCCCCGCCGGGATGACGTACCCGCCGATCTCGGCGTCCTCCAAGAGCCTCCTGCTCATCGCCCACGCCGGTGGATAGAGGCGCATGGCCTCGGTCAGGACCATACGCGTGTACGTCAGCTGTGGCAGGTCGTCGATGGAGGGGAGGCGATCCCCGACCACCTCGTCGACCTCGGTGTGGAGCTTCGCCTCCGCGTGGGGGTTCTGTGACAGGAGATACCACGTCCAGGTGAGGGCGATGGCCGTGGTCTCGTGACCGGCCAGGAAGATGGTGGCCGCCTCGTCCCGAACCTGACGGTCGCTCATGGCCCCGCCGCCGTTCCCCTCGTCGCGGGCCGTCAGCAACATCGACAGGAGATCGCTCCCGTTCGGGTCGGCGCGGCGCTCCCTGATCATGCCGTACACGATGTCGTCGAGGGTCCGCTTCGCGGACCAGAACCGGCGGTTGCTGGGGAGAGGGAGACGCTCCAGGTATCGGGCGAGCGGCAGCAGGAACCGGTCGTACATTCCGAGCATCACACGAACCGAGTCGGCGACGTGACGGGCGGTGGCCGGGTCGATGTCGGTCCCGAACAGCGTGGCGCCGACCAGGTCGAGGGTCAGGTCGAGCATGTCCTGATGGACGTCGAACTCGACACCAGAGCGCCACGCGCCGACGTGTGTCCCGGTTCGTTCCACCATCGTCGCCCCGTACCCGCGGATGCGTTGATGGTGGAACACCGGCTGGATCAGCCGTCGGTTGCGCCGGTGCGTCTCTCCCTCCGACGTGAGCAGCCCCTCGCCGAGCACGCGCTTCGCTTCCTGGAGGACCTGGCTCTTCATGACGCCTCGGGCGTTGGCCACCAGCAGCTCGCGGACGTGGTCCGGATGGCTCAGGAGGTAGACGTCGAAGGGTCCCACCTTGAACCACGCCACGTCCCCGTACTCCCGGCTGGTCCGAAGCAGGAAGCCCAGCGAATCCCGGCGCATGGCGGTGAACCCGCCCGTGAAGCGGAAGAGGGGGCCGGGGGGGCGTCGAAGGCCGCCCGAGCGGCGCCTCGCCGTGGCCTTCATGGCTCCAGCGACTCGGCGTTCCGTTTGGCCCGGGCCCGCCGGATCAGCCACCACGCGATGGCGCCCAGCACCAGGATGCCGACCGCGATGCTGATCGGCCGGAGGTACCGCTCCACAGTGGTCCAGCGGCTCCCGAGGGCGTAGCCCACGCCGGCCAGCGCGAATGTCCACGGGAGGCAGCCAGCGAAGGTATATGCGCTGAACCTCGCGAAGGGCATCTCGGCCACGCCCGCGGGGAGGCTGATGAACGTTCGCACCACGGGCAGCAGCCTGGACACGAACACGGCTGCCTGGCCATGCTCATCGAACCAGACCTCCGCCCGGTCGAGCTCATGCGGTCGAAGGAAGATGTACCGCCCCCACCGCTCGATCAACGGCCGGCCCCCCGCCTTCCCCACCCAGTACGCGATCCAGGAGCCCACCAGGTTGCCCAGCGTCCCGAGCAGCCCGACCACCAGGAAGTTGAGGGGCTCCGGATTGCCGGGGATGCTCGCCGCGAACGTCGCGTTGGCCGCGGCCCCGCCGAACAGCATGGTGACCTCGCTGGGGATCGGGATGCACGCCGACTCCAGGACCATGAGCAGGAAGATGGCGAGATAGCCCCAGTCCTCGATCGCCGTTTGAATGAAGTGCGCCACGGGCTGCCGAGCGTATCAGCCGACGTCCTGGCTCAGGTTCCGCAGTCCCCGGTGTCATCGGTCACGATCAGCACTCCTTCTCCTCCCGTGGCCAAGTAGACCGTGGTCACACCGCCCGAATCGATTGACACGGCCATCTGGCGAGGGAAGCCCAGGGCCCGCCGGTACATCGGGTCGATCCCCGTCGTGAGATTGCACCACGTGCCGGACCCGCTCAGATGCTTGAACAGTGCTGGGGGCGTGGTGTCATCCTCGACGGCCCGGGTGGCCACATAGACCGTGGACGTGCACCCGTCCGGGCACGGGCGGATGGCGATGGGACCGGGATTCACCACGTTATCCGGCGGCGGCCCCGTGTCCACGCAGCCGTTCAGGACCGGGGGGACGGGACACGACAGTTGGTGGAGGCCCTGCGGCGCGTTCGTGGTGAGCCACAGCGTCCCCGCGGCGTTGGGGTCCGCCACGATGGAGCCGTCGGTGGTGTCGGTCGCCTCGGGCGGCAGGACCTGCCAGACCTGCACCCATGAACCGGGCGAACCCTGGTTGTTCGACGCCCACACCTTCCCGGTCTGGCGGTCCAGCACGTACAGCAGCGACCCCAGGTTGTTCGGATAGGAGACTGGGGCGAACCGGAACCCGGCGTTCTCCGTGGCGAACATGTCGGTGCCGGCGCTCACGTTCTGCCACAGAGCGCCGTCGTAGCGCCACAGTCCACACCCGTCGGTGGCCGCGAACACCATGGGTGTGGCCGACGGCGTCAGCCGCCCCGCCCCCACGCCGATCACCCTGGGCGTGGTCCGGTCGCAGCCGGTGACCGTGAAGCCCAGCGACGTCCACGGGTGCGCTCCCGGGCTGGTCGGGTCCGTGCTCGTGTACACGCCGCCCACGGCGACGTCGTTGGACCCGACCCCCACGTAGACCGGAGACACCGCATCCGAGGTCTGGGAGTCCACCGCGATGGCGAACCCGTGAGTGAAGTTCTTGTTGGGCTCGCTCTGGACCGCGGTGCCCGGCGCGAGGTTCGCCGCTGAGGCGAAGAACGTCCAGTCCAGCCCGGCCACGTAGGCTCGCCCCGCGTTGTTCGGGTCGACGGCCGCGTCGATGTCGATGGTCGTCCCCATCCCCTGGACGGCCGGCTGCCAGTGGGTGTCCCCATCAAGGGTGCTCTTCCACACGCCCGATCGCCCCGCCACCATCACGGCCGGTGGGTCGTCGGCGGTGAGGAGGATCGAGTTCGCGGCGTAGGACTCCTGGTTCAACATGTTGTCTCGGCAGCACAGGAAGGCCCACCACTCGATCGTGGTCCCGACCACGGTCTTCTGCACGTCCTGGTCGAACGCGACGTCCTCCCACGTGAGGCCGCCGTCGGTCGACCGATAGAGCGTGTGGCACTCGACGTTCCGTTCCCCCTCCGGGACCTCGCACAGCGCGTTCACGTTTCCGACGTAGATCGCCGAGGCCGGATCGGCGGGCGCGCCGCCGATGGCCGACAGGGAGGTCTCGTGGTCGAGCGTCGTGTCGAAGGCGATGCCCGTGTTCTCTTGATCGAGCGTGGTGTAGGGGAAGCTGCCCCGGTAGAAGCCCTGGCGGCCGCACGCGCACATCAACGTCATGCCATCGGCCGTCTTCTGGAACCACAGCTCCTCGGCGTCGACGATCGGATCCGATCCGGGTGCCACCATGATCGAGGACACGCCCGCCTCCGCGCAGCCGTCGCCGGAGCAGGTCGTCCCCGTGACCTTGAACGCGCCGTTGCCGTGCGTGCCAACGTACAGCACGTTCCTGCGTCGCGGATCCTGCACGAGGCTGGTGATGTAGCACCCCGGCGTGCCGTCCCAGACACACCAGGACGTGTCCGATCCCAGGGCAATGGTGGTCCACGAGGTCCCTCGGGCGTTGGTGCGCATCAGCCCTCGGCCGAACGATCCCGCGTAGACGAAGTTGAGCCTGGGCTGCGGCCTGGAGACTTCGTCCAACACCAGGAGGTGGCCGGTGGCCCGGGGGTCCGAGCAGGGGTCGGGTTAGGGACCGAAGCCGCAGGCGTCGTGGCCCTCGAAGTTCGGACCGCCGTCGGGAGCGAGCGGGCCGAACGTCGTCCACGTGGTGCCGCTGGCGTCGCTGCGCAAGAGTCCGCCACCGTTCGCCCCGAACGACGCGAACACCTGCTTGTGCGGACCGTCGTTGAAACGACGGAACACGACGGACGTGATCGTGTCCTCTTGCTCCGCGTTCAGGCCGCCGTTGCTCGTTCGCCAGGTCACCCCGGCGTCGGTCGAGACGTGCAGCCCCGACACGTCCCCGCCCACGATGAACCGGCCGGGGTCGTTGGGATCTTGGGCCATCGTGGTGAGCAGTCCCCCGCCCCAGATCCCCGACTGGACGGTGGTGACCGACGAGTCCCGGATCGGCCTGGGAGGCTCCGCGGCAGCCCCGGGAGGGGCGAGAAGTGGGCTCAGCCACAGGAGGACCAGCCCGCAGATCAGGACCCGCGAACGCCCGACCAGCCGGTGGCGGGCATGCCCCATGACGAGGCATTCTGCTCTTCAGCGGGTACTTTGGGAAGATCTCGTGCCTGTGCGGTGTTCAAGCCGCAGCCCTCCGAACCGAAATCCCCTTGAGCACGTGCTACGAAGATCGGTCGTGGGCATGACGTACAGTGGGCGCGTTTCCGAGCCGGGGAGGGGAACGCGATCGTCCCTGGTCAACCCCGGTGAATGAGGAGCGATGGCAAAGCAACTGGTGATCGTGGAGTCGCCGACCAAGGCGAAGACCCTCGAGCGGTACCTGGGGCCGGACTATACCGTCACGGCCAGCAAGGGCCACGTCCGCGACCTGCCCGAGGACCGGATGGGCGTGGACCTCGAGGAGGACTTCACGCCCGAATACGAGGTCCGGCCCGACCAGAAGGAAGTGGTCGGGCACCTCAAGAAGGCCTTCAAGACGGCGGCCGGTCTGTGGCTGGCGACCGACTTCGACCGTGAGGGCGAGGCCATCGCCTGGCATGTGGCCGAGGCCATCGGGGCGGATCCGCGTGCCGCCAACCGAGTGACCTTCACCGAGATCACGAAGGACGCGGTGCAGCAGGCCTTCCGCGAGCCGCGCCGGATCGACTTCGATCTGGTCAGCGCGCAGCAGGCTCGGCGGATCCTGGACCGGATCGTCGGCTATCAACTGTCGCCTCTGTTGTCGAAGAAACTCCGCCGCGCCCTGTCCGCGGGTCGCGTCCAGTCCGTGGCGCTCCGGTTGATCGTGGATCGCGAGCGCGAGATCGCCGCGTTCCAGGCCCGCGAGTACTGGAGCGTGGACGCCCGCTTGACTCCGGCCGACCGGGATCAGGAGGCGCCCTTCCTGGCGCGGCTGATGCAGATCGGGGAGGAGAAGCTCGCCGCTTCGCCCGACAAGAAGGGCCTCGTGCTCTCCACCGAGCAGGAAGCGCAGGCACATGTCGACCGGCTTCGGGAGGCCCGCTACCGCGTCCTCGAGGTTCGCCAGAAGGAGGTCAAGCGGACCCCGGCGCCACCCTTCACCACGTCGACGCTCCAGCAGGAGGCCGCGCGGAAACTGGGGTTCTCGTCGCGGCGAACCATGCAGATCGCCCAGCGCCTCTACGAAGGGATCAACCTGCCCGGCGAAGGCCAGGTGGGGCTGATCACGTACATGCGAACGGACTCGGTGAACATCGCCGACCAGGCGCTGCGCGAGCTGAACGAGGTCGTCACCAACCTCTACGGATCCGAGTACGCGTTGTCGCAACCGCGCCGATACCGCAAGAAACAGCGGGGCGCGCAGGAAGCCCACGAGGCCATCCGGCCCACCGGCGCCGCCCGCACCCCAGACCAGCTGCAGGACGTGCTCGATCCCGCCCAGGCCAAGCTGTACCGGTTGATCTGGCAGCGCACCGTCGCGTCGCAGATGGCCGAGGCCAGGTTCGACCAGGTCTCGGTGGACATCGAGGCGGCGCCGGGAACGAGCGAGGGGCCGTCGTACCTGTTGCGCGCGACCGGGCAGACCCTCAAGTTCGACGGCTTCCGCCGGGTGTACTTCGAAGGCCGCGACGACACGCCAGACGAGGACCAGGAAGCATCGCTGCCGCTGCTCACCGCCGAGCAGGCGCTCCGGCTCCTCGAGCTGCTCCCCGAGCAGCACTTCACGCAGCCGCCGCCGCGGTACACCGAGGCCTCGCTGGTGAAGGCGCTCGAGGAGAACGGCATCGGCCGGCCGTCCACCTACGCTCCCACCATCTCGACCCTGCTCGACCGGCGCTACGTGCGTCTGGAGGAGCGAAGGTTCTTCCCCGAGGACGTCGGCATGGTCGTCACCGACCTGCTCGTCCAGTTCTTCCCCGATGTGTTCCAGGTGGGGTTCACCGCTCGTATGGAGGAAGAGCTCGACGACGTCGCCGAGGGCAAGGAGGGCTGGATCAAGGTCCTGAACGACTTCTACGAGCCGTTCATGGAGGACCTGAAGATCGCGGACAAGGAGATGGAGGCCCCCGTCGAGCAGCTCGACGAGCTCTGTCCGAAGTGCCTGGAGGAGGGGCGGGGCGAGGTGAAGCTCGAGATCAAGCTCGGGCGGTACGGCCGGTTCGTCGGCTGCCCCAACTATCCGACCTGCACGTACACCCGGGACCTCAACGGTGAGCGGACCGACGAGCCGGAGCTGCTCGACGAGCGGTGCCCGGAGTGCGGACGGCAGCTCCAGCGCCGCCGCGGCCGGTACGGTCCGTTCATCGGGTGCTCGGGGTACCCGGACTGCAAGTACATCAAGAAGGAGCCCCCCAAGGGCACCGGCGTGACCTGCCCCCAGTGCAAGGAGGGCGAGCTGGTGCAGCGCCGCGGCCGGTTCGGCCCCTTCTACTCGTGCAGCCGGTACCCGGAGTGCACGTTCGCGGTGAACCAGACCCCGTTGCCCGAGCCGTGCCCCGCGTGCCAGGGGCTGGTCGTGTCGGCCCGAGGCGGGGCCAGGCGGTGCACCAACTGCGGCCGGGCCTGGGACGCCGAGGGCAACGAGCTGTCCGAGGTGGACGCCAAGGCACTGGCGTCGCCGGGGCGGCGGGGGTCCAGGTCGAAGGCGAAGTCCGACTCGTCCGCGGACGGCGACAGCACCGCCAGCGACGACGCACCCAAGCCCAAGCGCCGGACGGTTCGGGCCAAGCGGCAGACCTGATGGCCGGGGCCTCGACGGCAGCCGAGGAGATCGCCGCCCTCCGAGGCACGAGGCCCGCCACCCTCAAGGACCTCCTGACCCACCCGTCGTTCTCGCGCCTGTGGAAGGCGATGCTGGTGTCGTCCCTGGGCGACTGGGTGGGGTTCGTCGCCGTGGCAGCGCTGGTGGCCAGGCTGGCCGGAGGAGAGCGCGTGGCGCCCCTGGCCGTGGCCGGCGTCATGCTGGCCCGGCTGCTGCCGTCGGTCCTGTTCGGCCCGTTCGCCGGGGTGCTCGCCGACCGGTTCGACCGGCGCAAGCTCATGGTGGGTGCCGACGTCGCCCGCGGCGCCATGTACGCGACCCTCCCGTTCCTCCCCCGTCTGTGGGCGATCTTCGCCCTGTCCTTCTTCATCGAATGTCTGTCGCTGCTGTGGACCCCGGCAAAGGACGCCAGCGTCCCGAATCTCGTGCCGCGAAGGCAGCTGTCGAACGCCAACTCGATCGGGTTGATCACCACCTACGGGACGCTGCCCCTCGGTGCGGCCGTCTTCACCGCGCTGAGCGGCGTGTCCGTGAGCATCGGGCACCAGATCTCGTACTTCGGGAGGCACCCGGAGTTCCTGGCGCTGTGGCTGGACGCCGCCACCTTCCTGTTCTCCGCCCGCATGGTGTGGGGGCTGGAGCTGCGACCCCGCCCACGGCGGCTCACGCCCGCCGGCGTGGAAGCCGGGCTCAGCCTCCGCGGGGCAATCGAGGAGGCCAGGGACGGATACCGGTTCCTGACCGAGCACCCGATCATCCGGACCATGACGATCGCCATCGTCATCGCGTTCTCGGGGGTCGGGGCGGTCATCGCGCTAGGTCCGAGCTTCTCCCTGTTCTCCCTGGACGCGGGATCGACCGGGTTCGGAGTGCTCATCACCGCGTTCGGGGTGGGGATGGGCGCGGGGCTCGGGCTCATGAACGTGCTCACCAGGTTCGCCCCGAAGGATCGCCTGATGTACTGGGCCATGATCGGCGCGTCCCTCTGCCTGGTCGTCCTGGCGGCCATGCCGAACATCACGCTGGCCGCGTTGTTCACCATCCCCATGGGGATGGGCGTGGGGCTCGCCTGGGTGAGCGGCTACACGCTGCTCCAGGAGAACGTGGCGGACGAGTACCGCGGGCGGACCTTCGCCACGCTGACCATCTCGGCGCGCATGGTCCTGTTCATCGCGTTGGTGGCCTTCCCGTCGCTGGCGGCCGCCATCGGGCCGCATTCTCTGAGCATCGGCGGTTACGTCCTGGACCTCTCCGGCATCCGCATCTCCTTGTGGCTGGGGGCCGGGGTGGTGATCATGGGAGGGTTGTTCTCCCGTGCCAGCCTCAAGCGAAGCAGGATCGCCCGGCCCCGGCCCCTGGCCCTGGTCCCCAAGGTGCTGAAGCCGGAACGGCACGGGGTGCTGATCGTGTTCGAGGGCGTGGAGGGCGCGGGGAAGGGCACGCAGATCGAGCTGGCCGCCGACTACGTGCGATCGAAGGGCGTGGACGTGATCGTCACCCGCGAGCCGGGTGGCACGGGGTTCGGCGACCGGCTCCGCGAGGCCATCCTCGATCCCACCACCGGGACCGTCGATCCGCGGGCGGAGGCGCTGGTGTTCGCGGCCGCTCGCGCGCATCTGGTGAGCTCGGTGATCCGCCCCGGATTGGACGAGGGCAAGGTGGTGCTGTGTGACCGGTTCGTCGACTCCTCGGTGGCGTATCAGGGGTACGGTCGCGGGCTGGGCGAACAGGACGTGCTCACGCTCAACGCCTGGGCCACGCAGGGGCTGTTCCCGGACCTGGTGATCCTGCTGCACCTCGAGCCCGAGGAAGGTCTGGCCAGGAGCGACGGCGCGCCGGACCGCTTCGAGTCCGAGGACATCGCCTTCCACGCGAAGGTCGCCGACGCCTACCTGAAGATCGCCGAGGAGCATCCCGACCGCTTCCACGTGGTCGACGCGAAGGGCACACCGGCCGAGGTGCACGAACGCGTGCAAGTGGGATTGGATCGCGTGCTCGGTCGGATCCTGGAAGGGCGGGCGGGTCCGACGTGACCACCACGCAGGACCGTCTCGACGAGCTGCCCCCCGTGATCCGCGACGTCCCCGGCCAGGAGGGGGCGACCGGGTTCCTGGCTCGGGCTCTGCGCCATCCCCATCATGCCTATCTCTTCGCCGGGCCGGAGGGCTCCGGCAAGCGCCTGGCCATGCGGGCGTTCGCCGCCGCGCTGCTGTGCCCGCAGGGAGGGTGCGGCGAGTGCCGGGCCTGCCGGCTGGCCGTCGGTGAGCGCCATCCGAACATGGTGGTGCTGGAGCCCAGCGGCCCGGACATCCTGGTCGGCCGCGATGCGTCGGATCCCAACACGGCACGATGGTTCGCCTCGCGCGCGTACCTCACGCCGCCCGAGCCGGGCCGGAAGATCATGGTCGTGCTGCAGGCCGACCGCCTGCGGATCGAGGCGGCCGACGTGCTGCTGAAGGTCCTGGAGGAGCCGCCGCTCGACACCATCTTCCTGTTGCTGTCGGCCCGCCCCGACGAGCTGCCCGACACCGTCCGTTCGCGCTGCCAGGAGATCGCCTTCCCGCCGCTGTCCGAGGACTTCGTGGTGGGGACCCTGGTGGGGGAGGGCCTGGACGAGCAGCGAGCGCGCCTGGCGTGCCGGCTGGCCGGTGGCAATCTCGGCCGGGCCCGCCGGCTGGCGTCGGATCCGCGCCAGTTGGGCGCGTTCCGCGACGACGCCCTGACCGCCGCGTCGACGGCGCTGCGTGGACCGACCGGCGCGCTGGCGGCCGCGGAGGGCCTGGTGGCCGCGGCGAAGGAGTTCCGGGCGAACCTGGCCGAGGAGTTGAAGGCCGATCTCGAGCCGTTCCTGGACGACCGGGGCCGGCCGGAGGATGCGTTTCGCGGGGTCGTTCGCCGCCTCGAAGAGCAGCACGAGCGGCGGCTCCGCCGGGCCGAGCGGGAGTTCCTCGACTTCTCCCTGCTCTCGTTGGCCGCGTACTGGCGCGACGTCGTGCTGGTGGGCGCGGGAGGTGACGCGGGTCTCGCCATCAACCTGGACCTCGATCTCACGGACCTGTCCCGCGCCTGGACGCCGGCAACCGCCGGTCGCGCATGGGGGGCCATCGAGGAAGCGCGCGCCGACCTGGCGGACGAGACCAACCTCAACTCCCGGTTGGTCCTGGAGAAGCTCTTCCTGCGGTTGTCGTCCGAACGAACGTGACGCGAACCCCGTTGAGGGTGTCAGCGGAGGACGCCCGGCGCTTCCTCGTCGCCCACCACATGCTCGCGCCGGCGCGCTCACTCTCAGGCGGGCCCGACGCCGTGATGGAGGTGGTCCGCCGGCTCGGGTCGGTGCAGTTCGACCCGTTGGCCGTGGCGGGTCGGAACCACGACCTGGTGCTCCACGCGCGCGTAGCGGACTACGACCCGGCATGGACGGACGCGCTTCTCTACGAACGGCGCGAGCTGTTCGAGGCCTACAACAAGGCGCTGAACATCCTGCCGACGAAGGAACTCCCGTGGTACCGCGTGTCCTGGACCCAAACGCGCCATTCGCAGGACATCATTCGTGAGCATGCCGAGGTGGCCGCGCGGGTGCTGGAACGCATCCGAAAAGAGGGGCCGCTTTCATCCGGGGACTTCGAACGGAGTCCCACCGTGGATTGGTGGCTGGGGCCGGCCAGCGTGGTGCGCCTCGTCCTGGAGTCCTACGCGGCCACCGGCGTGCTCAGCCTGGCGCGCCGCCAGCGCAACCGCCGCTACTACGACCTCACCGAGCGGCTCTACCCAAGGAAGCTCCTAGCGAAGAAGGTCTCGCGGCGAGACCAGCTGAAGCACAAAGTGCTGTCGAGGTATCGGGCCCACGGCCTCCTCGGCGCCGCTGGCGGCGGAGACGTGTGGGGAGGCCTGGGTACGGCCAGGCCCGACCCGACCCGGCCCGACCCGGCCCGATTGGCCGTCGCGCAACGAGCTGCGTGAGCAGCTCATCGACGAGGGCGAGATCGTGCCGGTCCAGGTGGAGGGCGTTCCCGGGAAGCGGTTCGTCATCCGTGGCGATATCGAGCTCCTCTCGGCGCCGCCGGAACCGCCCCCGTCCGCCGCCTTCGTCCCGCCGCTGGATCCACTCATGTGGGACCGCTCCCTCCTGAAGCCGTTGTACGGCTTCGACTGGGTCTGGGAGGTCTACCTTCCCGAGGCTCGGCGGAAGTGGGGCTACTACGTGCTGCCGATCGTGTTCCGGGACCGATTCGTAGGCCGGATCGAGCCCGCATCGACCGCAAGGCCGGCCGCGTGAAGGTCATCGGTCTGTGGTGGGAGAAGGGTTTCACACCCAAACGGGCGGAGGGATTCGTCGACGCGATGCGGGAAGCGCTCCGCGCCTATCTGGGGTTCGCGCGCGCGGACCAGGTCGAGTGGGCGCCGCACCTTTCGAAGGAGAAACGGCTCTTCTCGGATCGACCCTAGGACGACCCTTCGTCGTCGCCGGTCGAAGGAACCACCTCGAACACGCGGTGGTTGTCGCCCAGGCCGTCCAGCGTCTTCTCGCCGAGGTCCACGAACCGGATCTTGGGCGTGGTCTCGATCATGACTCGAGTCGCTTCCGACGCCAGGATCTGCCCGCCGTCGCCCATCTCCGCGATGCGCGCGGCGCGGAACACCGTCCTGCCGAAGTAGCCCTTCTCCTCCCTGATGACCTCGCCCGTGTCCATGCCGATTCGAACACGCAGGTCGCCATCGTCGGCCAGGCGGTCGTGAAGGGCCAGCGCGAACGCGATCGCCTTGCTCGGGAGGCGAAAGGCCAGCATGAACGCGTCACCGGATCGCTCCACCTCGATGCCGTCATGGTCGGCCAAGGTTCGCCTGACCGTTTCGTCGTGCCTCCGAAGGGTCTCGCGGGCGCCGACGTCACCGAGGTCGCGGACCAGCTCGCTGGAGCCCTCCACATCGGTGAACACGATGGTGATCACGCCATCGGGGAGCTTGGCCCGTTCCGTCTTCTGGCGGACCTTGTCGCGGATGCTGGACTGGATCATCCGCGCGATGTCCTCACCGAGATCATCGCCCTGCTTGTCTTCGGAACGCTTTCTCCTTGGCATGGCGGCCACTCTACCGAGGTTGCCGGAGCCCTTCAGGCGCTTCGTACAATGGCTGGGCCGTACGCCGGAGTAGCTCAGTTGGCAGAGCGACGCACTCGTAATGCGTAGGTCCGCGGTTCGATTCCGCGCTCCGGCTCCACATCCACCCTGGTCAGTGGGCCTGACCAATCAGCTGCAGGACCTCCCCGTTGGGGCGATCGGGCACTGATCGGGCATCACCGGCCGCGGCGATCGCCATCGCGTCCAGGCGGCCGGCGAGCTCTTCGTCCAGTGACGGGAACAGGTGACCGTAGACGTTCAGCGTCGTCGTGATCGATGCGTGCCCGAGCCGTTCCTGGGAGCAAGGGCGGGTGATCCTTCCAAGGGACATCCGCGAACACTCGGGCAGGCGAGCATGCTCATACCTGCCAAACTGGTTCGACCATGATCGAGCACCGTACGCCTAGATTCCAGCTTCAACTCGCCCCGACGCTGAGCGTCAAACGGAGAGTGCGCGAGTCGGTCGAGCGAGCCTTCACCGACGCAGGCGCTTTCTTTGAGTGGCTGCCGATGCAGGGTGATCCAACTCGAGACGACGCTCGTCGCTGGGGCCGCAAGATCGCTCCCCCGACTCTGAGGGTTGTCGTTTCAGGGGATGGCGATGCGACACCCGGAGAGCTGGTGGACTCAGTCCGCAACTGGATCGGCCTCGCACTTGCCCGAATTCGACGCGACCGCCCTGAGTTGCCGGTCGACGTCCGGTCGTTGAGCGGCGGTAGGGCATGCACCTTCGCGTTCGCTCCGTCTGCTTCGGCGGAGTCGATCACCGAAGGTCTCGCCAGGATTGGCCAGGCCGACACTGGCTCTGAGGTCTTGGGATGGGACGACCATCTCATGCAGTGGGTCCGCCTGTAATCGCTCACTGCTCAGGGGACATTCCTGAACGCTCGCTCACGAGGACGTGCTGGCCCTAGCTGGTCATCCGAGTTAGGAGCCACTTTCGAATGAACAGAACCGCGACTCCGGCCGAGATGGTCACCCCATCCAAGATCCATCCCCCGTACCTGCCTATCTCCGGCGTGCCGGCCTCGCCGGGCCTCAGGATGTGACCAAGAAGAGCCACGGCACCGACGAAGAGAAAGATCCAGCCGACGAGGAGAAGGAGACGCGCCAACCAGCGTTGCATGCCGGGAGGATAACGAGCCCTGACGCCCCCACGGTAGAGAGACGCTCGGGCTATCTCCAGGTACATTCCTGAACTCTCGCTCAAGCCAGGGGGGTTACTCTCACGCCATGTCAGAGGTGCGCCGGGTGCTGAGGGCATTTCACCGCGACCCGCGGAATGATCTCGTGGGCGAGGGGCCGATTGAGGGTCTGTCGCTGGCCGACCTCCAGGAGCTATTCGGCTTCCCTGCCGACGAACCCATGTATGACAGCTGCCCCGTTACAGCCAAACAGGTCGGACCGCTGAGCAAGGCGACGGGCATCAGCATCAACCTGCAGCGGTACGACTACTTCGTCGACGCCGACGCCATCTAGCTCGGCGGACATTCTCGAACACTGGCCCATCCGAGCAAGCTGTTCCCCTAGGCTAGCTTCGCGATGGAGTCGATGGAGGAGTCGAGGACGCTCGACGAGCTTGACCCACCTGCGTGGGGGCCACCGCCTTCCGACGCGACCAGCCTCGTCCTGCAGTGCCACAAGCTTCGTCGCAAGCCCCTCGACGACTTCACCGCCGAGGATCTTGAGGTCTTGATTGGCCAGAAGATCGCGCTCAGACACCTGGTGCCCCGGGCGCTCGACGTTCTGGAGACCAACCCTCTCACCGAGGCCTTTTATTACCCCGGCGACCTGATGCGGAGCGTCCTTGGGGTGGACGCGACGTACTGGCACGACCACCAGACCGAGTGGCTTCGCATGCATGAGATCGTCGACGGTCTCCTCTCCGACGTCGATGCGCTGCGCGACGCCATCGAGGCCTTCCGTGCGTTGACGCAGCCCCGATAGGGGTCTCAGAGAACATTCGTGGACACTCGCCCACTGCCCGATGGCCGAACGCTAATAGCCGAGTCATTGCCCGAACGGTATTGGCACCTTCGGATTGAAGGCGTGGCCGGCGCTGAGGTGATCGGCTGGCCCCTCGCCTCTACGCTCCCAGACTTGCTCGGGTACAACGTGGCCCACGAGGACTGGCCCCCCTGGATCGTCGATCTCGCACGCGAGATCGAGTCAGCCCTCTAGGGACATTCCCAAACGCTGGCCCAAGCGAGCGAGGGTACGCTACGGCGTATGCAGGAGGACCTCAGCCTGGATGAGATTCGGCAGATTGCCGGGGCGTCCGAGGCCTTTTGGGTTGATCCGCCGAAGGAAGCGCTGTTCATTTGGGGACGACCTGAAGATCCAGCCGAGAGGCTGCGACCAGCCCGCATGCTCTATGTCGGGGGTCTTTACCTGGTCGAAGCGATCGATCATCGTGGCTCCTGGTATATGGGCAACGAAGGGAGCGATGGAGTCGTTCTGTGTTGGGGCGATTACGGTCCGCTCGCCGACGCGCTTCGCTCACTTTAAGCGGTGAGCCTTTTCGCTCCTTAAGCGGTGAGTCTTTTCGCTTAGCTCTAGGTACATTCCCGAACTCTCGCCCAGCCTGGCGGTGTCTTCCCAGGGACAACTGATCGGGCACCGATCGGGCACGAGGGCGCGAAACACCGGGAAACGTCGGGGAGTGGCGGGTAGCCAAACCGCCTGCTCAAGGCTGCGATGAGGGCATCGGCGCAGGTCACGGTCTCCGTCGGAATCGCACTCGTAATGCGTAGGTCCGCGGTTCGATTCCGCGCTCCGGCTGCACCTTCGAATCCACAGCCGAGTCTCAGTGGGTGGCTGGCCTCACGCAAACCCTCGTGGGAGCATCCTTGGCCCGGCGGCTGGCGCGTGCGAACCTGGCACACGGAGGATCAGATATGACGACCAAGGTGCTCATCGTGGATGATCAGGAACCGTTCCGGCTGGCGGCGCGGATGGTGGTGGAGGCGACCGACGGATTCGAGGTGGTCGGGGAGGCCCAGACCGGGGAGGAGTCGGTCACCCTGGCCCACGAGGTCAATCCCGACCTCGTGCTTATGGACGTGAACCTGCCGGGCATCAACGGACTCGAGGCGACCCGACAGATCCTCAGCTCCACCTCGCGCGTGGTCATCCTGCTGCTCTCCACCTACGAGGCGGCTGAGTATGCGCCACGGGCGGCCGAATGCGGGGCGGCCGGCTACATCCCGAAGTCCGAGTTCAGCCCCGACCGCCTGGAAGAGGCATGGTCCGCCGCCACCACGGCGTAGGACCGCTATCGCTCGCTCGGCCCCGCGCCTCCCTCGCGAAGGAGCGTCAGCACCGCCATCACCCGGCGGTGGACCTCGCTCTCCTCCGACAGCCCCAGCTTGTGGAACAGCGAGTTGATGTGCTTCTCGACCGCGCGCTCGGTCAGGAACAGCGACTTGGCGATGGCCGCGTTGTTCTTCCCTTGAGCCATCTGCTCCAGGACCTCGCGCTCCCGATCGGTGAGCTGCGCCAGCACCGATCGGGCCATCCGGTTCTGCCGGGCCACCAGCGACTCCACGATCCTCGGGTCCAGGACGGATCCCCCGCGCGACACCTCTTCCAGGGCTCGGGCCAGCTCCTCGACGTCGGCGACCCGCTCCTTCAACAGGTAGCCGAGACCCGCCGCCCCATCCTTCAGCAGCTCGTAGGCGTACTCCTCGTCCGCGAACTGCGACAGCACCACTACCCCGACCCCCGGGTACGCGGCTCGGATCTTCAGCGCGGCTTCGATACCCTCCGTGGCGTGATGGGGGGGCATGCGGATATCAGTCAGGACGGCGTCGGGAGCCTGCTCCTCGACCGCGGCCATCAGCGCGTCGAAGTCCGACACGGCGGCCACCAGCTCGATGCCGTCCATGGCCCCCAGCAGGGCGGCCGTACCTTCGCGGACCAGGTAGTTATCCTCGGCGAACACGACGCGGAGGGGCATGGGTCGATGGTATACGGGTCGAGGGTGCGATCAGCGCCGGCGCGCCGGGCGGCGGCATGACCATCAGAGTCGTGCTGGGCGACGACAACGTCCTGGTCCGCGAAGGCGTCCGGGCCCTCCTGTCGATCGCGGACGGGATCGAGGTGGTCGGCGTGGCCGAAGACGCTCCCTCGCTGCTGACGGCGGCGGCCGAGCACCAGCCCGATGTGGTGGTCACCGATATCAAGATGCCGCCGAACTTCCGCCTGGAAGGCATCGAGTGCGCGCACGAGATCCGCCGTCGTCATCCGGGGACCGGCGTGGTGGTGCTGTCGGCACACGACGACGAGGCCTACGCCCTGGCCCTGCTCGGGCACGGCGAGAGCGGCCTGGCCTATCTCTTGAAGGACCGTCTCGGGCAAGGCGACGAGCTGGAGCGGGCCATCAGAGAAGTCGCCGCCGGTCGTTCCGCCATCGATCCCACCATCGCCGCGCGGCTGTCGGATCGTGGCCAGACCGCGGACCACGATGCCGAGGTGCTCGACCTCATGGCGCGCGGCATGGGCTACGCGGAGATGGCCGAGGCGTTGCACACCACGCAGGAGGACATCGACCGCAGGGTGACCACGATGTTCCAACGCCTCGCGGCGGAGGCCGGACGAGGGGCTGCCGCGGCGGTGGACGAGTTGAAGCGCCTGCACGAAGCGGTGGTGGACCGGGAGGCGTCCGCGCGCACGCTACGTTCCTTCGTCCCCTCGCAACTGGCCGACCGGTTGGCCACCGGTGGCAAGCCCGTCGGACAGGAGGAGCTGGAGGTCACGGTGCTGTTCTCCGACATCCGGGGCTTCTCGACGCTGGCCGAGGGGCTGACTGCCCGGGAGGTCGCCGACCTGCTGGCCCGGCATCTCTCGGCCATGGCCGAGGTGGTGCTGGCCCATGGCGGGACGATCGACAAGTTCCAGGGCGACGCCGTGATGGCCGTGTTCGGCGCGCCGGACCCGCTGCCGGACCACGCCGAGCGGGCACTGCGGTGCGCCCTCGCCATGCAGGCTCGACAGACGGAGCTGAACCTGGAATCCGCTGAGGGCGACGGGGACCTCCTGCGGCTGGACATGGGCATCGGCATCAACACCGGTACCGTCATCGCCGGGACGGTCGGTGGGGGCGGGCGGCTCGAGTACACGGTGTTGGGCGACGCCGTGAACATCGCCCAGCGCCTGAACTCCGAGGCGACCGGCGGAGAGATCCTGGCCGCGGCGAGCACGGTGGCGGTCGCCCCTTCGATCGTGGCCGAGTCGGTGGGGCCCAAGCAGGTGAAGGGCCGGCGCGAGCCCGTGGAGACCTTCCGGATCCTCGCTGTCTGAGCCTCCCACTACAGTGTCCGGACCATGAAGCTGGAGGTTCGTCCGGTCACCAAGGAACGGTGGCCGGACCTGGTCCAACTGTTCGACCGGCCCGGAGCGGCCATCGCCCGAGGATGCTTCTGCATGTACTACCGGAGAAGCGGCGGTGCGAGCGGCATCGGTCCCGGGGAGACGAATCGCCGGGCCATGAAAGCGTTGGTGGACCGCGGCGTGGCGCCGGGCCTGATCGGGTACCAGGACGGGCGGCCCGTGGGGTGGATCTCGCTTGGGCCGCGCGGGGACTACGCGAAGCTGCGGCGTTCGCCGGTGATGAAGCCGGTCGACGACAAGCCCGTGTGGCCGATCGTGTGCTTCTTCGTCGATTCCAAGGCCAGGGGCCAGGGCGTCTCCGAAGCTCTGCTGCGAGGTGCGATCGACTACGCGCGTTCGCACGGGGCCACGCTGCTGGAGGCCTATCCCGTGGACAAGAGCGCGCCCAGCCATACCGACTTCATGTGGTTCGGGGCGAAGTCGATGTTCGACCGGGTGGGATTCAAGGAAGTGGCCCGGCGCAAGCCGACCAGGCCGGTGGTCCGGCGAGCGATCAGGCCGTCTCGTCGGTCGCCGTAGAGGCCGTCAGCGGGAGCCTGACCTCGAAGGTCGTCCCTCCGTTCGACGGAGCGACGCTTACCGTTCCGCCGTGCGCTTCCACGATGGCGGCCACGATGGAGAGACCGAGTCCTGCCCCACCCGTCTCCCGGGAACGGGCCGGGTCGCCTCGATAGAACCGCTCGAACACCCGCGCTTCCGTATCGGGCGTCAGGCCGGGGCCGTCGTCTGCGACCCTGAGGACGGCGCTGTCCCCATCTGTGGCCAGGCCCACCGAGACGCGCGTCTCCTTGGGAGTGTGCACGCGAGCGTTGTCCAGAAGGTTGTCCACCACCTGCCGCAGACGCCCCCCGTCCCCGGTCAGTGAGACGGCACCGTTCACGGAAAGGTCGATGTGACGATCCGGCTCGATGGCCCGGGCGCTCTCGACCGCATCCCTCACCACCTTGGTCAGGTCCACCGGCTCGCGCTCCAGGGGCCGGCCCTGGTCCAGCCGGGCCAGCAGCAGCAAGTCGTCCACCATGACGCCCATCCGCGAGGCCTCGTCCTCGATACGCTGCATGGACTTCGCCAGGTCCTCCGGACGGGATTCCGCACCGCGGCGGAACAGCTCGGCATACCCCCGGATGGAGGTCAGAGGCGTGCGCAGCTCGTGGGAGGCGTCCGCGACGAACCGGCGCAACCGCGCTTCGGACGCGCGGCGCTCCTCGAACGCCGCCTCGATCTGCGCCAGCATCGAGTTGAGCGCGAGCCCCAGCCGCCCGATCTCGGTGCGGTCCTCCGCCGGCTCCACCCGTCGCGTGAGGTCGCCGGCGGCGATGGCCCCGGCGGTGTCGCCCATCCGCTCCAGCGGACGCAGCCCGCGCCGAACCAGCCACCACGACAGGAATCCCAGGCCGAGCAGCACGGCCAGCGACACGATCCCCTCGGTCAACCGGAGCCTGGACAGCGTGCTTTCGGTGTCGGTCAACGGGATGCCGACGACCACGGAGCAGGTCGAGGGCCGCCCGTTCACCTCGATGCCGACCTGGTCGACCAGGACGCGATAGTGGATCGATCCTGAGACGGCGCCGGCGGTGAAGAAGTCCGGACCGGTGGCCGGAGCTTCGGATCGGGGAAGGGTGGACGGAAGCGACGGCTCGGGGGGCGCATTGGTCCCGAACGTCAGGAACGTCTTCTCCGCCAGCACGGTCCCGTCGGCTTCACGGAGCTGGCCATAGGTGCCGTCCGGGAAGTGCTCTTCAGGGCCACCGCGTCCGGGGAAGGTCTGTCCCTCGGCAAGGCTGTGCAACACGGGACCCTCCGCCGCCACGAGCTGCTGGTCGATTCGGTCGACGAGCGACGAGCGAAGCGACGTGTACGTCACCACGTCCGACACGACCAGACCGGCCAGGACCAGGACGATGACCGCGAGCAGCAGCTTCAGGCGAAGGGGCACGGCGTCATTCCGAGGGCGCGCGAAGCACGTACCCCACGCCCCTCACGGTGTGGATGAGGTGGGGCTCCACCACGTCGATCTTCTTCCGCAGGTAGCTGATGTAGGTCTCCACGATCGAGGAGTCCCCTCCGAAGTCGTAGTTCCACACGTGATCCAGGATCTGGCTCTTGGACAGGACCCTTCGGGGATTTTCCATGAGGAACCGCAACAGGTTGAACTCGGTGGCAGTGAGATCAACGGCCTTGCCCGCTCGCCACACCTCGTGCGTGTCCTCGTCCATCTCGAGGTCGATGAAGGTGAGTCGCCCCGACTCCGGCTCGGTCCCATGGACCCGCCGCAGGATGGCCCGGATGCGCGCGATCAGCTCCTCCAGGCTGAAGGGCTTGGTGACGTAGTCGTCGCCCCCGATGGTGAGCCCGCGGACCTTGTCCTCGGTGGCGTCGCGGGCCGTCAGGAACAGGACCGGAAGGCGTCGACCTCGATCGATCAGCTTCCGCTGGACCTCGAAGCCGTCGACGTCGGGCAGCATGACGTCCAGGACCAGCAGCTCGGGTCGGAACGACTCGACCAGCGCCAGCGCCTCGCGTCCGTTCGCCGCCGCCGCGACCTCGAAGCCCTCGTACCGCATCGCCGTCGCCACGAGGTCGGTGATGTAGGGCTCGTCGTCGACGATCAGCACGCGCGGCGCGCCGGCATCCCCTGAAGACCGCGTGGGCGATGGCTCCTTCGAAGACGTCACCGTCGATCTCCTGGCCTCCATCGATCCGGCAGCGATCGTAGACCCGCCTGCCCCCATGGCTTCCTCCTTCGGCTGTCCCCCCATGTCGGAGGCCAGTTCACTGCCGGGACCTGAGAGGAAGCTGGGAGACCCCTCAGAGTTCGCCTGGAGGGGGCGATTCCCACCCTCCACACAGCAAGTCCCGAGGTCCGTCCCAGGCCCCACGCGAATCCTCCTGCGAACGATCCACCACAAGAGGAAGGGAGGAAGCGATGACCACGATCCTGGCCATCATCGACGGGGGACGGGAGCCGGCGTACCGCCGGTCGTGGCCGGTGGCCCTGCGACTGGCCGAGCGCGAAGGGGCCACGCTGCTGCTGGCGGACCGATCGGCGGAGACGTGGGGCGAGACCCCGCACCACTCGGGCCCGTTCAGTCCGGAGAAGTACCGGGCGATGGGCCGGCACCACTCGATGCCTACCTCGACGAGGCCGCCGACCGCGGTGTGCCAGTCCTGGTGTGGCTCCCGAGCCTGCCGCTGCCCGAGTCGTACTACGAGGAGACGCTCAGCCACAACCACGTGGACCTGGCGGTGCTGCCGGATCACCTGGATCGGCCCTAGCTGACCGAGCGGTTGCTGGGTTCCTTCGCCGCCCGGGTGGCGCGCGCCATGGCGCCCGGCGTTCCCGTGCTCGAAGTGGCGGGCGGTGGCGGCCTGGCGCTGCTCCGATGAGCTGGGTTACGCGCCGCGGGCTCGCCGGATCTGCTCGGCGTGGTCGTGGGCGTGGTCCGCGTAGATCTCGAGCCACGTGTCGACGCCGTACCGGCCGCTCTCCGTGTGGGTGCCCGACCGGCTCCACTGCTCCTCGGTCAGCCGCTCCAGGATCTGGGCTGTGGTGCGGCGGGATGCCTGGAGCGCCTCGAGGGAGGCTTGGATCGGCCGGTCGTAGAACAGCCTCCGGGCGAACTCAGCCTCGTCGTATCCGACGATGGTGGGTTCGTCCTCCGCGATGAGACGGCGGAGGCGGATCGCCGAGGTCATCTCGCTGTCGGCGAGGTGATGCACCACCTCCCGCGCCGTCCAGTCGTCCGGCCCCGGCCGGCGATCCAGCTCCTCGTCGGTGATCTCGGCCAGAGCGTCCGCAACCACGTCTGGCCCTTCCTGGTAACGCTCCAGCATCTGCCGTCGTCGGTCTGGGTCCATGGACGCAGTATCGGCGTCGGTGGGCGCCAGCGCCATCTGGACTTGAGACACATGATGTCCCGGGGGCAGAATCCGCCCGCCGACAGGACGCCGAGGGAGGAAGGGCATGACCAGGATCGAGATCGATTTCGAGACCAAGCTTCCCCCGGACAAGGTGGTGGCCTCGCTCATCGACTTCTCGCCTTCCCGCCCGGACGTCTGGCCGGGGCTGGCCCGCGAGCTGTACGAGGTCTACTCCGTCGGTGAGACCTCGGCGGAGGTGCAGGAGGGAAGCACGAAGCCCGTCAAGGTGTGGGCCAAGGAGCGCTACGACTGGTCGACTCCCCGAACCGTGACGTGGACGGTCAAGGAGAGCAACTTCTGTACGCCGGGGAGCTTTGTGTCGGTGAGGGCGGAGCCGTCGGGCTCGGGAGGCAGCCGCGTCCACCTGCATTGGGAGCGGTCCCCCAGCAACGCCCGTGGGAGAGTGGCCGTCACCTTCATGAAGCTGTTCGGCGCGAAGGTTCTCAAGAACTACTGCACGAAGGTCCTGGACGGGCTGGCCGAGAAGGACGCGATGGCCTGATCACTCCTCTCGGGCGTGCTCGAACGGTTCTTGGGATCCTGTGCCACCGATCGCGTCGACCGGTGGGAGCTGGCTTGGTGGCACCCGCTCGGGCTCTGCCGCCGCCTCCAGGGCGGTGCCGCCCTGGTCGGGAGCCTCCGGGATGCGCATGAGGGACCGCACCGGGGAGAAGAGCACCGGCAGGAATGTGAGGCAGCTGCCGATGGCGCCAACCCACAGTGTGGACCGAAGCCCGATCGTGTTGCCGAGCACACCGCCGAGGAAGGCGCCGATGGGGATCGTGCCCCACACCATGAAGCGCATGGTGGCGTTCATCCGACCCTGCATGCGAAGCGGCGTGATGGCCTGCCGAAGGCCCACCTGGTTCACGTTGTAGATGACGCTCCCGAACGACCCGATCAGCATCGCCCCGATCAGATACGGATAGGGGAAGGACGGGGAGGCCAGCGGCACCAGGAGCCACGGAGGGCCGAAGATCAACGCGGACCCCACGATGGTTGGTCCCACGCCCAGCTTGCGGGCAAAGGCACTGCCCGAGAGCGCACCCAGGAGCGCCCCGAGGTTGCCCACCCCGAAGATCAACCCGATCGCTCCCGGCGACAGGTCGAGGTTGCGAACCGCGTAGAGGAGGAGCACCGAGCCCGCCAAGTTGCTGAACAGGTTGGAGCTCCCGGTGCACGCGGCGATGGCCCGGAGCAGGGGGTTGCGCAGGACATACCTCAGCCCCTGCGCGATCTCGGTGCGGATCTTCTGCTTGCCCTCGGGATGAACCTCCACCGGCGGTTCGGGCTTTCGGATCAGGAACACGAACAGCGCCGACCCGACGAAGCTCGCCGCGTCGGCGATGATGGCGACCGGAGCCTTGACCAATTGGATGAGGCCACCGGCCAACCCCGGACCGGCCAGTTGGGCCACCGCGCGGCTGCCCTCCAGCTTCGAGTTGCCCTCGACGAGCTGATCTCGATCGACGATCGACGGGAGGTACGACTGGTAGGCCACGTCGAAGAACACGGTCAGCACGCCGTTGACGAACGCCACCACGTAGAGCTGGGGGAGCGTGAGATGTCCCAGCTCGTAGACGATCGGGATCGAGGCGAGGGAGAGCGCCCGTCCCAGGTCCCCGGCGATCAGGATGGGCCGCCGGCGGAGCCGATCCACCCAGGCCCCCGCGGGCAGACCGAAGAGGATGAACGGCAGGAACTCGATCGTGCCGAGGAGCCCGACCTCGAACGCCGACGCCTTCAACAGGATGATGGCGATCAGGGGCAGTCCCAGCAGGGTTACCTGCGTGCCGAACTGACTGATCGTCTCCGCGGTCCAGAGCTTCATGAAGTCCGGATGGCGCCACAGGTTCGGCTTGCGCCTCGTGGATGCGGCCTCTTCCTCGCGCGCGTCAGTGTCTGCCACGTGACTTCCCCTTCCTGGTGGTCTTGGTCTTGGCGGCAGGCTTGCGTGGCTTCTTCCTGGGCCATGGCACCGCCACGAACGCCGCGTAGATGCGCTCGGTCCCAGGTCGCTCCCCGCGCTCCTGGTAGGGCTTGAGGAACTCGATCATGCGTTCGCTGAGCTCGATCAGCTCCTCAGGCGTGAGGTACGGGTTCGATTGCTGGAAGGTCGACGCCTTCCGCCACGCCGGATCGAACTTCGGCTCCGAGGCCAGGTACTCGTTGATCACGCGCTGGTAGTCCTCGAACCACCGACGGCTGAGCGGGCGGAGCGCTGCGAGGATTTCCGGCCGGTCCTGGACGTCCTTGGGAACGCCGTAGCCGGTTGCGACGGCGCGCCACCGGCGTTCCCTGCCGTCCTCGCTCGGAACCTGTTCCACGAATCCGTGGCGGGCCAGCTGGCGGAGGTGATAGCTCAGGCCGGAGGGAGTACTGCCGATGGCGTCGGCGCACTCCGTGGCCGTGGACGGGCCCGACTCGATGAGGTGTGCCAGGATCTGGGTCCTCGCCGGGTGGGCCAGGGCTCGGATGACCTTGGGGTCGGTGAGCTCGAGGTAGTTTCCGAAAGGCATCTTTCGAAAACTATCTTTCATACCTGGACGCCTGTCAACCGCGACGGCGTCCGGGCCGGCGAGGGCCGCTGTTAGAATCCGCGCGTGCGCGTCCGGCACCTGATCACGAGATGCGGCTCGATCGTGGCCGCGTCCGCCATGCTCCTGCTATTGGGTTCCGGTCCCGCGCTTGGGCAACTGGAGATCACGCCCGCGCCGTCCATCACGCCGTCGAAGACGGTGACCACTTGGATCTTCCAGATCGCGGTCGCCGCCCTCATCCTGGCCGTGCTGGTGGCGGTGGGGTTCGCGTTGTCCTACATGCGATTCGCTCCGAGGTTCTCCGGACGGGAGACGAAGGCGCAGCCCGTCCCGCCAGGTACCCGTCCCAGGGAGCTGGTCCAGCAAGCCGCCTCCATGCGATGGACCGCCCCCGCTCCCGCCGCCCCCGCTCCC
>JBIOYQ010000199.1:0-10819 GCA_044870295.1 Actinomycetota bacterium
CGGGCCCGTGGTCTTCCAGGAGGGCGACTACTACGGCCGGACCGTGAACGTCGCAGCGAGGATCGCCGAGTACGCCAGACCCGGCGAGGTCTTGGTGACCCAGGAGGTCGTGGATGCGGCGCACGAATCCCCGGTGACGTTCATTGAGATCGGACCGGTCGAGTTGAAGGGGGTGTCGGGAGCCACCCACCTCCATGCAGCTCGCCGGGCCGCCTGAGCGCTTCACGGCCGCCCTCTCCTGGACAGAGCGTGGAGCAAAGGTCAAAGGGTCGTCTCGCGTCGCATATCCTTCGCCCATGTCGGACGCGGATGACTCGATTGGTGCGTCGAATCGCGCGACGCTGGCAGCGTTCGCGCTCGCGGTCACGATCGCTGGGGGGAACGCCGTCGCGATCCGATACGTCTCCTGCGAGAGCTGCGAGCTCGATCCGTTCTGGAGCGCCGCCTCGCGGTTCCTCCTCGCCAGCATCGTCTTCGCCCTCACCGCCAGGGCCATTCACGCTCGAGCCCCGCGGGGGCGGGCACTTCTCGGTGCGCTCCTCTACGGCGGGCTCCAGTTCGGAGCGGGTTTCGGGTTCGTCTATTGGGGTCTGGTCCGGTCACCTGCCGGACTGGGACAGATCCTGCTCGCGTGCGTTCCCCTTCTGACGTTCGGGCTCGCCATCGCCCACCGGCAGGAGCGGTTCCGGTGGCGGGGGCTCATCGGCGCGATGCTGGCCATCGGGGGCATCGGTATCGTCTTCAGCAGCGGCGTCAGCGCAGGAGTTCCCCTCACGTCGATGACGGCGATCCTGCTGGGCGCGGTCTGCTGGGCGGAGGCGCTGATCGTCGTCAAGGGCTTTCCGCCGGTGCATCCCGCCGCCCTGAACGCGGTCGGGATGGCGGTTGGTGCGTTGATCCTGCTCGCCTTGACCGTGATGTTCCAGGAGGCGTTCGCGGTCCCATCGGCCGGCTCGACCTGGGCTGCGCAGGCATACCTCGTGATCGCGGGTTCGATCGGCGTCTTCTGGCTGTATGTCGTGGTACTCCGCAGCTGGACGGCAAGCGCCGCTTCGTACCAGCTCGTCGTCATCCCACTGGTGACCGTCGCCCTGGCTGCCTGGTTGCAGAACGAACGGATCACCTGGACCTTCGCCGCAGGCTCGGCCTTGGTGCTCACCGGCGTGTATTTCGGGGCGCTCAGGCGTCCCTCCCCGAGCTCATCGTCCTGACCGATGTCGGCAGGCGCGGGGTCCGTCCGCCTCAGGGAAGGGTCGGCCTCACTGATCTCGCGGGGGGCTGTAGTTGACCATCCACATGACCCCGAACTTGTCCTTCAGGCTGCCGTAGTAGTCACCCCAGGCCTGATCGGCGATGGGCATCTCGATCTGCGCTCCCTGCGAGAGGCCGGTGAAGATCCTGTCCGCCTCCTCTCGGCTCTCGGGGTGGACGGAGACGTAGACGTTGTTGCCCTGTGTCAGCTCGTGGCCCAACGATCGAAGGACGTCGCTCGCCATCAGCATGTTGTCCTCCCCGATCGGCAGGCCGATGTGCATGATCTTGTCCTGGTCCTCCTCCGGCACGCTCATCCTTTCCATGGGGAAGTCCTTGAATCGGACGACCGAGGAGAACTCACCGCCGAACACGTAACGGTAGAAGTCGAAGGCCTCCGCGGCCGTGCCCGGGAAATTGAGATAGCTGTGAAGCCGAGTCATCGTCCTCCTCCCCCCGTACGCCTACGATTCCTCGTACGCCCTGCGCAGCTCCGCGAGATCGAACTTCTTCATCTGGAGGAACGCCTCGGTGACCCGGGCGATCTGCTCCTTCGTCCCGTCCCGCAGCATCTCGTCCATGGCGGTGGGCACCACTTGCCACGACAGACCGTAGCGGTCCTTGAGCCAGCCGCACTGCTCGGACTCGGGAACGGCCGAGAGGCCGTCCCAATAACGATCGATCTCTTCCTGCGTCTCGCAGTTCACGATGAGCGAGATGGCCTCGTTGAATCCGAAGTCGTGGTCGCGAGCGCTGTCCATCGCGGCGAACTCCTGGCCGTCGAGCTGGAAGCTCGCATACTTGATCGTCCCCTCCTCATCGGGCTCCTCACCCTTGCCGTAGCGAAGGCTGAAGCCCACCGCCGAGTTGGGGAACACCGACGCATAGAAGTTGATGGCTTCCTCAGCCTTCCCGGCCACCTCCCCGACGAACATCAGGGTTGGCGTGATGCGCTGCCCATCCTGGTCTTGGCCCGCAAGCGAGATCTGCCACGAGAGACCGTATCGGTCCTCCGTCCAGCCGTAGCGTTCGCTGAAGGGGTAGGACCCGAGGGGCATGAGGTCTTTTCCCCCTTCGGAGAGCCGCGCCCAGAGCGCGTCCACCTGCTCCCGGGTCGTGCACGAGACCGCGAAGGACACCGTGGGGTTGAACGTGAACAGCGGACCAGCGCTGATGGCCATGAACGGCTGGCCCCAGAGCTCGAAGGACACGATGTCGGTGTCTCCCGAAGGGGTGTCGTGGATGGTGGAGACACTCGTCACCTGGGAATCCGGGAACGTCGAGGCGTAGAGGTTCGCCGCTTCCACGGCCTCCGTGTCGAACCAAAGATGTGGAGTGATTCCCTGCATCCCAACCTCCTTGGACGGACTGCACTCTCCGTGAACACGGGCGCTCGAACGAGCCTATTCGTACTCGGGCTCGCGTGCCTCGCCGGGTGGGATGACCTGCGCTCGGTCTCGTTCCTCGTCGGCCTGGGCTCGGGCCGCCGCGTCCAGCTCCCGCCGCTCCTGGCTCTCCTCGTCCTCCGCGAGCGCGTCGGTTTCGCGGTGGGAACGGGAGTCCTGGTACGGCTCTCCGCGCTCCTTCGCATACAACCTGCCCAGCTCAGCAGCTTCCTCGTCGGTCAGTCCCTCGCCTGCCGCCTTCCGCTTGAGCTCCTCGAATCGGTCCCCCTCCACGACATCCTCCTTCCCCTCACCGGCTCGTAGCCGCCGCTCGCTCGAGTGCGGCGAGCAGGGAGTCGAACTCGTACGAGTGGTCGAACCGCACGCCGTTGATGTAGAAGGTCGGCGTGCCGTTCACGCCGCTTCGGACCCCACTCATGAAGTCCTCATGGACCCGTTCGGCATGGACGTGCTCGGCCAGCTCTTTGTCGAACAGCTCGACGTCCAGCCCGAGCTGCTCGGCGTAGGCCCGGAGGTCCTCGTCCCGCAGGTGCCTCTGGTTCTCGTACAGAAGGTCGTGCATCTGCCAGAACCTGCCTTGGCTGTCGGCCGCTTCGGCAGCTTCCGCAGCCTCCTCTGCGTGGGGGTGCGAGGTGGAGATCGGGAAGTTGCGGAAGACGAAGCGGAGCCGATCGCCCATCGCGGCCTGCACCTTCTTGATGATGGGATACGCGGCGCCGCAGTATGGACATTCGTAGTCGCCGTACTCGACCAGCGTCGCCGGCGCATCGGGGGGTCCCTGGACGTGGTCCCGCTCGTCGGAGACCGGCACGGTGAGCATGGGCTCCCACTGGGTCGTGCTCACGAGGCGCTCCCCTCCTTCCCCAGGTTCTCCAGTGCGCGGAGGATCCCATCCGCCCCCGGATTCACGCCCACCGGGGAGAGATAGCTCCATCGCACGACCCTTCACCATCGATCACGAACAGGGCGCGCTCGCTCGTGCCGTCTTCGGCTCGGTAGGCGCCGTACGCCCGAGCCACCTCACCCTTCGGCTCGAAGTCGGCAAGGAGCGGGAAGTGAAGGTTGCGGTCCCTGGCGAACGCGAGATGACACCAAATCCCATCCACCGAGATGCCCAGGAGCTCCGCGTCGAACGTGCGGAATTCCGGCAGCACGGCCTGGTACAACGCCATCTGGTCGGAGCAGACCGGGCTCCAGTCCTCCGGGTAGAAGGCCAGGATCACGGGCTGACCACGGAACTGGCCGAGCGATACCTTCTGGTCGGGGGTCGACCGGAGCTCGAAGTCTGGCGCCTTCGTCCCGGGCACCAGCGGCATCGGGTGTTGGGCGGCGGTCGAGGTGGGCATCCGATCAGGCCTCCTTGGGGGAGGAAGCCTCCTTCCTCCACACAGGTTCCCTTGTCCCCAGGATATGACCATCCTGCGGAATGGCCGCACGGAGCCGAGCTTGCCACTGTTTACCGGGTCTTTGCCCATCCCTAACCTCCCGACGGCATCGCTTCAACCCGGAGGCTCGTACGGTGCTGTGGAAGCACGGATTCGGGCGATCAGGAGGAAGCCATGAGGGGTCTTCGCATTCATCTGGCGGTGGCGGTGCTGGCCATCGGTGTACTGGTCCCGCTGGGAGGATCGGCCGTCGCCTCGTCGCGATCGGACGATCGCGACACGTTCCAGCTCACCGACGAGCCAGGGAACTGGTTCAGGAGCGAAGCCACCGGGACCCCGGTCACCAGCGTTCCGGTCGGTGGCAGGGTCGACTTCGTGGTCGGGTCGATGACCCTGACCAGGCACACGGCAACGCTGTTCACCAAGCCCACCGCGTCGGCTCTGGAGCTCGACCAGGACGATGCCTTCCGGGGTTCGGTGAGCGCGGAGTTCGACAAGCCGGGGGTGTTCGCCTTCCTGTGCAAGGTTCATCCCTACATGCAAGGGGTGGTGGCCGTGCCGGATGGAAGCGGGGAGGTGCCGGACGTCACCGCGGAGCAGCTGCCGTTCATCGGCCACCTCGGTCTGGAATCGCTCGACGCCGACTCGGTCGTGTCGGTGCTCACCAGCGTCGCCCCCACGGACGCGGACAAGACCGCGAAGTGGGACATCTTCTCGGCCGCCGACGGGTTCGCCCCAGGCACGCCCGGTGTCGGCGAGGTCTGGGTCGACAGCCAGTTCGAGGCCGTGCCCGGGCAGATCACGGATGGAGAGCTCAAGCCCGGGACCATCACCGTCGTCGATGCCACTTCCTTCGATGTGGAGCGCGAGATCAACGGGCTCGATCCGGACGCCGAGGGCTGGGACAACCCTCACAACATGTGGGCGAACGACTCACTGGACATCGTCTACAACGGCAACTGGTTCGGACAATCAATCAACAAGATCGACCGAGCCTCCGGGGACATCCTCACGACCGAGGTCGTCGGCGACGCGCCCACCCACATCGTGACGAACCCGAACGAGAACCTGCGCCAGTTCGGCCTCCTGTACTGCCCGATCTCAGCCGAGGACGACCTGGTCACCCTGAGGGACCGAAGCCTGACCGAGCTGAAGATCATCGACTCGGCACCGACCGGGACACAGCACACGCATCCTCACGGCCACTGGCTGACCAGCGACGGGCGGTTCGTCATCGTTCCCAACGTGTTCAAGGGAGAGGGCCTCACCGGATCGATCTCGATCATGGACGCCAGGAACAACCGGGTCCTCCGGGAGATCCCGTGGACGCCCACGGGAACCGGCTCGGCGCTCCTGCTCCCCGTTGCGGCCGGCGCCAAGGGAAACACAAAGGCCTACGTGTCCAGCATCGGGAGCGGGCAGGTCAGCGTCATCAACATGGGCACTCGGCGGATCGTCAAGAACATCCCGGTGACGTTCACGCCGGATGGCCAGCAGGGGGCACAGTTCTCGGTGTTCGACACCCTGCAGGCGCCGATCCAGGTCCCGGTCAGCCCGGACGGGCGGTTCGCCGCCGCGGCCGTCTTGAGCCTCACCACCGTGGATCGAGCACCCACCGGATCGGCCGACCACGTGGCCATCATCGACACCCAGACCGACACCGTCGTGGCCAACCTGCCCACGCCCGCCGGCACCCACGGGGCACACTGGGGAGCCAAGCTGGGAGGCGGCTACTACCTGTACGTCACCAACCAGTACTCGAACGCCCTGACGGTGATCGATCCCGACCCCAACGGTAACCACAACGCGGCCGACGCAGCCGTCGTGGGGCGGATCATTCTGTCCAACGGCAGCGCAGGCGCCGGCGTGACCGACGGAGTCGGCGGGCAGGGACTCAAGCCGATGCCGAACCTGTACGACGGATGGGTCCAGGACACCGTGGCGCTGTCCGGCACCGGCCGGCTGTCGGCCGAGGTCGAGAGCTGGATCGCTCTGCTCACGCCCGAGCAGAAGGATCCGTCCTAGCAAGAATCACCTCATCGCGAGAGAGGGCCGCGCCGGCGGCCCTCTCCACGTTCCACAAGACGACGGACCAGGGGGCGCTGGCTCAACCACCTCTCGGCCGGATCGACGGTCGCGAAGAGCAGCGGATTCAACGAGATCGAGACGAGCGCCACCGCTACGATCAGTTGAAAGCCATCCTCGGGCAGGAGGCCCAGGGTTCGGCCGGCCGTGGCAACGATGAACGAGAACTCACCGACCTGCGCCAGACCGGCAGCGACCGTGAGACCGGTCCGGAGTGGCTGTCCCAACATGGCCACGATCAGCAACGCGACGAGCGACTTCCCCACCACCACCACGATCACCAGGCCGAGGATCGGGGCGGGCATGCGGATGAGAATGGCGGGATCGAGCAGCATGCCGACGGCGACGAAGAACAGCACGCCGAACGTATCGCTGAGTGGAAGCACGTCCCGGGCCGCCCGGTCGCTGAGATGCGACCCGCTGAGCACCGCGCCCGCCAGGAACGCCCCCAGGGCCAGCGAGACATCGAAGAGGACGCTGGCCCCGTAGGCGATGCCGAGCGCGACCGCCAGCACCGCAAGCGTGAAGAGCTCGCGCGACGCGCCCCGCTCCACATGGTCCAGCAACCAGGGGAGGAAGCGGGTACCGAGGACGAGCATCACCGTCGCGAGGACGGCCGCCTTGCCGATCGCGAGTCCCATGGAGCCAACGGCTCCGAGCACGGTCGCCTCTCCCCCGTCCGGCCCGCGCGTGCCGAAGGCGGTCGCGAGTGTGGGGAGCAGGACGAGCGCGAGGACGATGAACAGATCCTCGACGATGAGCCAGCCGATGGCCACGCGTCCCGGTCGACCAGCGAGCTCACCACGCTCCTCGAGCGCTCGCAGGAGGACCACCGTGCTGGCCACCGAGATCGACAGGCCGAGCACGAGGCCCTCGTAGGCATGCCATCCCATGGCCAGCGCCGTGACCAGGCCCAATCCGGTTGCCGTGGCGATCTGGGCAAGGGCGCCGGGGACGGCAACGCTGCGCACCGCCATGAGATCGCGGACGCTGAAATGGAGACCCACCCCGAACATGAGCAACACGACGCCGATCTCGGCCAGCTGCAACGCGATCGCGGGGTCGGCCACCAGCCCGGGCGTGAAGGGACCGATGGCAACGCCGGCAAGGAGATACCCCACGATGGGAGGCAATCGCGCATGCCGAGCGACCAACCCCCCAACGAAGGCAGCGCCAAGCGCCAGCGCGATGGTTGCGATCAGGTCGGCTTCGTGCGGATTCATGGATGAAGACCATCCTTGCAGTTCGAGGGAGGAGCGTTGAGCGGCGGAGCTCCGTCTGCGTCCTTCCTTCGACCACCCCGGTCATCCAGATAGGATGAGGCGATGCGTATCAGTCATCAGGTCGTGGTCTTCGACGCCGCGGACCTCGCCGCGGAGAGCAGCTTCTGGGCCGGGGTGCTCGACGGCACCATCGATGCCGAGGACGACTGGCACATGGTGATGGTCGACGGTGCTCCGCGGGTCGGGGTCCAGCTCGCGCCCAACCACATCCCGCCGGACTGGCCCGACGGGACCCCGGAGCAACAGATCCACATCGACCTGTGGGTGGACGACTTCGAGGCCGCCCACGATCATGTCATGTCGCTCGGCGCCAGGATTCTCAAGCCGGCAGGAGACGCCGACTCCCCTGACAACTTTCAGGTCTACGCGGATCCCGCCGGGCATCCGTTCTGCCTCTGCTGGGTTCAGCGGCGCGAGGCTACGCCCGGTCCATGAGTTCGTCCGCCAGCATCTCCATCAGCAGGCCGTCGTGCCAGGTTCCGTCCGGTCCGCGTTCGTAGGAGCGCATCACCCCGACCCTGCGGAAGCCGACCTTCTCGTACGCACGGATGGCCGCCTCGTTGTCTGCCGCCGGATCGATGGTGAGCCGGTGGTGCCCACGTTGGTCGATGAGGTGGCGGGCCAGGACCTGGATCGCCCCCGACCCGAATCCCTGTCCATGACGCGCCGCCGTGAGGTAGATGTCGATGCTGGCGTGGCGGTACATCGGGTCGTCCTCCTCGCCGTACTGGATCGCCCCGATCACCTCGCCATCGGTCTCGACGGCGAACACCCGCTCGTCTCCGACGCTCTCCTCGACCTCGCCCGCCCCAGGATCGCCCCACCGCGAGGCGACCTCGGGCTCTCTCCGGATCGACACGAGGCGCTCGACGTCCTCCGGGGTCACCGGGCGGAGCGTGGCTCGCGGTCCCGTCAGGATCATGCTCGAACCAGCTCCATCACCCACAGAGTACGGATCTCTGTCATGGGAGATCGCCGGGCGGTTCCAGGGAGTAGCGTTGTGCGAACCGAGGAACGGACGCACGGTGAGGGGGCCGACCGCATGAGCGCTGCGACCATTCGACCCGCCTACAGCAGGTGGCCCGAGTACCACGGCCGGCTCCGCGATGTCGTCGCCGCTCTGACCGATGAGCAGCTGGCGATCCAGCCGTCCCCCGACCGTTGGCCGCTGTGGGCGACCGTGGGCCATACCGCCTGCCAGCGGGTGTTCTGGCTCTGCGACTTCGCGGGGGAGCCCGGCGCGGAGACCACCCCGTTCACGAACGCCGCCTACCACTGTCCCGGCGACGACGACCTCGAGCATGTCCTCGACGCCCGGGCGCTGGTGGAGGCGCTGGACTCGACGTTCCGCATCATCGAGGGATGCCTCGATCGATGGACCGTGGAGACGCTCGACGAGGAGATCCGCCGCCCGGACTTCGGCGAGGACTGGGTCCACACGCGAGGCTCGGTCATCCAGCGAGTCTTTTCCCACGACGTCTACCACTGCGCGGAGCTGAACGAGACCTTCAAGAGGACCGACCTGCCGCAGATCGACCTCTGGGATTAGCCGGTCCGGCCGAGAAGAGGAGGATGTCGTGAGTCGTGTCAGCGTGCGTTACATGATCGACGACGTGCCCGCCGCCATCGCGTTCTACACCACGCACCTCGGGTTCACGCTCGAGCAGGACGCGTCGCCGGCGTTCGCCTCGGTGGCTCGTGATGGCGTGAGCCTGCTGCTGAGCGGCAAGACGAGCTCGGGCCGACGCCCGATGCCGGACGGAACGGCACCGGTGCCCGGGGGCTGGAACCGCATCCACCTGCAGGTTGAGGATCTCGCCGGCGAGGTAGAGCGACTCCGGGCGGCCGGGCTGTCCTTCCGAAACGACATCGTGACCGGTCCGGGCGGCTCCCAGATCTTGCTCATGGATCCGTCGGGGAACCCGGTCGAGCTGTTCCAGCCTGCCCACTCGTCGGTGGCGCGGTAAGCCGCCAGAAGTCGCCGATCAGCCCCAGGCCGGCGAAGACCGCCTCGGCTTCCTCCGCGGTTCGTCGTCGCCACTCGGGAGACAGCCGGTCGGCGTACCAGATCCGAGCGAGCTCCCACTGCTGCTCCAGCGTGAGGGTCGCCCCGATCGGTATCCCCTGCTCCCTATACCACGCCTCCACGTGCTCTTCCGACCGGAAGAGCAGCATGTTCGCTCACGTGAAGCCGATGTCGTCCCACCATCGAGCAGCAGGAACGGCGTAGTGGACGACACCCTCTCCCCGCGACAGATGGTTCTGCTCCACCCCGACGGTAATGGGCACGCGGCAGTCGGGGCACCACGTCGTCACGGTCCCGGTGCCACCGAGCATGGCAACGATCCCCAGCGCGTCCCAGATGCAGTTGCCGAACCATCTCTGGCCTCCAACTTCCGCCTGGAAGGCGGTGGGGATCGCGGAGAGCGGGTTGGCCATCCAGATGGAGGTGGAGCCGGGAGTCAGCACCAGGACATGCGCATCCGCGAGGCACCGGAGCGAGCCCTGCACCGTCGCCTGGTCAGTGCCGATCGCCTCGGCGATCTCGTCCGCCGCCGGCGGCCGGCCCCGGTCCACGAAGAACCGGTAGACCTCGAGCCGAACGTCAGTATCGAGGGAATGCTCGGCACTCATGCAGCTCATACAGCCTAGCCGCGCCGTGAGCGCTAGTCGGCCGCCACCCGCTCCACGTCGAGCCTGCCGTCGACCATCTCCGGACCCTCGGCAACCAGCGCCCGCCGTCCGGGCACCAGCAGGAACGCCACGACCGCAGCCGCGAACATCGCGAACGCCGCCCCGCGGAACGCTAGGGCATACCCCTGCGTGGCGGCCAGCGCGGCCGAGGTCCCCGTGGCGATGGACGACGCGGTTCGACGGAATGCCATGGTGACCAGGACGGCGAGTCCCAGGGACCCCCCGATCTGCACCACCGTGTTCTGGACCGCCGATCCGAGGCCGGCGTTCTCCGCCGAAACCTGGTGCATGGCCGCGATCTGCAGCGCCGGGAACGCCGCGCCCATGCCGAACGACAGCAGCAGGATCGTGGGCAACAGGTCTCCGACGTAGGAACCGTGCGTGGTGACACCGCCCAGCAGGAACATGCCGAAACCGGCGATGGCCAGCGCGGCGGTCGTCACACCCCGCGCCCCCACCCGAGCCAGGACCTTCGTCGAGACCATGATCCCGGCGATCATCCCGAGCCCGAACGGTGCGTACGCCAGTCCCGTCTTCAGCGGCGAGTAGTGCAGGACCTGCTGCAGGTACAGCGTGAGCAGGAAGAACATGCCGAACATGCCGCTGGCCATCACGGCCGTGGCCACGTTCGCCGAGACCCGCGTCCGGTTGGAGAAGAAGGTCATGGGGATGAGCGGCTCAGGCGTCCGCGACTCGACCACCACCATGGCCAACA
>JBIOYQ010000200.1:0-9539 GCA_044870295.1 Actinomycetota bacterium
GTCGTGGGGATCAACACCGCCGTGGTCGGGCCCGGCATCGGTCAGGGACTCGGGCTGGCCGTCCCGATCAACGCGATCACCCGCCGCATCATCGCCGCGCTGATGACGGAGGGAAGGTTCCGCCGCGCCTACCTGGGCATCGCGGGGGGCCCGCGGCCGCTCCCGCCCCGCTTGGCGCGTGAGACGGGCCGCGAGCGCGGCCTCGAGGTCGTCCAGGTGGTCGAAGGCAGTCCGGCCGCCGATGCCGGCCTGCGGCCCGAGGACCTCATCCTGGATGTCGACGGGCAGGCGATGGGCGCCATGGACGACCTCCAGCGGCTGATGATCGGGGACGCCATCGGCCGGCGCGTGCCCTTTTGGGTGTACCGAGACGGCCGGACGCTCACCGTGGACGTCACCCCGATCGAGCTCCTGACGGACTGAGCCCCTCGGGGCCTGCCGGATCAGGGCGTCAGGCGCTCGGCCAGATACCTCAATGCCAGGGGGTAGCGATATTCGATGGCGCCGTGCTTGGCGTCGAACAGTTCGAAGAACACGTCCGTGACACCGATCGCGGCGAGCTCCCGCCGGAACGCCTCGGCTCCGAGGTCCAGGAAGTACTCGTCCCGTTTGCCCGCGTCGATGTAGATCGCCTTCATCGACCGCAGGGCGTCGGCATGCTGCGGGACCATCCGCACCGGGTCCCAGCCAAGCCACCGCTTCCAGACGTCGGGGATCAGCTCACCGGTGACAGGATCGAACGGCAGCCGGACGGTGCCGTCGGGGTCGGTCGAGTAGCACGCCGCCATGCACCAATCGTTGAGCAGCTCGCCGTCCGTCTCTTTGGTGAAGGCGGGTCGGCTGCGGAAGTCCTCCCAGAACCGATCGTAGGACCCGCCGTAGTCGTCCCGGAGGGTTCGGGCGGACGCTCGGAACTCCGGCAGGTAGCAGTTCTCGAACAGCGCGTCGCCGGCATGGGTGGCCAGGCCGCCCCACAGGTCGGGGCGAAGCATGGGCGTGACCATGGCCCCGTAGCCACCGCTCGACTTGCCGGTGATGCCCCGATGGTCGCGTTCGGCGACCGTGCGGTAGTTCGCGTCGACCCACGGCACCACCTCGTCGCACAGGTAGGTGTGGTAGCGCCCGGTCCCCGGCGAGTCCAGGAACTGGCTGCCGCCCAGAGAGGTCCAGCAGTCCACCCACACCACGATGGCCGGAGGCGCGCCACCGCGAAACAGATCGTCGGTCAGCTCGGGGAAGTTCTTCCGGAACGCGGTGCGGTTGCGCCACATGTCCACCTGCCCGGTCAGTCCCTGGATGACGTAGATGGAGGGGTAGCGGCGGAGCGGCTCGTCGTCGTAGCCGGGCGGCAGATACACCCACAGCGGCCGCTGGGCAGGATCGCCCAGTGGGTTGCCCTTCAGCACCGCGCTGTCGAACGTGTGCTCCTCGAACCGGCCGGCCAGCTCGATGGACCAGGGCAGCATGGTGAGGGAGTGTAGCCCTAGGACGGAAGGAGCCGGATCACTCCCCGCCCGACCTCAAGCTCCCCCGAGCTGGCCAGCTGGCTGAGCATCCGGCTCACGGTTTCGCGCGAGACGTGCAGTACGCCGGCCAATTGCGCATGGGTGATCCGGACCGGGACGGCTTGAGCCCCCGACTCCTCGTTCCCCGAGTCGCCCGTCTCGGCCTCGGCGGTGTCCGGTTCCGAGAGCTCCTCGAGCAGCAGGCGAAGCCCCACGTCGGCGGGCGCCTGGGTGAGGATCGCCGCTCGGCGGACCGTCTTGACCAGGCAGGCCGTGGCGCACCGGGCCACCCCGAGCGCGACGTCCGGATGGTTCGCAGCCAGCATCTCGAATGCCGCGCGGGGCAGCGCCAGGCACCGAGCCGTCTTGATCACCCGAGCGCCGGCCAGATAGTCCTGCTCGCCCAGGAGCGCCTCGTCGCCGAACGTGCACGATGGCCCGATCAGCTCGACGGTCCGGTACGCCCGGCGCCCCGGCGGGCGGGCCCGCAGCTCGACCATGCCGTCCACCAGCAGGTAGAAGGTGTCGGCCGGGTCCCCCTGCCGGAACAGCGTGGTGCCGGGGTTGCGAACCAGGGGGCGGCACAGCCGTTCCAACTCCTGGAGCTGCTTCTCCGTCAGGAGGTTCCGCAGCTCCGTCTGCCGCAGGAGCGGTGTGGAGCCGTTGGGAGCCGTGGCTCGCTGCGTCGTGAGCATGCTGCTGTGAGGGTTCCCTGGCCTGCGAGGCAACAAACGACTCATCGCGAATGGCTCGGTTTGCTGACCGTGAACCTCAAACGCTCGTCCCGCACCGTATCATCGAACCATGTCCGGCATCACCGATGTGGTGGGGATCGGGCTGGCCGGCGGGCAGGGCGTTCGAGCCCGCCCCCTCACGCTGAAGGCGCCCGGGTACCTGCGGTCGAAGGCGGCCATGGCGTTCCTCGGCCGGCGCCTGATCCGGTGGGTCATGCTGATCCTCACCGCCGAGGGCATCAAGCAGTACTACGTGATCGCCCACGGCAAGGAGAACCGCTACCAGATCAAGGTGTTGATCGGGTACGGCGAGGAGTTCGGGGCCGACGTGCACTACTCGCCGGTGAAGTTCGACTCCCTCTCCATGGGCAGCGCCGACTCCGCGCTGCGCATGCTCGAGTACTGGGACCTGTGGGGGACCGCCCTGGTCTTTCCCACGGACTCGCTCATCGACTTCGACCTCGAGCCGATGGTCCGAACCCACCGCGAGAGCGGCGCCGTGGTGACCATCGCGGCGATGACCCGGGCCCCCGCCGAGGTCGCCGAGAAATACGGGGTCATGCTGACGACGCCGCAGGGCAAGGTGTTCTCCTTCGTCGAGAAGCCCACCCTCGGCGAGATCCGCGACCACTTCGAGATCCACGAGGAGAAGGAGTTCGACCAGCTCCCACTGTTGACCAACGCCGGCTTCTACCTGATTGACTGCGCGGTCCTCAGGGAGGTGGCCGGCGACCCGAACGTCGCCGCCTTGCGGCGATCGCGCCTGGACTTCGGGAAGGATCTCCTCCCATGGCTGGTCGGCCATGACTACCCCGTGTTCGCCCACCCGGTCCGCCGGATCGGCGACCTCGGGAACGTGCGCGACTACGTCGAGACCATGGTCGACGTCCTGCACGGGGAGTTCGAGTCCGTGGTCCGCCTCATGGGGCCGCCGTTCGACCCCGAGGCGCACGTGTGGATCGCTCCCGAGTCGCTGTCCATGCGCGATTCCGAGAGTGGGAAGACGCTGGCCGAGAAGCTCGCAGAAGGGTTGGTGACGATCGGTCCCGGCGTGCGGATCGGCCGGTACTGCGAGATCGGCCCCGGCGTGGTCATCACGGAGTCGAACCTGGACGACGACGTCGAGGTGCGGGCCGGCGCGTACATCTCCCGGTCCCAGATCCGGGACGGCGCCATCATCGGGCGTCGGGCCACCATCCGCAGCACGGTGGTTGGATCCATGAGCGAGATCCGGAGCGAGCCCGGCAACTCCACGGTGATCGACGAGTTCGTGGGGATCGGCGACGAGGTCGTGGTCTACCCTGGCGTCCGACTGGCCGGCGAAGTGTCGGTGTACCCGCGCCTCAAGATCCCCACCGGCATCCAGGTCCCTCGCGGCGCCGAGATCACCGGGGCGGCCGACGTGCTGCGCTACCTGTAGGCCGTAGCATCTGGGGCGATGCGGATCGGATTGGCGCTGCCCCACTACGACTTCTCGTTCCCGGACCAGAAGCCGCTGTCCTGGGAACGGTTGGTCGAGGCGGCCCAGCGCGCCGAATCGCTCGGGTTCGACTCCGTCTGGATCTCCGACCACTTCTTCCTGGACCTGGCCAGATACGGAGGTTCGGACCAGCCGGCGGGAACCTTCGAGCCCTTCACCGCGCTGGCGGGCCTGGCCATGGCCACCGAGCGAGTCCGGCTGGGGACGCTGGTGGCGTGCGCGCCGTTCCGCCACCCGGCGCACGTGGCGAAGATGGCCACCGCCATCGATCTCATCAGCGATGGTCGGTTCGACCTGGGGATCGGGGCGGGGTGGTACGAGCGGGAGTTCGAGGCCTTCGGCTACGAGTATCCGAGCACGGGTGAACGGTTCGGGATCCTGGAGGAATCGGTCGAGGTCATCGCGGGGCTGTTCGCCGGAGGCCCGTTCCAGCACGACGGCCCGAGGTTCCGGCTGCACCATGCGTTCAACCATCCGCCGCCCATATCCCGCAACGGCCGACAAGGACCCCCGATCTGGATCGGGGGGAAGGGAGGCGACCGGTTGCTACGGCTGGTTGCCCGTCACGGCTCGGGGTGGAACACGGTGTGGAAGTGGGACCCGTCGGCCTTCGCCGAGCGGGCCTATGCCCTGCGGATGGCTCTGGCGGCGGAAGGCCGAGAGCCCGATGGAGCCCGCATCTCCCTGGGGCTGTACACGCTGGTCGGCGAGGACGACGGCGACCTGACGGCCAGGTTCCGGGCCTTGCAGCGATGGACGCCGGGCGGCGCCCTGGACGGTGTGTCGCTGGAGGAGTACGGGGGCGACACTCTCACGGGGACGCCCCAGGTGTGCCTGGACCGGCTGGGTCGATTCGCGCGGCAAGGCGTGGAGGAGTTCATCGTGGGGGCGGGCCCCATCCCGTTCTCCGTGTACGACTGGTCGATGGTGGAGCTGGTCGCGGAGAGCATCCTGCCGGCCGTGCGGACGATCTGACGTCCGCCATGGACTTCGCGGAAGCGGCGCTGACGGTCCTGCGTGAGGAGGGTGTGGCCCTGCACTGGACGATGATCCAGGACCTGGCGTTGAAGCGCGGGTACCTCGACCCCTTCACCCAACCCGACATCCGGAAACACGTTCTGGCGGCACTGGCGCAGGCGACCAAGCAGGGGTTGATCGAGAAACAGGGCACGGGCACGTATGTCATCGCTTCGACAGAGAGGAAGGATCAGTGACCGAACGCGGCGACTCGACCATCTCCTTCCCCCGCCAGTACGCGCGCACCCAGCGTTTCACGTTGGGACACCCGCGAAGCTTCTCGGTGGCGGCCGACGGCTCCCGCGTGGCCTTCCTGCGGTCGCCCGGCGGCGAGGATCCCATGACGTGCCTGTGGGTGCTGGACGTGGAGACTCGGCGCGAGCGGTTGGTGGCGGACCCACGAGTGGTCCTGGGCGAGGCGAACGAGCATCTGTCCGACCAGGAGCGGGCCCGTCGGGAACGGGCCCGGGAGACCGCCGGGGGCATCGTGGCGTACGCCGGCGACCGGGACCTGCGCGTGGCCGCCTTCGCCCTGGGGGGACGGCTGTTCCTGGCCGACCTGGTGGATGGCGAGGTTCGCGAACTGTCCGTGGCGACGCCGGTGTTCGATCCGCGCCCAGATCCGACCGGTCGGCGGGTCGTCTATGTCAGCGACGGGGCGCTGCGATGCGTGGACGTGGACGGCGCTGACCGTCTCCTGGTCGACGACCAGGACCCTGACGTCACGTGGGGCATGGCCGAGTTCGTGGCGGCCGAGGAGATGGAGCGCCATCGCGGTTTCTGGTGGGCGCCGGACGGCGAGTCGGTCGCCGCGGCCAGGGTCGACAACCGGCCCGTGCCCGTGTGGCACATCGCCGATCCCTCCGAACCGTCGCGCCCGCCTCACCCGGTTCGGTATCCGGCGGCCGGCACGAACGATGCGGACGTCTCGCTGTCCATCCTGGGAGTGGACGGGAGCAGGGTCGACGTCGCGTGGGACCGCCAGGCGTTCCCCTATCTGGTGTCGGTTGGCTGGCAGCGAGACCGGCCGCTCACGCTGCTGGTGGAGTCGCGTGATCAGAACCGGTGGCAGGTCCTGACGGCGGACGAACGCTCCGGCGCGACCACCAGGGTCTTCGAGGACCGGTCGGACACGTGGCTGGAGATCGTGACGGGGGTGCCGTCCTGGACCGACGACGGCGGGCTCGTCTTCGTCCGGGAGATGGACGACACGCGTCATCTGACCATCGATGGTGAGCCGGTCACCCCAGCAGGCCTCCAGGTCGCCCGTGTCGTCCACGTGGCAGCCGAGGTGATCGTTACGGGCACCCAGGGCGAGCCGATGGAGCAGCACCTCTGGCGGGTCGCGGCCTCGGGCACGACCACGCGGCTCACGGAACCCCCCGGCGTGCACGAAGGGGTGGCCGGCGCGGACGTCCTGGTGCTCAGCTCGTCATCGATGGAACGCGATCACGCGGAGGTGAAAGTGCTCCGCGGCGATGCAGAGGTGTGCACCATCGGGTCCAACGCCGCCACCCCGGTGATCACGCCGGCGGTGACGCTCCTCAAGGCCGGGCCTCACGAACTTCGGACCGTCGTGCTCTTCCCCGACGGCCGCCCACCCGAGTCACCGCTGCCGGTTCTCCTGGATCCCTATGGCGGCCCGCACTTCCAGCGCGTCGTGGCGGCCAGACCTGCCTACCTCAGCTCGCAGTGGCTGGCCGATCAGGGGTTCGCGGTGGTGGTGGCCGACGGCCGGGGCACGCCGGGGCGAGGGCTGGCGTGGGAGAAGGCCGTCCGGTTCGATCTGGCCACGCCGGCGTTGGAGGACCAGGTCGAAGCACTCCAAGCGGCCGCGGAAGCGCATCCGGACGGGCTGGACCTCTCACGGGTGGCCATCCGCGGATGGTCCTTCGGCGGCTATCTCGCCGCGCTCGCCGTCCTCCGCCGCCCGGACGTGTTCCATGCCGCGATCGCCGGGGCGCCCGTCACCGACTGGCGCCTCTACGACACGCATTACACCGAGCGCTACCTGGGCCACCCCGATCAGCACCCCGAAGCCTACGAACGCAGCTCGCTCCTGGCCGACGCGGCCAAGTTGGAGCGGCCGCTCCTGCTCATCCACGGCCTGGCCGACGACAACGTCGTGGTGGCGCACACGCTTCGGCTGAGCCGAGCGCTCCTGGAGGCCGGTCGCCCCCACCGGGTGCTGCCCCTGACGGGCGTCACGCACATGACCCCACAGGAAGTGGTGGCCGAGAATCTCCTGCTGCTGCAGGTGGCCTTCCTGAAGGAAGCGCTCTCTGCGTCAGGCGACTGAAGCTGGGGCCGGCGTCACGGCGTCCAGAAACGCCCACCACCGGTCCAGGGCTTCGTCCGTCGCCGCCAGAACCTCTTCCTCGTAGCCCGCGCCCAGGTCCTCGATGAGCTTGCGCTCCGCCTCCGAGTGCTCGACGTCCAGGTCCGCGTGAAGCTCGAAGAACTCGAGCGTCTCGGGGTCCTCCACGGCGTAGTTGGCCTTGAGTCCATCGACCTTTGCTCGGGCCACCGCGGGGACCTGGGCCTCATAGGCGTAGACGGCGGCGACGCCGGCCGCCACCGGACGGGTCCGACAAGTCCCCAGATAGCTCCACACCAGGTCATGCGTGGCCTGATTCCATTCGGCGCTCCGGGTGGCCTCGCGGCCCGCCCCGATCCCGTCCGCGAACCGCAGCCAGAGCTGGGCGTGGTTGCGCTCGCCGTGCTCCTCGTCCCACAGGTTCTCCAGGAGGGCCTGGCGGACGTCGGGGCGCTCACTGCGCGAGTGCAGGGCTGACAGCATGCGGGGGAAGGACGACTCGAAGGCGAAGTATTGCCGGGCGTATTCCTGCATCGCTTCCTTGGGCAGGGTCCCCGCCACCCAGCTGGTATAGAAGGGATGGCCGAGCAGGTGCCGGTCCCGGATGCGCGCGTCGATCTCGGTCAACAGGTCCATGGCGTCTCCTCCCCCGATGCGGTCGAAGGCTGAAGGTTGCCAGGAATCGGCAGGCGAGGCAAGCCGGGCCCGCTGGAGCTACCGGTATTCGATGCCGGAGAACTTCATGAGCTTCTCGAATCGGTGGCGCCCCTCGATCCGCCGGACGGTGCCGGACCGCGACCGCATGACCAGCGAGTCGGTGATGGCGCCCTCCGCCGTGTACCGCACGCCGCGCAAGAGCGCCCCGGTGGTCACGCCGGTAGCTGCAACGAAGACGTCCTGACCGGACACCAGGTCGTCGGTGGACAGGACGCGGTCGACGTCGTAGCCCGCATCGACCAGCTTGCCGCGCTCGTCGTCGTTGCGCGGCCACAGCTTCCCCTGCATGCCCCCGCCCAGGCACTTGAGCGCGGCGGCCGAGATCACGCCCTCTGGCGTCCCGCCCACGCCCATCAACAGGTCCACGGTCGTGTTCTGGTCGGCGGCGGCGATGGCGGGCGCCACGTCCCCGTCGGTGATGAGGAAGACCTTGGCCCCCGCCTCACGGAGGGCGGCGATCAGATCCTGGTGCCGGTCGCGGTCCAGGACCACGACCACGACGTCCTCCGGCTTGACCCCCTTCGCCTTGGCCACCCGACGGACGTTCTCTCCCGGCGGCGCCTCGATGTCGATGGCGTCGGCCACCTGGGGCCCGCCGGCGATCTTGTCCATGTACACGGCGGCGCCCGGGAAGAAGATGGTGCCCCGCTCCGCCGCGGCCACCACCGAGATGGCGTTGGGCATGCCGAGCGCGGTCAGGCGGGTGCCCTCCAGCGGGTCGACGGCGACGTCCACACCAGGAGGCCGGCCGTTCCCGACGGGCTCGCCGTTGTAGAGCATGGGGGCCTCGTCCTTCTCGCCCTCGCCGATGACCACCAGGCCGTCCATCGACACGGTCTGCAGCATCAGCCGCATGGCGTCCACCGCGGCCTGGTCGGCCGCCTCCTTGTTCCCGTGGCCGATCCATCGCCCGGCGGCCAGAGCCGCCGCCTCGGTCACGCGGACCAGCTCCATGGCCAGGTTGCGGTCGGGGGCACTCGCGGCGGTGTCGGTCACGGCGTCAGCTCCTCCAGGCAGTCGACGATATCGGTGGCCGGTTGCCCTTCGAACAGGATCCGGTGCACCAGGCCGAAGAATGGTAGGGGGAGGCCGATCCGTTGCGCCAGCGTCCACACGTCACGGGCGGAGTCGACCCCTTCGACGGTCATGCCTCGCCGGTTGAGGTCGGCCAGCGCCTCCGTGGGATCGGCGCCTTCCCCCAGCAGCTCGCCGTACAGCCGATTGCGGCCGCCCAGGCTGGTGACGAGCGCATCCCCCAGCCCGGCCAGGCCGCTGGCCGTCTCCGCCTTCCCACCGAGTCCGACCACCAAGCCGGCCAGCTCGTGATAGGCCCGGGTGAACAGGGCCGCCTTCGCGTTGCTGTAGCTGATCCCGGCCACCTTCCCCATGCCGTCCAGGATGCCCATCCCGATGGCGGCGACGTTCTTGCCGACGGAGCAGTACTCCAGGCCCGGAAGGTCGTCCGTCACGGCCACGTGGAAGGTAGTCGATCGGAAGGCTGCGGCTGCCCGCTCGGCCGTGTCGTGGACCTCGGCGCCGAACACCGCGGCCGTCGGCAGGCCCAGGGCGATCTCACCGGCCAGACATGGACCGCCCATGGACACCACGTGGCCGTGCCCGACCTCCTCCGCGTACACCTCGGACATCCGCTTCAGCGTGTCGGCCTCGAGGCCCTTGGCCACACCCACCACGATCGGGAGATGCCCCTTCGTGGCCACGACCATTCTCGCCAGCGTCCTGGCCCCACCGGAGTTGGCCGCCAGCACGGC
>JBIOYQ010000201.1:0-3671 GCA_044870295.1 Actinomycetota bacterium
CCGCGCAGACGGCGGAGGAGGCTTGAAGTGTCGCGAAGGTCACGATCCATGCTCGCGAGCTGACGCCCGAGCGGAACGGGCCCGGCAGGAAAGCTCGGTAGTGGTCGGCCGCGCCCAGCCCAGCCCACAGCACACCGATCACGAGCACGGCGTACGCGCCGAATCGGGACCCGGCGAGGCACGCCAGGGCGGCGGCCGCCGTGGCACCAACGACGAGCGCGCTGAACCACTCGAACTGCACGATGGTCATGTGGAAGTTCGCGGCCTGCCCGTAGCGCGCGTCCTCCATGACGTGCGGCACGATCCCGAGCAGGCTGGTGATGGAGAGCCACGCGGCCAGGCGAGCCGGCGCGTTCACGAGGTGTCGGTCCTGATCCGGCGGAACGCGGCCAGGATGGTCAGGTCATAGATGATCTTCAGGGTGCCGGCGGCCACGAACGGCGCGCCGAACGCCACGTTCTGCATCAGGTAGCCGCCCAGCGCCGGGCCGACCGGCCTCACCGCGTAGCGCGCCGTGTTCGTGTACGCGGCGGCGGCGGTCCGCTCGCTTGGATCCACCACGGCGACCACGAACGCCTGACGGGCCGGCACGTCCATCTGGCTGATGGCGAACCGCGCCAGCAGCATCGCGATGGCCCAGCCCAGGCTCGGCATGAACGGGATCAGGATCAACAGCACGTTCGACGGCAGGTGGGTGAACACCATGGTGTTGAGCAGACCGATCCGGTTGGCCAGCCACCCGGAGGCGATCGACGAGCCGCTCTGCAAGAGCCCGACGAAGAAGAACACCAGCCCCATCACCTCGGTCGAGGCGCCGTACTTGCGCTGGAACCAGAACACGATGAAGGCGCTGACGACGAAGCCGCCGCCGAAGGAGTCGATGGCGAACAGGCCGGCCAGCGCGGCGACCCGCCGCTTGTGGCGGACCAGGGGGAAGCGGCGCTCCACCGTCAGCTCCTCGCCCACCTCGACCCGTGGCGAGAGCTGCCAGGCCAACAGGGCGCACGCCACGCCGATCAACGGGAAGGCGAGGAGGAAGCGCTGGCTGGCCGGCACGGCTGGGAAGAACCGGCGGAAGAAGTCCGGGCCTCCGGCTGCCAGCGCTCCCAGGGACCCGGCCAGATAGGCCACCGCGTTGTACCGGGCGAAGGCTCGGTTGCGGTGGCGGGCCTCCCCGGCGACCTGCGGGATCATGGCCTGCTCGAGCGAGGTGATCGGTCCGCTCTCGTTCGCCTCCACGGAGATCGTGCCGGTGAGGGACGCCAGGATGAGGACGGGCAGAGAGCGGGTCAGTGCGAACAGGGTGCCGGCGACGGCCATCACCAGGGAGAGCCCCGCATAGAGGCGTCGTCGGCCGATGCGGTCGCCCCGGGTCCCCACGAGGATCGACGTCAACGCGAACCCAGCCAGCATGGCGGTGAACACCAGTCCGACCTTCGCGTCGGAATAGCCGGCGTGGGCCAGCGCCGCCCCGACCAGGACGCTGGCGAACCCGTAGAGAAGTGCCCTCAGCCCCTGGACGGCATAGATCGTCAGGAGGTCGCGCCTGGCGGTCTCGGCGTCGACGGCCGGGGGTGGTTGGCTCACCTGCGAACCATAGTGCGCGATTCCGATGGAGGTTCCGCCGAAGGCCCTAGGAAGGCCTCAGGCTCCCCGGCGGGCCTGTCGATGGTCTACCCGATGACCGCAACTACGGGGACCAGGAGGAATACCAGCAGGTCAGGCGGGTACGAACCCTGTGCGCTCGATCGCCTGTGGCGGCCCCGGCCTCGGGTGGCGGGGCGTGCTGGCGCGGTATGGTGGGACGCCAGCGGAACCTTCGAGGCCGGAATGAGGTCCTTCTTGTCGATGCTTGCCGAACGGGCTCCCTCCGCGTACAAACGACATATCCCACACATCGGAGGCGTGGCTGAGCGCCGGCCTGTTGGCGGCCGTCGCGGATGGGGCCGGTAGGGGTGGTCCAGGGATGAGAGCACTGGTGGAGAACGAAGCGGCAGCCCGTCGGGCAGAGGAGCGGGTGGCCCAGCGGCGAGCCAAGGTGGTCATCCGCAAGGTCGACCCCTGGTCGGTCCTGAAGTTCTCTCTGCTCTTCTACTTCTGTCTGATGCTCGTCTTCCTGCTTGCCTTCGTCATCCTCTACTGGATTCTCGGTGTCACCGGCGTGTTGGACTCCATCGCGAACGTCCTGTCCGACGTGGGGTTCGGCGGGACGGCGGGCTTCGAGTTCCACGGGTACTGGATCTTCTCCCGGCTCTTCCTGGTGGGCCTGGCCGGCGTGGTCGTCTGGTCGCTGGTCAACATGCTGGTCTCGGTGCTGTACAACCTGGTGTCCGATGTGGTCGGCGGCATCCAGGTGACCCTGGCCGAGCGCCGCTGAACCCCGCTTCCCTCGGTTCGATTGGCACCCTTCTCGGGCCGCGTGTACGCTTGGTCGGAGCCCGGGTCCGCCGGGAAGGGGCCTTTTCCGAGGGCCTGTAGCTCAGGTGGTTAGAGCGCATCCCTGATAAGGATGAGGTCGATGGTTCGAGTCCATCCAGGCCCACACGAGAGCTGAGGAGGCACCCATGGGGGAGAAGAAGGGCGGCAAGATCAAGAAGTTCTTCCTGTTCGCGTTCTTCGCGGGCCTGATCGGGGCCGTGGTCTCGTTCTTCAAGCGACGCCGGGCCGGCATGGACGAGAACGAGTGGCAGGAGCTCCCTCCTCCACAGAGCTAGGCAAGCTTCCCCTCAACCCCGTTCTGACCTCGGCCGATGCTTCGTCCTGAGGCCGCCACTTCCGGGCGGCCGGACGGAGGGGGCTCGTGGACAAGTACGGGATCGAGCGGGGTGACGTCCTGCTCTCGCTCCAGTTGCTGCTGACCCGCGAGGAAGAGCGGCGGGGCACGCCTCCGGGCGAGGCTCCGGTGGCTCCTGTACGGGCGCAGGAATCCCCTCCCGCGCGCGATCCGCTCCGGGCCGCGGTCGGCCAGACCGGCCTGCCGCCGGCTCCGAGGCGTCCCATCGTCATGGTTGACCCGGACACGGGCGCGGGCACCCTGCACGCCCTTCGCCGCGACCTCGGTCTGGAAGCAGATCGAGACCAGGGCGCGGTGACGGCCGTGGTGGCCCTCGAATTCCGGGCGCTCGATCAGCTCCGGCTCGTGCTCGGCGATGGGGCGGCCGAGGAGGTCGTGAAGGGTCTGGTCGAGGTGGCGCCGTTCGCGCTGGGGGCCCGCGACCGGGTGTATCGGTCGGCCAGGGACCAGCTCATCCTGGTTCTCCCCGGCGCCGACGACGAACGCGTGGAGGCCGCACGGTGGGCCCTGGAGCTCTCCCTGGGCCGCTTCCTGTCCGACCGGCACTTCCCAGAGGTCAAGCTGGGGACGCGTCGCGTCGACCCGGCGGCGCTGGCCGGCTGAACCATCGACGAACGGTTCGGCCCGGTCCCCACTTCCTCGATCCGTCACCGAAGCTCCGGGCGGCATGGTTGCCAACCGGGCCCCTTCGTCGCACGATAGGCGTACGGGAGAAAGGAGGTGGTCCAGCTTGCATAAACGGCACGCGACCCTCGAGGTGGCTGGCTGCTGAGCCGTCCCTCGGCGGGCCGGGGCTGAACCGCCCCGCCGCCTGCCGGGGCAACCCCGGCAGAATCCACCCAGACCACCGGACTCGCCGGCTCCCGACCTGGTCGAA
>JBIOYQ010000202.1:0-4984 GCA_044870295.1 Actinomycetota bacterium
CCGGCATCGCGCAGGAGCGCGCCCAACTCGTGATCGAAATGATCTCGCTCCCTGTGGTCTTCGGCCTCCTGGTCCTCCTCGCCTCGCTGCGCGATCGAGTTGTCGGCGTGCCCGCCGAGCTCACGGAGCCGCCGGAAGACCTGCATCCTGTCGACCTGGCCATCCTGTGGTCCGCGTATCGCAAGCACGTGTCGCCACGAACGGCATACCGCGCCGAGATCCTTCATCTGGCTCGCATTCAGGCGATCCGGCTCGATCCCATCGGGACGGTCTCCGAACCAGAGGACTTCCGACTCACGCTCTGGCGACCCGTGTCCGGCCAAGTGGACCGCGACTTCATCCATTTCATGTTTCCTGACCACCGCTCGTCTTCAGTAGTCACCCTCCACGGGCTTCGGCTCGCTTCTGGAGGCCGGGACCGATTGTCGAGGTGGTGGAGCGACGCCTACTCGCGCGTGGGGGAGCCCGTGCAACGTATGTGGCTCAACCAGCGAGCCGAGCTTTGGGCAGCCTTCGTTCTCGGAGTGTGGGCCCCCCCGCTGGCCCTCGGTGTCCTGACTCCTCATTACCAACAGGTGGGGGGCTTGGCCTTTGCAACGATCCTCACCGGGTGGATCTGTTGGTTCGCAGCGGCGTGGGCACTCCCAGCCAGGCTGAGTGAGCCGCAACGCCGACAAGTGGCGGCCTGGAAGGCCTTCCGTCGCCATCTCCGACGATTCCCCTCCGCCGCGAACGCCCCCGCGGCCGGCGTGGTGATCTGGGAACGGTACCTTACGTACGCCGTGGCGCTGGGGCTCGGGCATCACGTGGAGCGTCAAGTGCGAGGCCTGGACCCGGAAGCGCTCCCGTCCCCGTGGAAGCGAGCTCCTGATGGCGTGCTGGGCCTGACCTGGTTCCGAAGCCTCTGTCGATGGTCGCCAACGCACGTCCCTCCGGTCTTACGCCGTTCGGTTCGACCTCTCCCAATCGCCTGACGACCAGCCGTCCTCACGCAACGCTTTGGTCCGCCCGAAGAGCTGCGTTAGGGTGAGCGCCGTGGAGGGGTCCGGGAATTCGATCACGGCGCGATCCCGCGGTGCGATCGCCATCTTCATCTCCCTCGGCCTGGTCTCTACGGCGCTCACCATGTTGTGGCTCGGGATGCGCTCGGTCATGGACATTGGCGGATTCTGCGCAGAGGGCGGACCCTTCGTGATCGAACACCACTGCCCGAAGGGCGTCGCGGCGATCATGCCGCTCAGCATCTGGGGCGGGGTCGTCGCGGGCGGCGTCTACGTCTGGCAGACCATCAAGCACAAGGTGCCCAGCCTGGTGTGGCTGTTCTGGCCGGCGCTGTTCCTCTCGCTGGGATGGAACTTCCTGCAGTACGGGGTGAATCCGCCCGGGGAAGCAACTGGGCTGGTGTGGGGCTGGCTGGTGTGCGGGATCGTCTTCGTGCTGATGGGCGGGGTCCCGCTGCTGGTGGCCCTTCCCTTCATGGTCCGCGCGTACCGCCGGCACGACGACGACGCGGTGGCCACACCCCGACCGCTGGCCGGACTGACACCAGAAGTGGTGCGGGCGGCCACCGATACTCTGTCGGCCTTGCGCAAACTGCGGAGGTCCGGCGTTCTTGAGCAGACGGTCGCGGACGCGATGCAACACCAGGCGGACGCGACTCCGTCGTCGGGGGACGACGTCGTCTCCCGGCTGGAACGGCTGGACGTCCTGCACCGGTCGGGTGCGCTCGACGACGCCGAGTACCAGGCGGCGAAGCAGGCCCTGCTCGAGGAGCGGCGATGACACCCGGGCAACGATGGAACTGGCTGGTGTTCCAAGCGGTCGCCATCGTGGCCGGGATCGTCTTGGGGGTGCGGCTGTTCTACTGGATCAGCACCTGACCGAACGCCCGGTCGCATCCGCCGGCCACGGCGGGAAGGATCGACACGGTGTCACCCTCGTGGACCTCGGCGTCCAGAGCACCCAGGTAGCGCACGTCCTCGTCGTTCACGTAGACGTTGACGAACCGGTGCAGTTCGCCCTGGTCGGTGACCAGGCGCCGGCGGAACCCCGGGTAGGTGGCGTCCAGGACCTCCAGGACCTCGCGCAACGTGCCGCCCCCGTTCGCCTCGACCACCGCCTGGCCGCCCACGTGGGGACGCAGCAGGGTCGGGACCTTGACCTTCACGCCCATGGGCTCATGCCTCCACCGTGGTCCGGACACCGTGCTCCGCCTCGGGCGGGGTCTCGCCGGTTCGAAGGCCGCAGAACGCGTCGTAGTCGATGAGCTCGGTCACGGTGGGGTGCTCCCCGCACACCGGGCAGGCCGGGTCCCATTGCAGCTTGACCGTGGTGAAGTCCATCTCCAGCGCGTCGAAGAGCAGGAGCCGTCCGACCAGCGACTCCCCGATGCCGGTGACGAGCTTGATGGCCTCGACCGCCTGGATCGACCCGATGATGCCGGGCAGCACGCCGAACACGCCGCCCTCGGCGCACGAGGGAACGGTTCCGGGCGGAGGCGGCTCCGGGAAGAGACACCGGTAGCAGGGCGTGCCCTTGCCGGGCATGAACACGCTGGCCTGCCCGTCGAATTGGTAGATCGACCCATACACCAGGGGCTTGCCGAGCATCTGCGTCGCATCGTTGACCAGATACCGGACCGGGAAGTTGTCGCTTCCGTCCACCACCACGTCGTACTGCCCGAGGACGTCGAAGGCGTTGTCCGAGGACAGCACCACGTTGTGCTTGACCACGTTCACCTCGGGGTTGATGTCGTTCAGGCGGTCGGCCGCGGAATCGACCTTCAGTCGCCCCACGTCGTCGGTGTCGTGCAGCAGCTGCCGCTGGAGGTTGGTGAGGTCCACGCGGTCGAAGTCGACGATCCCAAGGGTGCCCACGCCCGCCGCCGCGAGGTACATCGCCGCGGGCGACCCCAGGCCGCCCGCTCCGATGCACAGCACGCGCGCGTCCATGAGCTTCCCCTGCCCGACGGCCCCGATCTTCGGGAGGATGATGTGGCGCGAATACCGGAGGACCTGGTCCTCGGTGAAGGCGGGGAAGCCGCTCATACGATCCTCACCTCCTGTTCGGCGATGTCGGTCCCGACGATGGTGAAGGCGCGCAGCTCGGGGCGGCCATTCTGGAGCGAGACCAGGACGAACCGAGCCTGGGGGAAGAACCGCTGGATGCCCTCGCTCTTCTCGACGTCGGTGGGGGACGGATAGGCCGTCGTGTGCGTGTGTGAGTGGAACGTCGCCAGCAGCTGGCGGTCCGACCCTTCGATCTCCTCCATGGCCCGGAGATACTCCTTGGGGTCCAGCTCGAACCGGATGGCCGGCTCGGGGTCGACGTTGCGGATCGGATAGAACCGGTCCACCCGCCCGTCCTGTCCCGCCAGCAGGCCGCACGCTTCGTCGGGCAGCATTGCCCCCGCGTGGTCCAGGATCTGGATGTGGATGGCTGAAGTGATCTCCATGACCTGCTGGATGCTCCGATCGGTCGGAACGCGGCGTCGTTCCAGGCTATTTCCTACCTACCGAATTGAATTTACCATCGGACCGCACGAGCCGGTCCAGAGGCGACCTCAGGCTCGGGCCCGGCCGGTCACCCTGATGGTTCCCGGCGCTTCCGATCCGATCCCGCCGACGACGGTCGAGGCCACGCCTCGTTCGTCCAGGGCCTGATCCAGTGCTCCCGCGCGATCGTCTGGGACCGCGATCAACAGGCCGCCCGAGGTCTGCGCGTCCGCCAGGACGAGCTGCTCGGTCTCGGGGAGCTCGCCCCAATCGACGCTGCCCGAGACGAAGGTGTGGTTCTCCCACGTCCCCGAAGGGATCATTCCGGCGCCCGCGAGCTCGAGCGTACCGGGCAGGAGCTGGACGGCCGACGCGTCGATCACCGCCGACGCACCCGATGCCTTCAACGCGTTGTGGAGATGGCCGAGGAGCCCGAACCCGGTCACGTCGGTGCACGCCGAGACACCCACCGCCACCATGGCCTCCGCGGCGTCTCGGTTCAGGGTCGTCATGGTCCGGACGGCCGCGGCCAGCTGGTCGGGGCTGGCAGCCCTGCGCTTCACCGCCGTGGTGACGATCCCCAGACCGAGCGGCTTGGTGAGGACCAGCCGATCGCCCGGCCGCATGGTCGAGTTGCGCACCACCCGTTCGGGATCGACGAACCCCGTCACCGCCATGCCGTACTTCGGTTCCGGATCGTGAATCGAATGGCCACCCAGAACGATGACACCTGCCTGCCGGGCCACCTCGGCCCCACCCTCGAGCACGCGGGCCAGGAGATCCAGCGACAGCTCCTTCACCGGCCACGCCACCAGGTTGAGGGCCAGGGCCGGGGTACCGCCCATCGCGTACACGTCGGAGAACGCGTTGGCCGCGGCGATCCGGCCCCAATCGAACGGGTCGTCCACGATGGGCGTGAAGAAGTCCACCGTCTGCACCAGCGCCTGGCCTCCGGGCAACACGTAGACGGCCGCGTCGTCGCCGGTGGCCGGTGAGACCAGCACCTCGGGCGGATATGTGGTTGGGGTCAGGAGGTCCAGAACCTGGGCCAGGTCGCTCGGAGCGAGCTTGCAAGCTCAACCGGCGCCGTGGCTGAACCGGGTGAGGCGGACCTCCTCTCGCATGGTCTCGGACATTTCGTGATCGAGCATACGCTCGGTGGTGGCCGTTACTTCGGGATGCACAGGCTCCCGAAACAGTGACCGCGGAACATGATGTAGGCGAGCCCCGCAAGCGTGTCCACGATGAAGTGCGCGGTGATCAGGGGCCACGTCCTTCGCCATCGCGCGTACGCGTACCCGAACGCCAGGCCCAGGACCAGGTTGCCGGTGAACCCGCCCCACCCCTGATACAGGTGGTAGGAACCGCGGAGCACGGCGCTCGCCACCACCGCGGCTGCCGTCCGCAGCCCCAGCTGCTCGAGCCGCCGGACCAGGTACGCCAGCACCACGATCTCCTCCAGCAGGGCGGTCTGGAGGGCGCCCAGCACC
>JBIOYQ010000203.1:0-18358 GCA_044870295.1 Actinomycetota bacterium
ACTCGCCGGTGAACGGAGGCCGCCCGGCCAGCAGCTCGTACAGGACGGCGCCCAACGAGTACACGTCCGAGCGGCCGTCCAGCGCCAGGCCACGCACCTGCTCGGGGGAGACGTACTCCGCCGTGCCCTGTGTTGGCCCGCCCTCCGTGACCGGGGTCCAGTGCATGGCGCGGGCGATCCCGAAGTCCAGGACGGTCACGTGCTCGCCGGGCCCCACCATGACGTTGCCCGGCTTCACGTCCCGGTGGACGATGCCACGCTCGTGGGCATACGCCAGGGCCTCCGCGATATCAGCTGCGATCCGCGCCGCCCGGTCGACCGGGAGCCGCCCCTCGCGCCACACGATGGTCGACAGCGGTTCGCCCCGCACCAGCTCCATCACCATGAACGGCGACTGGCCGACCATGCCGACGTCGTAGATGGACACGATGTTGCGGTGCGCCAGGGCCGCCACGGCCCTGGCCTCGCGCCTGAACCTGGCCACGGCCCGGCGGTCCGCGGCCAGCGATTCGTGCAGGACCTTGAGCGCGACGACGCGACCGAGCGTGCGGTCGAAGGCCGAATAGACCTCCGACATCCCGCCGCGGCCGATGAGCGGACCGGCTTCGTAGCGGCCGGCGATGACCGCATCGATGCCGAATCGGTGCCCGAGGAGCTCCTGCCGCGCCATTGCCTGCCGCCGAGCATACCGTCAGGCCGAAGGATCGGAGCCCCGGCACGTTCGGAAGCGAGGCCGTACCCTCGGCCCATGGGGACCTGCCGGGGCTGGGTTCGTAGAAAGATCACGCTGATAGCGCTGGCCGCGCTGGTCGTCGGCGCGGCGTGCAGCGATCTGGTCCCGCCGCCCACGCCCTATCCACGCGTCGGCACGCTGCTCCCGATCAGCGGGTCGAGCCCGTTCGAGGGCTGCTCGCACAAGGGAGAGATCACGTTCGACTCAGAGGTCGAGCCCTCGCTCGCCGTGGACCCGAGGACCAGCTCCCACCTGATCGCGACGTGGCAGCAGGATCGCAACCTTCACGGTGGCGCCCTGGGCATCCTGACCGCGTCGAGCACCGATGGTGGCCAGTCGTGGCAGACGGCGAAGCCCGCCATCTCATCGTGCGCCGGAGGTGCGTACGACCTGGCCAGCGATCCGGTCGTCGCGATCGGTCCGGACCGCGCGTATCTGGCCGCCATCGGGATCGCCGTCATCGGGAACGAGGCGCAGCTCGCCCTCGACGACGAGGTGATCGTGTCGGTCTCCACCGACGGCGGCAGCTCCTGGGGGAAGCCGGTGGTGGTGGTCACCAGCAACGACCCGCTCATATCGTTCGACAAGGAGACGCTGGTGGCCGATCCCACGGCGTCCGGCACGGCATACGCGCTGTGGGTCCGGTACACGCAGCCGGCGGGTGACGAGCCGGCCCAGACGAACGCGACGTTCATGGCCCGAACCACGGACGGGGGGATCACGTGGTCCACGCCGACGCTCGTCTACGACGGAAGCTCGGAGACCCAGTTCCATCAGCTGGTCGTCCTCCCCGACGGTTCGCTGATAGATGTGTTCATCGAGGCGCCGACCCTGTCGAAGCGGCCTCCGCTTCCGGCGCGGCTCGCGGTGGTGAGGTCCGCCGACCGCGGCATGACCTGGTCGGCTGCGACCACGGCGGCGAACGTGTCGTTCACGGCCGTGCGGGATCCGACTGGCAAGGACCAGGTTCGCGGAACGGGCCAGGGGATCCTTGCGGCCGGCGCGCCGGACGGTTCCCTCTACGTCTGCTGGTCCGAGCAGCACGCAGGCGGGACGTCGTTCCTCGACGTCGTCCGATCGACCAACGGCGGACGCACGTGGAGCGCCCCCAGTCGCGTCGTGTCCACTGGATCGGGCCAGCCGTTCGTTCCCCAGATCGCGGTGGCAGGGGACGGACAGGTCGGGGTGACCTGGTATCAGATCACCGGCGCCGGTGAGGACGGCCAGCTCCAGACCGAGGCCTGGCTGGCGTGGTCCGGCGATCGGGGCAAGGCTTGGCAGAGCCTCCGACTGGCCGGACCCTTCGATCTGCACACCGCGAAGCTCACCGACGGCGGTGATTTCGTCGGCGACTACGAGGGCCTGGTCGGGTTGCCCAGAGGGTTCGCCGCCGCCAACGCCCTGGCCGGACCGATCAGCCGGTCCGGCGCGACCGACGTGTTCTTCTCCAGCGTGGACCTGGGCCCGAGCTCCTAGCCGCCGACCACGGAGCTCAGGGTCTTCCCGGCCAACGCCACCGTCTCGAGGTCGTACACGTCCGGCATGTTGAAGATCAGTCCCGTCAGGCCCGCGTCCATGAAGGCCTGGGCCTGCTCCGAGACCTGGTCGGGCGTGCCCATCACGGCGTAGGCGCGGTATTGGTCAAGCGTCATCCCACGGCGGGCGGCCCCCGCTTCCGCCTTCTTCGCCGCCTCGTCCTCTGTTGGGGAGATCACGATCGCGCCCAGTCGCGTGGTGTGGATCTCGGACGGGTCTCGGCCGAGCTCGTCGCAGTGCCGGCGGAGCACGTCGACCTTGTGCCGGATGGTCTCGAGATCGCCGAACAGGTTGCACGCGTCGGCGTACTTCGCCACCAGGCGCAGAGTGCGGCGCTCGCCCGACCCGCCGACCAGGATGGGGATGCCGGTCGGCCTGATCGGGCGGGGGAAGTTCAGGACCGCCTCGGTGCGGTAGTACTGACCCTGGAACGTGGGCGCCTCCTGCGTGAACATGGCCCGGCAGATCTGCAAGGCCTCCTCGAGGCGGTCCATGCGTTCGCGCACCGGGAGGAAGTCCCACCCGTACCCGCGGTGCTCGTCCTCGTTCCAGGCCGCCCCGATACCGAGGATCGCCCGACCGGACGACACCACGTCCAGCGTGGTGACGATCTTCGCCAGGTGGGCCGGGTTCCGGTACGTGACCCCGGTGACCATGGTGCCGAGGTGGGCGGACGAGGTCCGCGCGGCCAGTCCGGACAGCACGGTGTAGGCCTCGAGCATCGGTTCGGTCCGCTGGCCCACGAATGGGATCTGGTAGAAGTGGTCCATCACCCACACGGAGTCGAAGCCGGACTGTTCCGCCGTGGTGGCGATGTCCGCAACCTTGTCGAACAACCGGTCGTCGGGAACTCCGGGGTAGGTGAAGCTCGGGATCTGTAGGCCGAGTCGCATCATCGAGGTCTCCATCCTGTCGCCCTGTGAAGCATGATCGTCACGACCGAGTATCGCGCACGATGGGGCGCGTGAGGCACGTCGGACCGCCGCCCCCGTTGATGCCCACCTCGGTGGCGGGGAACATCTGCACCTCGCAGCCCCGGTCTGCCAGGGCGCGTGCCGTGAGGGGATTGCCCTCGGCCATCACTACTACGCCGGGGCGGACGGCCAGGACGTTGCAGCCCAGCGTGGGCAGCTCCTCCGCGGGCACGGCCACCAGGTCGAACTCGTGCTCCTGCAGCAGCTCGAACAGTCCCGCCGGGAGCAGGGGGAGGAAGACCACGGCCATCCGCTCGGCCACCGGAGAGATCACGCTGAGGAGGTGGACCAGCTCGTCGGGGCCGCGGTGATACGGGAGATCGAACGTGTGGACCTCGCCACCGACGATGGCCGAGAGTTGCTCGGCACCGACTCGGTTCGTGCGCAGTGATCGCCCGATGCAGAAGACGTCCGGTTCGAGCCAGAACGTGTCGCCGCCCTCCGCCGTCCCCGGCGGTTCGATCCGTCCGGCCATGGGGATCCCCCGCTCGCCGAACCACTTCTCCAGCTCCGTCTCCTCGCCCCGCCGGGTCTCCTTCCCCGGCCGCAGGATGATCGCGCCGCGATCGCTCATCAGCGCCGGGTCGAACGTGTACACCAGGTCGGGGCTCGCGGTCTCCACGCCAAGCTCGTGGACGGTCACTCCGAGTCCGGACAGGATCGAGGTCAAGGCGTCGTGCTGGCGCTGCGCGGTCTCCAGGTCCACCGGATGGAGGAAGCCATGCGCGGGTTCGTCGAAGGCCCTGCCGAACGCCGCACCCGGCCGCTTCACCAGGACCTCGCGCAGCGGGGCCACCATGCTCTGGGCCCCGAAGGACTCAGCCACGCGCGCCCACGAACCTCAGCATCCGGCGCCACGCATCCTCACAGGCGTCCCGATGCTGGTCGAAGGTTCGGTCGAAGAACGAATGTGGGGCGCCGTCGTAGACGACCAGCTCGTTGCTGACGTTCGCCGCGTCCAGCACCCGGCCGAACGCCTCGACGTCGTTACGCGAGATCCCTTGGTCCGCGCCGCCGAAGAGGCCGAGGACCGGGCACGCGTAGGAGGCGGCCAGCAGGGTGGGCGCGGTGGTGTCGTCCGGCCCGCGGGGGGCCACCCGCCCGTAGAACCCGATGACGCCGGCCAGGTCGTGGCCGCGAGCAGCCTGGTTGAACGAGGCCCGCCCCCCGAAGCAGAAGCCCACGGTGAACACTCGCTCAGCGCCTCCACCCTCCGGTGAGCGGACGTGCGCGACGGTGGCGGCGACATCCGCGGCGATGGTGTCCGGCTTGGTCTGTTCGACGTGGGACATGTAGTCGAACTCCCTATTTCGGGCCTCGCCGGAACCGACGCCGGCGGTCCGGCCGAAGTAGTCGAACGCCGTCGCATGGATGCCGGCCTGGGCGAATCGGACGGCGAGGTCCTGATAGAACCGATGAAGCCCGCGAACGTCGGGAAGGACGACCATCCCGGGGCCGCCGGGACGGTCGTGCATGGCGGACAATACGGCGAACCGGTTGCCGTCGGCGGCGATGAGCTCGCCCTCCTCGGTGGACACGTCGGAGGCGCCGCCCGCGATGGGCGGGAGCGGTGGCCGCGCGGTGGAGTCGTAGCACATGTCGATCGCTCCTCGGCGCGGGTTGCCTCGCGCTCGGGACCACCGGAGCCTACCCTACGGTCGTGGAGATCGACGAAGTCCGGCGGCTGTACCGAGCCATGGTGGCCGCGCGCCTGTACGACCGGAAGGCCACGGCGCTGCAGAAGCAGGGCCGCCTGGCCACCTACGCACCTCTGGAGGGACAGGAAGCGGCGCAGATCGGCTCGGCCGCCGCCCTTCGCCCCGACGACTGGATGGTCGCCACCTATCGAGACGCCGCCGCCATGTGGTTCCACGGATACGGGTGGGAGCTGCTGCTGCTGGGTCGGATGGGCGACGAGCGTGGCGGGTCGGCCCCGGACGGCGTGAACGTCCTGCCGCCGTCGATCACGGTGGGGGCGCACATGATCCACGCCGTGGGGCTGGCGTGGGCCGAGAAACTCCGGGGCGCCAATCGCATCGCCATCACGTACTTCGGCGACGGTGCGACCAGCGAGGGTGACTTCCACGAGGCGATGAACTTCGCCGGGGTCTACGGCCTCCCCGTCGTGTTCCTGTGCGAGAACAACCAGTACGCCATATCGCTGCGACGGGACCGGCAGACCGCCGCGGAGACCATCGCTGTGAAGGGGCAGGGATACGGCGTGCCGGGGGTGCTGGTCGACGGGAACGATCTGTTCGCGGTGGTCGACGCGACGCGAGAGGCCGTCGAACGTGCCCGGACCGGTGGTGGCCCGACGCTGATCGAGGCCGTGACGTACCGGCTCGGGCCTCACACCACCTCCGACGACCCGAAGCGGTACCGAGATCCGGAGGAGGAGACGGAGTGGCGCGCTCGTGACCCCGTGGAGCGAGTGCGGACGTGGCTCCAGGAGCGTGGTGGGTGGGACGAGGGGTGGCAGGGCGAGATCGAGGCCGAGGAGACCGCTGCCATCGAGGCCGCCGTGGAGTCGGCGGAGGCGCTTCCACCACAGAATCCCCGTGGTCCGTTCGAGGCGATGTTCCAAGAGGTGACTCCGCAGCTGCGCGACCAGAGAGACGAGCTGCTCGAGGCGCTGGGAGTGGAGCAAGGGGCGGAATGACCGTTCTCACCATGGCGCAGGCCATCAACCAGGCCCTGGACTCGGCGCTCGCATCGGACCCGAGGGTCATGGTGCTCGGTGAGGACGTCGGCCGGACCGGCGGGGTGTTCCGGGTCACGGACGGCCTGCAGCAGCGGCACGGCGAGGACCGCGTAGTCGACACGCCGGTGTCCGAGTCGGGCATCGTAGGGGCGGCGTTCGGGCTCGCGGTGGCAGGCCTGCGGCCCGTGGCCGAGCTGCAGTTCATGGGGTTCTCGTATCCGGCCTACGACCAGGTGATCAGCCATGTGTCGCGCATCCGGAACCGCTCGCGACATCGGTTCACCGCCCCCCTCGTGCTCCGGATCCCCTACGGGGGCGGCATCGGCGCGGCCGAGCACCACAGCGAGTCCACCGAAGCCGTCTACGCGCACGTGCCCGGTCTGAAGGTCGTCGTGCCATCGACGCCGGGCGACGCGAAGGGACTGTTGCAGGCCGCGATCGACGACCCGGATCCGGTGGTCTTCCTCGAGCCCATCCGCCTGTACCGGGCCACGAGGGAGGACCTGGTCGACGGCCCGACCACGATTCCGATCGGATCGGCGCGCGTGGCCCGCGAGGGCAGCGACGTCACGTTCGTGGCGTGGGGGGCCATGATGCGCGAGACGATGGACGCGGCTGCCGTCCTCCACGAGCAGGGGATCGAGGCGCACGTGCTCGACCTTCGGTCGCTGGTCCCACTCGACGTCGATGCCCTGGTGGAGTCGGCCCGCGCGACCGGACGCGTCGTCGTCGTCCATGAGGCCCCGCGCACCGCGGGCCTGGCCGGTGAGCTGATCGCTCTGATCCAGGAGCGGGCCCTCTACTCCCTGCAGGCTCCCGTGGTCAGGGTGACCGGGTGGGATACGGTGTTCCCCCTGAAGCGCTCCGAGCGTCTGTACCTGCCGAGTGTCGACCGGGTCGTGGCCGGGGCCCGCCGCGTGCTGCAGGGCTGAGAGGTCTCCGCGATGGCGTTCGAGTTCAGGCTCCCCGACATCGGCGAAGGATTGACCGAGGCCGAAGTGGTCGAATGGCTGGTGGCCGAAGGGGACCGCGTTGCCCTGGACCAGCCGCTGGTCCAGATCGAGACCGACAAGGCGGTCACGGACATCCCTTCGCCTCGAGCGGGTGTCCTGATCCGCCAGGGCGCTCCCGCCGGTTCGGTGGTGCAGGTGGGGGAGGTCCTGGCCGTCATCGAGACCGCGGACGAGGCGGCTGCCGTCCCCGGCGACGCCGCTCCCATCGTGGGGACGCTGCTCGAAGCCGAGGCAAGTCCACCGCAGAGTACGACTCAGAACGAGGCTCATGTCGAGCGTTCCCGCGAACCGGGCACCCGGCCGCACCCCGTCGAGGTGCTCCCCTTGGTTCGAAGGCTCGCCAGGGAGCTCGGCGTGGACCTCGCGAAGGTTGAGGGGACCGGTCCGGGGGGACGCATCACCCGGGAGGATGTCGAGTCCGTGGCCGGGCGGACGGCGACGCCCATCGCCGATGGCGCCGAGGAACGGGTTCGCCTGTCGAAGCTGCGCCGGACCATCGCCTCGAACATGGAGCGGTCCTGGCGCGAGATCCCACACGTCACGACGTTCGGCGACGCGGACGCCACCGCCGTCCTGGCCGTCCGCGCTGACACAGGACTGGCTCTGGAGGCGCTGTTCATCCGGGCGGTGCTCCCGGCCCTCCGGACCTACCCGGAGTTCAACGCCTCCCTCGATGGTGAGGAGCTCGTCCTCAAGCGCCACTACGACATCGGCGTGGCCGTCGATACGCCGAACGGGCTGCTTGTCGCAGTGGTCAAGGCAGCCGACCAGCGGACTCCGCATGATCTCAGCAAGGAGATCGCGCGGCTTTCCGCCGCCGTCCAAACGCGCACGGCCAGGCCCGGCGAGCTGACCGGTCAGACCTTCACCATCTCCAACATCGGCGCCGTGGGCGGTGGCCACGGCACGCCGATCATCCCCTATGGGACGACCGCCATCCTCTCCTTCGGCCGCGCCGCCGAGCGACCCGTCGTCCGAGAGGGCCGCATCGCGACGGTCCCGGTGCTGCCCCTCTCACTCTCGTACGACCACCGCGTGATCGATGGGGCCCTCGGCCGACGCTTCCTCGATGCGGTCGTGGATGGTCTGGAGCGCCCGTCTCCTTGACCTTTTCTCGCACCCGGCCGTAGCGTTCGCTGTTCGGGGTCCGCTTTGGGCCCTCGCCGCCACACCGTCGGGTATCCCCCGACCCGTCAACGGAAGGAGGCAACGCGCGTGCTACTCACCGAGCGACGGTTCCGTCGCGTCGCACGACCGGCTACGGTCGCTGTCGGGATCGGCTTGAGCTTGGCCTTGATGGTTGGGTCGGCTCTGGCGAACGTTCCCGTCAAGCTCGTGAGCATCGACCCCTTCACCAACACCGACGCGTTCCACCGAACGGAGGTGGAGCCCGACACCTACGCGTTCGGTAACACCATCGTGAGCGTGTTCCAGGTCGGTCGATACTCGGATGGTGGAGCCGACGCCGTCGGGTTCGCCACGTCGACGAATGCGGGGCGTAACTGGATCAACGGCATCCTCCCGAGCTTGACGGTGTGGTCCAACCCGCCCGGACCGTACAACCGGGCGACCGACCCAGCCATCGCCTACGACGCCAAGCACGACGTGTGGATGGCGCTGGCGCTCGATTCCCTGGCTGCCTTCGGGTTCAACGGTGACGCGGTCACGGTGAACCGCTCGACGGATGGCGGCGTGACCTTCGGCGCCCCCGTGACCGTAACTTCGACGGGCATCGGCCTGGACAGCACGTGGATGTCATGTGACAACTGGGCCAGCAGCCCCTTCTATGGCAACTGCTACGTCGAGTTCGACGACTTCGGGGCCGGCGCGGTGCTCAAGATGATGCGCTCCACCGACGGCGGGCTCACGTGGACGAACTCGACGGCGCCGAACACCACAGTGATCGGTGGCAAGCCCGTGGCCCTGCCCAACGGCACCGTCGTCGTCCCCATCGACTCCAACCCGATCAGCTCGGTGCTGTCCTTCGTCTCCACGAACGGGGGTGTGAGCTACACGGGTCCCACCACGATCAGCAACCTGACCTGGCACTCGGTCAACGGGAGCATGCGGTCACTCCCGATCGTCTCGGCCGAGGTGGATGCGAGTGGGACGGTGTACGTGGTCTGGCACGATTGCCGGTTCCGATCCGGCTGCAGCTCGAACGACATGGTCATGAGCACGTCGACGAACGGGACGACGTGGACGCCGGTCACCAGGATTCCGATCGACCCGGCCAACAGCGGGAGAGATCATTTCATCCCGGGGCTGGGCGTCGATCCCGCCACCAACGGCCACCTGGGGCTCGTGTACTACTTCTACCCCGTGGCGAACTGCAACGAGACCACCTGCCAGCCGAGCGTCGGGTTCGTCTCCTCCACCAACGGCGGGGCCAGCTGGAGCGCCGAGTTGCAGCTGTCCGGCCCGTTCAGCAACAAGGGCCTGCCGTTGACGACCTCCGGCTACATGTTCGGGGACTACAACTCCGTGTCGTACATCGCGGGCCTCGCCCACACGGTGTACGCCGTCGAGCGCGGCACGAACTGCGTGCTCGGCCAGCCTGGGTCGTGCAAGGTGACCATGGCGTCACCGAGGCAGGGCCTGGCGATTACGGGCGGGCCGTTCCGCGCGGTAGCCGGCCCGGTCCTGTCGACGCAGGGGAGCGGTTCGAGCACCGTTCTGCAGAGCAGCCACTAGCCAGGGAAAGGGAGGCCCAGGCTAGAGGCGTGATGGCCTCAAGGGCGGCCCGGCGATCGCCGGGCCGCCCTTGCACGCCGCGTTGAGCAGCTTGAACGAATCCACGGCTGCCCCGCCCCCCGGATGCCACTCGAAGTGGTCATGGGTCGATGCCCCTCGCGCGTCCCCGGTGTTGCCGACGTAGCCCACGATGTCCCCGGCCTTCACCCGGCCCTTCTTGACGGCGACGCGGTCGAGGTGGCCGTTGAAGACGAAGCCGCGTTTCCCGTACACGTAGAGCTGGTTCCCCCCCATCCAGTTGTAGGACGTCTCCACGCGCCCATCGAAGGGAGCCCGGATGGGCGTTCCGCGCGGAGCGAAGATGTCGATGCCCTGGTGGCGATGGAATCCTCCGACCCACCGGGCGTCGCCGAAGCTGTCCACGTAGTGGCGGGGCCGGTCGACGGGACAGACCTGGAAGGTGGGGCCGCGACGCGAGCCTTCGCGCACCGGCTGGGAAGCCTGATCCGACGACGTGCCGGCAGCCTCATCCAGGGATGGGACGACCCCCACGTCACCCTGAGTCGGAGGAGGAGCAGCGGCGGCACTGATGCCACCTCCGACAACCATTGAAAGGGCCACTGCGACGCCAATCACCCCGGCTACCAGCGGAAACGTCCTGGGCGCGCGTCGGGCAGGCGTGATAGACAAGGGGCGCTTTGTCATGAGAACGGAGGTTCAGGCTACCAGGGCGGCCAGCTTGGCAACCACCCCGCCCGGCCGGAAGGGAGGGTGGGGGACGCGGCGGGGCCGTTGAGCCTTCAGCCGTCGTACCGCTTCTCGCCGGCCTCCACCCTGAAGGGCAGCCGGTTCTGGGGCAAGGGCAAGGCGCACGTGGCATGGGCCGTGAACACGCAGGGCGGGTTGTACGCCCGGTTGAAGTCCAGCTCCACCAACCCCGCACCGTCCGGCTGCTTCGTGTACAGGTACCGACCACCCCCGTACGTCTCCGTCCCAGAGGTAGCGTCCGCGAACACGATGAACAGATCCGTCTCACCCGGCTCGAGGAACGCGTCCAGCCGGTGTGTCCGACCATCGTGATCGAAGGCCAGGGCGCCCGGCGTAGGGTAGGCCTCCTCCATTCCCAGGACGGTCGGAGCTCGGGAGACCTTCGGAGGGTCGTAGGGCTCGAACCTCGCCTGCAAACGCCACCGTTCGTCCACGGGGTAGTGCTCGATGCCGGTGAACCGTTGCCGCGCGGGGCTTTCGAGGTCTCGAACCCGCACGCCCAAGCGGTCCTCGAACCGCCGGATCACGTGCAGCCGGAGCGACCCGACCGCCAGGACGGTGGGAGCACCTGCACCCTCCAGGTCGTCTCGGAGTCGGAGCCGTGACATGACGCGGTGGCCGTCGTGGTCCACCAGCGCCCCGGGTTCGGGCTCGAACCACACCTGGCCCTCCTCCACGTCGATGGTTCCCACGCGCTCCGGGGCACGATCCGCGGGGAGCCGAAGGGCACTCCTCGGATGCGAACCGACCGAGGTGGCGCCCGGCTCCAGCCAGTGGAGACCCACCACGGTGAGCCAGCCGTCGGGGCCGGTGAGCCTGGCCATGCGGCCTGCTCGCCATCGCTCGACCTCCTCGGTGTGCGGCGACGGTCTGGGAGACGACATCACCGCGTCCTGGGTGAGGATCCGATGAGGATCGCGCGCGGCGATCTCCCTCGAGTCGTGTCGATCCGGCTCACGCGGGTAGCATCCCTCACATGAGACGAAGGCGGCACGCTCGAGCGTCTCGATCGAGCCGCATCGTGGTGCTCTCGGCCAGCGCCTTCGTCGTACTCGCCGCCGGTGTGGCCGTCGCCATCGGGATGGACAAGGATCCACCGGCCCGTCCGAGGACGCCGTTGGCCGCCGCCACCTCCCCCAGTCCGACTGCGACGACGGTGACTCCCACGACCCCCTCACCGAGCCCCTCTCCTTCGCCGTCCCCGTCTGGCCCCGTGAACGTGTACGCGGCCCAGTCCTCCGGGGTGTTCAGCCCCGTGGTGGCCAAGGACCCGGAGCGCGTCTACGTTCCCAACGTGAGCAGCGGCACGATCAGCGTGATCGACCCCAAGACCTTCAAGGTGGTGGACACCCTGGTCGTGGGTGGCGCGCCCCACCACGTCACGCCGTCGTGGGACCTCCGGCACCTCTACGTCGACAACCCGGGCAGCGGGGTGCTCCGCGAGATCGATCCGCGAACGGGCAAGCTGGAAGGCACCATCGACGTCCCCACCCCTTACAACCTCTACTTCACTCCGGACGGCTCGAAGGCCATCGTCGTCGCGGAGTACGACCAGAAGCTCCAGTTCCGGGACCGCAAGACCTGGAAGGTCCTCAAAGACCTCACGATCCCGGGCCGGGGCGTCGATCACATGGATTTCTCGCCGGACGGCGGTTACCTGGTGGTCAGCTGCGAGTACACCGGCACCGTGGCCAAGGTGAACACCAAGACGATGACCGTCAGCCGCTTCGTCAACGTGGGTGGCAGGCCGGTCGACGTGAAGGTGTCGCCCAACGGCAAGGTGTTCTTCGTGGCGAACCAGGGCTTGGGCGGTGTGTCCATCCTGGATCCCTCGACCATGAAGGAGATTGGCTTCATCCAGACGGGGACGGGCTCGCACGGCTTCGCCGTCAGCCGCGACGGGACCAAGCTCTACAACAGCAACCGCGTCGCGGGAACGATCTCGGTGATCAACTTCGCCTCCCGCAAGGTGGTCGCCACCTGGAACGTTGGCGGTAGCCCCGACATGCTCCAGGTGTCACCGGATGGTTCGCAGCTCTGGGCGAGCAATCGCTTCGGCAATACCGTCTCGGTCATCTCCACGAAGACGGGCAAGGTGATCCGGCGGATCGTGGTGGGCCAAGAGCCGCACGGCCTGGCGTTCTTCCCTCAGCCGGGCATGCACTCCATCGGCCACAACGGCGTATACCGCTGACCTCAGGCTTCGGGGAGGGGGTCGGACGCGGCGCCCCCCGAACGCTTCTCTCCCTCGCTGGCGGGGGTCAGGTCGAGGGCGAAGGTCCGGGAGAGCGCCGCAGCCGAGCGGGCGATCTTGACCGAAGCCTCATCGTCGTCGCCCGGATTCCATTGGTTCATACACGCCCCGCAGAGCGCCCGCAAGGAGTGGACGAGCACGATCACTCGATCGGAGCCACACTCCGGGCACTGCATCAGGGGCACATGGTACCCGGTAACGGGTAGACCGGCCTCGGTCGATCGGCCTATCTTCGGTCCCCCGGAGCTGGGCCCTTGACCAGGGGCATTGGGCCGGGGGCCGGCGTCGAAGGGGAGGAGCTGCTGTGCGGGTCGCGGTCGTGGGACACGTCGAGTGGATCGAGTTCGCCGAGGTCGACCACGTGCCGGAGGCCGGCGAGATCATCCATGCCCAGGATGCATGGGAGGAGGTCGGGGGCGGCGGGGCGGTGGCGGCCGTCCAGCTGAGCAAGCTCGCCGAGGAGGCGGTGTTCTTCACCGCCCTCGGGGACGACCACCTCGGCCATCGGGCGGAGGCGGCCCTTCGCGCCATGGGGATCCGGGTCGAGGCGGTGTTCCGGCCGACCGCCCAGCGCCGCGCCCTGACGTTCACCGATGCCTCAGGCGAGCGGACCATCACGGTGATCGGCGACCGGCTCGGACCGAACGCCGAGGACCCTCTCCCCTGGGATCTCCTGAACGGCACCGACGCCGTCTACTACACCGCCGGTGACGACGGTGCGCTGCGCCTGGCCCGGCGGGCCCGCGCGGTGGTGGCCACCTCCCGCGTCCTCGAGCAGCTCGCCCGGGTCGGCATCCAGCTCGATGCCCTGGTGGGAAGTCGGAAGGACCGAGCCGAGCGCTATCGGCCCGGAGACCTCGAGCCCGTCCCCGGCCTGGCGGTGTGGACCGAGGGCAAGGCGGGAGGAAGCTACCTGACGGCCGACGGCACGGCCGGGCGGTTCAACCCCGCGCCTGTTCCCGGTCCGATCGTGGACACCTACGGTGCCGGCGACAGCTTCGCCGCGGGTCTGACGTCCGCCCTGGGGGAGGGCCGTTCCCCCGGAGATGCGTTGGCCTTCGCCGCCCGGTGCGGAGCGGCGTGCCTCACCGGACGTGGCCCGTACGCCGGGCAGCTCAGGCTACGGTAGCGCTGGTCGGGCGGCCTGTATCGTCGGATGCGATGTCCGAGCTGCCGATCTCGTTCGACGATGTCGAGGCTGCGGCCAAGAGGCTGGACGGCGTCGCTCACCGGACTCCGGTCCTCACCTCGCGGACGCTGGATGAGCTCACCGGTGGCCGGATCCACCTGAAGGCGGAGAACCTCCAGCGGGGTGGCGCCTTCAAGTTCCGCGGCGCGTTCAACCGGATCTCTTCCTTGCCAGCCGGCAGCGGCGTGGCGACGTACTCGAGTGGCAACCACGCCCAGGCCGTGGCCTTGGCGGCGTCGCTGTGCGGCTCCGATGCGGTCGTGGTGATGCCCCAGGACGCGCCGGTGGAGAAGGTGGAGGCCACGCGCGGCTATGGCGCCGAGGTCGTGTTCTACGACCGGTACCGGGAGGATCGTGCCGCGCTGGGAAAGCGGCTGGCGGAGGATCGGGGGCTGGTCCTGGTCCCGCCCTACGAGGACCCGATGGTGATGGCGGGGCAGGGGACAGCCACCATGGAGCTGGTGCAGGACGTGGGTCCCTTGGACCTGCTCGTCGTTCCCGTCAGCGGGGGCGGGTTGATCGCCGGGTCTGCTACGGCGGCGATGGGCCTGTCGCCCGGGGTCCGCGTGATCGGAGTGGAGCCGGAGGCGGGCGACGACACGAAGCGGTCGCTGGAGGCGGGGCGGCGCATCGAGGTCCCCGTTCCGCGGACCATCGCCGACGGCCTGCAGGTGTCCATCCCCGGCGAGCTGACCTTCGAGGTGAACCGGCGGCTGGTCGATCGGATCGTGACGGTGAGCGATCGGGAACTGGTGGACGCCATGGCCTTCCTGTTCGAACGGATGAAGGTGGTGGTCGAACCGAGCGGCGCGGCCGGGCTCGCCGCCCTGCTGTCGGGCGCGGTCGAGGCCCGCGAGGCGAAGGTGGGTGTGATCCTGTCGGGCGGGAACGTGTCTGGCGCACACTTCGCCGAGCTGCTGTCAATGCGGTCGGACGCGTGACCGAGCGGCCCAGGCTGCACCTGATCACCGATGGCTTTCCCGACCCGCCCGCCCGCGACACGGCGGTCTCGCACGCCATCCTGCGGCGGGTCTCGGACGGCGAACTCCCGGACACGCTGCGCCTCCACCGACCGGGGCCGGTAGTCGCCTTCGGGCCGAAGGATCGCCTCGCCCAAGGGTTCGACCAGGCGGTGCGGGCCGCCAAGGAGATGGGGTTCGGCGCCGTGCATCGTCTGGCGGGCGGCCGGGCGGCCGTGTTCCACGAAGACACGGTGGCATTCGCTCTGGTGACGGCGGACGAGGCGCCGCGAACCGGTATCCGTCGACGATTCGAGGAGGTGGCCGAGATCATGGCGGCCGCGCTCCAAGACCTGGGCGTCGACGCCCGGGTCGGCGAGGTGCGCGGGGAGTACTGCCCCGGCGAGCACAGCGTCAACGCCCGGGGCGTCACCAAGCTGATGGGTGTCGGGCAGCGCCTGGTCCAGCGGGCGGCGCACGTCGGCGGCGTGATCGTGGTGGGCGGATCGTCGCGGATCCGCGATGTACTGGTTCCCGTGTACCAGGCGTTGGAGCTGGACTGGGATCCGTCGACGGCCGGCGCCCTGGAGGATGAGATGCCCGGGCTGACGTGGGACGCAGCGATGTCAGCGGTCCTGCGCCGGTTCGAGGAGCGCTATGAGCTGGTGGAAGGATCGTCGATCGACGACGACACCCTCCGCCTTGCCGGCGAGCTGGAGGCTCGCCACAAGGTCTGACTCAGGGGCACGCGGCCTGGGCCGAGTCCTTGTCGATCTTGCAGGACGACTCGTCGACCACCTCGAAGTTCGACGCCTTGACGCTCTTGAGCTCGTCCAGCAGGGAGTCGGTCCACCGATCGTCCATGGCGCCCTGGAAGTAGAAGTTCGAGCCGTTGTCGGCCAGGATGATCCCGTACCTCTTCATGGCCCGCAGGACGACCTTCGCCTCATCGCTGAAGCTCGTCAGGCTGAAGCTGGACTTCAAGCGCAGCCGCGCGCCCATCTTCGGATACGACGAGTTGCACGTCCCGGCGTCGTGCCTGGCGGGCCACAGGTGATGGCAGTCGGTGAGGTCGGCGGTGAATCGGATGGCGTGGTTGATGGCCCCGGCCTCCACCTCGTCGTAGCGCACGAGCCCGGGGAAGATGGGCAGGCCGGCGGCATCGGCCGAGGTCCACTGGTCCGGGCGCAGGGCGTTCGAGCCCAGGTCGAAGACGGCCCCGCTGCCGGCGGTGGGGTCCCCGCCGTTCCAGTCGGCGGCGAACAGCTCGTACAGCACACAGGTGTCACCGTTGACCATCAGGGCGTGGGCGTCCGATCCCTGCTCCAGCGGGGTATCGGGACCGAACGGATAGGGTCCGGGATCGCTCTCGTCGTCGTAGTCGAAGGTGACGAACGTGGTGGCGTGGCCGTCGTCGACCACCGCGAACGGCAGGCCGTACGGCGGACCACCGAAGTCGGGATGCAGCTTGGTCGTGCCCGCCTTCATGCTGGCCATCCAGGCCTTGCTCTTCGCATGGACGGGGAGCGTCTTGATCTTGGTGTTCCAGATGTTGTCGGCCGGGAACACGGTGCAATCCGTCCCAGGGACGGGAGCGGTGAGCCCGGCCGGACCGGCGGACGCCGGACCTGGACTGGCCAGCACGGCGAGGGACAGGGGGACCGTGAGCAGGGCGATCAAGGTTCTGCGCACCATCCCTTCGAGGATCGGCAGCCCCTCCTGCGGCGTGAATAGGACGTTGATCGGGGTGGGCCGGGGAGCGGGGGATGCGGGCGGTGGGCCGATCAGCCCGTCTGGCGGCGGGGGCGCGAGCCCGCCTGACGCGGCCTGCGCGCCGCCTTCACGCTGGCCTGGAGGGCGGCCATGAGGTCGGCCACGCCGGCGGAAGGGATCGGGCCCGGTTCCTCCACGGCTCCGGTCGCCTCGGGCGCCTTCGAGCCGATCAGCTCGAGCACCTTCTCGCGGTACTCGTCCCGGAAGCGGGACGGGTCCCACGTGGCCTCCAGAAGGTCGATGAGCCGGACGGCCACATCGATCTCACGGTCCGAGGGCTCCACGACCACTGGGGGACGGTCCAGGTCGGCCCCCGCGCGGACCTCGTCCCCGTAGAAGAGGGTCTCCAGGACCAGGACGTCCTGGCGCGGGCGGATGGCCGCAAGGTGCAGCCGGCTGGACAGGACGAAGCTCCCGATCCCCACCTTGCGAGACCGTTGCATGGCGCGGAGCAGCAGGGAGTACGGCTTCTCCGCGGCGGCGCCCCAACCCGGCGAGACGTAATACGTGCGATCGAAGTAGACGGGGTCGATGTCGTCCAGGCTGACGAACTCCTGGATGTCGATCACCCGGCTTCGCTCCGGCCGGAGCGATCGAAGCTCCTCCGGCGAGAGCATGACGAAGCGGCCCGGTTCGACCTCGTACCCCTTGACCACGTCCTGGTAGGACACGGCGGGGGGCTCGGGCGCCGGTGGCTCCTGCTTGGTTCCGGCGGAAGGTCGAGGCTCGTCGTCGGCGGTAGACGGCGCGGCCTCTTCGGGCGGACGAGACGGGTGTGACGACCCCGGCGACCAGGCGGGCCTCCAGTCGCTCGCCTGGTCCGCCTCCTCCACGACCCGGCGGTGGCGGATGCGCCTGCCGCTGTCGCGCTCGAACTCGTGGAAGCGGACGGTCCTGGGCGAGACCGCGTTGAACAGCCGTACTGGGATGTTGACCAGGCCGAAGCCGATCGAGCCCGTCCAGATCGCTCTCGCCATCGTCCACCTCCCTACGGAGAGCCGGGCGCCCAGCTTAGTGGGACCAGAGACGTGCGGCCGGCCCCTGCGGGCCGGCCCCACGCTCGAATCTCGTTCAGGCCAGAGCTGTACCTAGGGTGTGGCCTCCCAGTTCCAGGTCTGGTTGGTTCCGTTGGTCCATTCGTTGGTGAGCCAGACCTCGCCGACCGAGCCTCCCATCTTCGTCGGGTCGGGCGTGGCGCCACCGTAATCGCCCCACCGGCACACGGGGGCGCAGGTGAAGTCGTTGTTGAAGGTCGTCGACTGCTTGACCACGACGAACGCCGACTGCGCGCCCGCCCCGACCTTGGACACCATCTGGGAGGCGGGGAAGGCGTTCGACGAAGATGTCGAGAAGCCGGCCACCATGTTGTCCCCATGGGCGCACGTCGTCGTGTTGCACGCCCGGTCGGGCGACAGCGCAACGTTGATGACGTACAGGGATGGGTCCGTGATGGTGCCTTGCTGGAACAGCGTCGGCGTGTTGATCGGCATCGGGTTGATCTCGTACCAACGGCCTTCCGATCCGGCGCCTCCCAGCACGTTGTGGGCGACCCAGACCGCGGTCTTGTTCCCGTGGGCGGGATCGATCCCCGAGACCGCGTGCTCCATCCTTCCGTCCAGGGTGTCCAGGAGGTCCGTCGTCCCCTTCTGGGGGGCGTCGGGTGGAGACTCGAAGGCCCCGACCGTGATGTCCTTGCCCTTCACGAGGAACTGCGGAACGAGTGGGTTGATCGGGCTGGGCCGGATGGGGTGCACGCTGATCTTC
>JBIOYQ010000204.1:0-3826 GCA_044870295.1 Actinomycetota bacterium
GCTGCCGCGGCGAGGATGGGTGTACGGATGCGCATGGTCCCTCCCTGGTGACCTTTGTGCTGGAGGCCGACCGATCGACTCAGCGGGGGTGGCTGTTTGATCGAGCGTCGTGCTCTGTCACGAAGTACTAGTTCGTGGCCGGGCCCGTGCCCCTGACTGCGCCATACGCGGTCGTGATCGCTGGGTGTGCGGCACTGCCGCCGAGAGTCAGTGCCCCGCCGGCGAGCGTGCTGATGGCTGCCGTTGTTCTCATGGGGCGTCCTCACTGCAAGTGAATGAGGATTGGCAGGCTAGAGGCAGGTCGCGGCCGGTCGAATCATCCGTATTGGCTAGGTTCGGGTCCCGACCAAGCACTCGTCCGGCTCCGAGAGCCGCACGTGCGGGGCGCGCGGTGATGTCTCAACTCGCATGACATGGTGCCGGCCTGCGTGCCTCCGGCGATGAGGATGTTCAGACCCGCCCGCACACTCGCCTCGAGGAACGCCGCCGCGCGCGGGCTCAGGCTGCCGAGGTCGACCAGGGTCTGCAGCCGGTTGGCGCGCAGCACGAACTTGCGGATGTTGACGGCGCTGAACCCGCGGGAGATGCCCTCGAGGACCACGTGCAAGCGATGACCCTCGGGAAGCATGGCGTCGACGAACGGCTGGCTCAGGTCGATACGACGACCCGAGCTCTTGAGCATGCGCTCGACCAGCTCCTGCACCTGCGCCCGGGTCAGCACCAGGTTGGTCAGCTCGTGCCGCCCGTGCCGCGCCACGAACACCCGGCTGGGGTCGTTGATCCAGACCTCTTCGACCGCCGGGTCGTCGAGGTAAGGCTGCAACGGCCCGAACCCGCTCACCCTCGCCACCAGCTCGCCGACCACCGCGTCGATGTCCGGCACCGGCGCCACGACGCCGGTCAGGCTGCGCTCGTCGTGGTCCCGCACGACCGATTCCGCGATCCGGCGTACGACGCCCGCGTCGGCCTGCGGGTCCACGCCCTCTCGCCGGACCACCTCGCGCACGTGCGCGTCGAGCTGCTCGACCAGCTCGTCGCGCGCGGTCGACCCCGGCGCGGCGTGCGTCGTCGTCATCCAGACCCCGATTCCCGAGATGGAGCCCTGTCAGGACGAGACCGTAGGGGGTATCCCGACCAGCGCGGAAGAGGGGGTCCGCCAATCTGTGGAGAACGACGCCTCGTGCGACTGGAGAGTCACGTCGCGACCGCGATTCCGCGCACGGGCGGCCTCAGCCCTTGCTGAGAGCTACTCGCGCTCTCCGGGCTGGGCAGCCCTTCTCCGCTCCAGGCGCCAGTGGACTTCGTGGGTGCTCGGATGCCTCCACTCGCTCAGCCGGTACTCGAAACCGGGCAGCAGGACGATCGGGATCGGATCGGGAGACGCCGGCGCGACCGCCCCGACGACGATCTTCGCGTCCTGGGGGATGAACGGCGACTGGGCAGGGATCGGCTCCGTGAGGATCTCCACAGGGTCTGCATAAGGGCGCGCCATGCTGACGAGAGTATCAGTTCGAATCCCCTGTGATGCGTCTCACCCGGCGACTATTGGCCCGATAGACACCCCATAGAATATTATGAGCGCGTCCTTAGAGGCCCCACCCTCGACTGACCGGTCGTCCTCCCTCCCGAGCGGGGTGCGGGAGGGGGCGCGCCCAGCCGCTTGGCCCGATTCCCACACCAGAGGAAGAATCTGAAATGAAGTACCTGAAGAAGGGCTTCGTGGTCCTGGCGCTGGGAGGCGTGACCGTCGCGGCTCCGCTGGGCCTGGCAAGTTCCGCCTCGGCGGACACCGCATCGATCCCACCGCTGATCACCTGATCTGATCCGGACCCCACGTCCGGCCCTCCTCTCCCTCGTCGGGAGGAGGGCTCGGGCGAGCCGTCCGGCTCACGCACGAGAAGAGGATCCGGGCCCGTCGACTGCCGCATCTCCCTGCCCCCATGGGGAGGTGCGGCTCCCGAGCCGCCCGGCTCGACTGCACGGAGGAACGGGCCGCCGCCCCGCACGGGGTGGGCGGTGTGCCCGGACCGACAACTCCACCTCCACGCTTGGCCGTGACCGGCGCGGACGAAGGGCCCGGCAGACTGTGGGAAACGGCCTGGTTGGGGCTGTTGAGGCGGCCGTTGTCGGGTCTACGTTGACCTCATGGCCACGGTCACTCCGGGCTCGAGCTCAGGAGAGCGGGACGCCAGTCCGCCTGAGTCTGCCGCGACAGGCACGCTCGGTCTGCCACAGGCAACCGCGCTGATCGTCGGCAGCATCATCGGCGTCGGCATCTTCAATCTCCCTGGCTCGCTCGCGGAGTACGGACCGATCAGCTTGTTCGCGATGGCGTTGACGACGGTCGGCGCCCTGGCTCTGGCCGTGATGTTCGCGGCGTTGTCGACTCGACTGCCGGCCGACGGCGGACCATATGCCTACGCGAGATCGGCGTTCGGCAACCTGGCTGGCTTCTCCAACGCGTGGCTCTACTGGATCACCGCCTGGTCCGGCAACGCAGCCATCGTCGTCGGCTGGGTGCTCTACGTGGAGGAGTTCGTCAACGAGGACCACGCCAAGGGCTGGTCCATCGTCCTGGCGCTCATCGGCCTCTGGATCCCGGCCGTCATCAACCTCAGCGGCGTCAAGAACATGGGCGTCGTACAGCTCTGGACGTCCGTGCTCAAGTTCATCCCGTTGCTGTTCATGTCGACGGTGGGCCTCCTCTTCATCAGCACCGCGAACTTCGACACGTGGAACATCAGCGGCGAGAGCAACATCTCCGCGATCGGCGGGGCGATGGCCCTCTGTCTCTTCTCCTACCTGGGCGTGGAGACCGCCGCGGTGGCGGCGGCGAAGGTGCGGAACCCGGTTGCGAACGTGCCGCGGGCGACCATCTTCGGCACGATCGGTACGGCGGTGGTCTACCTGCTCTCGCTCACCGCTGTCTTCGGTATCGTCTCGAGCGCCGAGCTGGGCGACTCCAGCGCGCCGTACTCCACGGCGATCAACGAGATCTTCGGGGGTACCTGGGCCGGCTACGTGCTCGCTGCTCTGGTCGTGGTCTCCGGCTTCGGGGCCCTGAACGGCTGGACGATGATCTGCGCCGAGATGCCGCTGGCGGCGGCCAAGGACGGGCTCTTCCCCGAGCGGTTCAGCCACCTGTCCGACCGCGGCGTCCCCACCTTCGGCATCGTCTCCTCGACCGTTCTGGCCTCCATCGTCATGGTCCTGTCCTACATGGGGTCCGCCGGCTACACGGTCTTCAACACCCTGGTGTTCATGTCCGGGATCACCGCCGCCATCCCCTACGCGTTCTCTGCCCTCGCCCAGATCAAGTGGCGCGTCCAGGATGGTCGCGAGCTGCACACGCCACGCGTCGTACGAGACGTCACCGTCGCGGTGGTGGCGATCGTGTTCTCGATCCTCTTCATCATCTACTCGCGCAACACCGGCGAGGACCGGCTGGAGGAGTACCTGCCGTTCATCTTCGCCGGAGGGGCTTTCCTCCTTGGCATCCCCGTGTACCTCGCGCAGCGCACCCGCATGTCCGAGCCACTGCCGGTTCCGCCGTATCGGGACTCGGCCTCTCGCAACTAGTCACCCGAAACCGGGAAGGATCCCCATGTCTCTCCACGTCGATTCCGAAGTCGGTCGGCTCCATCAGGTCATCGTCCACAGGCCGGGGCTCGAGCTCACCCGGCTCACCCCGGCCAACGTCGACGAGCTGCTGTTCGACGACGTCATGTGGGCGCAACGGGCCCGTGAGGAGCACGACGCGTTCGCGCAGAAGCTCCGGGACAAGGGTGTCCAGGTGCATCTGTTCGCCCAGCTCCTCGCCGAGGCG
>JBIOYQ010000205.1:0-11362 GCA_044870295.1 Actinomycetota bacterium
CGGAGCCCGCGATCCGAGCGGCCGCCCGGGCTCCCACGCCGGTTCCGGTCCCCAGATCCAACACGCGCTGGCCTGCCTGGACGCCGAGCAGCTTCACCAGGTCATCGGCGACGGTGCCGAGGTGCGGTGCCAGCAGGCGCGCGTACTGGTCGCCCACCGCGTCGAACGTTCGCCAGTCCATGTCGTCGCGGCTCGGGCTCGCCGGCCGGACCGGCACGGACGCGCGTGACGGCCTTCCGGTTGGTTGCGGACCATCACGGCCACGTCTGCGGAACAGCGGCATCGTGACAGAGTACCGGCTGGGACGGTGCGACTCCGGCCTGACTGCGGTACCTCAGGCTCCGATCACGGACCACGCCCACGTCACGGGATGGCTGACGTTGGTCGCCGCATCGGTCCCCCAAATGCTGAACGTATGCGTTCCGAGGCTCAAATTCCGAACCCTCACCCCGGACGCGCATGGCACGGGCGGCGCCCCGTCGAGGGAGCACGTGAACGTCACCGGCGACGCGTCCACCGCAGAGAACTCGAAGACAGCATGGGTCTGTGTGCTCGGGTCGCTGGGTCCGGACTCGATGGTGGTGACGGGGGCGATCGTGTCCACGATCCATGTGTAGGTCACGATCGAGGAGACGTTGCCAGCTTGATCCGTGCCGGCGGCCTGGAAGGTATGGAGGCCCTCCGTGAGCTTGCGGACGACGACCGACCCTTTCTGACAACCACTCTTCAGATAGATCCCCACGAGGAGGTTCTCGCCGTCGAGGGCGCACGTGGGGCCGGTGCTGTCGAGATTCTCGTCCGGCGTGATGATCACCGTCGACGTCTGCTGATTGCTGTAGGCGGGGGGCCCGCTGATGGTGAGCTTCGGAGCTGAGGCGTCGATCGTCCACGGGTACATGGTGGTGGCTGTCAGCCCCAACTCGTCGCTCCCGGTCACGGTCAAGGTGTGGGCACCGAGAGCGAGGTCGGCGGTTCCGAAGATCCCGCTGGTGCAGTCGACCGCGGGCAGCCCGTCAAGACTGCAGTCGAGGCCCGCGAGGAGCGGTTCGTTGGCGAAGAACCGGAAGGACGCCGCGGTGAGTCGCGTCCACTTCGACGGCGACAGGCTGAAGGTCACCTGCGGTCCCGAGTTGTCCACTCGCGTTCGAGCCGCGGCCGGCGGAGCGCTCGCCACCCCCGAGCCGTCGATCGCTCGAACCTGGAAGACCCAAGATCCGTCGGAGAGCGGTCCGTAGGTGACGCTGGGTGGCGCGCACGGCGTCCAGGTCTCGCTCGTCCCCACCAGACCGATCGTGCACTCGTACGTGGCGCCCGGGGTGTCGCTGGAGAATTCGTACGTCAGCGAGCTCTCCTGTGTGTGAACGCCGGGCGAGGAAGTGATGGTGATGTCCGGCCCCGTCGAGGTGACCGAGAGCGACCGGCTGGCCGGCGTGGCGTCGGTGACGCCGTGCTCGTCGGTACCCCTGACGAGGAAGGTATAGGTTCCGTCATCGAACGGACCCACGCTGACTCCATCCCGGTTGCAGGGTGTCCACGGGCCCTGCCACGCGTCTCGCTCCAGCCGGCATTCGTAACTGGCCAAGCGCGATTGCGAGAAGAACGTGTAGGAGGCCATGCGTGTGGCCAACGCGCCCTCCGGGCCGCTGACGATGGTGGTGTCCGTCTCCGGGGGCGCCAGCAGGGCGGCGAGATCGGCAACGAGCTGCGCCTCTTCCTCCGCATAGGCCGGGTCACCCGAAGCGTTCCGCATCTCGTACGGGTCCGCGGCGAGGTCGTACAGCTCAGTCTCTCCGGTCTCGTGCTCGATGTATGAGTACTGGTCGGTGATGATCGCGTTGGAGCTGGGGGCTGACGACATGTTGAACGGAAGGATCGGCGGCATGCACGGGGCGTTGGCGCCCTGGCAATGCTGGATCAACGCACCACCCCGGACGGCCGTCGCGCTTCCCTCGAGGATCGGCGCAAGCGACAGGCCGTCGGCTCCCCAATGGATCCCGATGATGTCCGCGATGGTGGCGGCGATGTCCACGTTCTCCGCCAGAGCGCTGATCGTGAAGGGCTGATCCTCGGGGACCAGCGGTGGGTACCGGATGACCATAGGGACATGGCTAGCTTCCTGGTAGGGCACCTCCTTGTTCCATCGACGGTGCTCTCCGAACAGGAACCCGTTGTCGGACAGGAAGACGACCATCGTCTCTTCGGCTCTGCCACTGGCATCGAGGCCATCCAGGACCGACCCGATCGAAGCGTCGAGGCACGGCACCGCCCTGGTCATCAGCTTGTGGTCGGCGTCGATCTGGGTCTTCTCCATCTTCCCCAGCGGCGGCCGTGCCACGTACATCGGCTTCCCGTTGGTCTGGGTGTCCTCGTCGTAGGAGGGTGGGCGGTAGGGACTGACCGGGATGGTCGAGCAGCGGTCATCGTTCGCCGGTAGGTGAGGGCTGGTGGGGGTGTACATCGCGAAGAACGGTTGATCCGAAGGGGTCGACTCGACGAAGTCGACGGTGTAGTCGGCCAAGATGTCGGTCTGGTACCCGGTGAAGCTGACCCAGCTCCCATTCACGTTGAGCGTGGGGTTCACCAAGGAGTAGCTCGATCGTCCCGCCCCCGCGCACACCCACTGGTCGAAGTTCGGCTGTGGATCGCATGGCTCGGAGTTCAGCCACTTGCCCGCCAGGCTGGTGCGATACCCGATGTCGTGCAGGGCGTCGACGATGGTGAACCTGTTGAGGGGGACCGAATTGTCATCGACGCCAGTGTGACTCTCGAACAGTCCCGTGAGCAGCTCGGCTCGGGAAGGACAGCACAGCGAGCTTGCGTCATACGCCCGATCGAACAGGACGCCCCGATCCACCAGACCCGAGAACGTCTTTGGCATGAGCTCCCGTGTGAAGTTGGCCCATGTCTGATCGTCAGTGACCAGCACGAGGATGTTTGGGGTAGCGACGGGAGGCTGAGGAACAGCGACGCTTTGGGTCGGGGCCAGGCCGCCCGCCACGAACGTGACGACGACTAGCAAACCAAGCTGCCTGGACAACGTGTGCCCCCCGTCTTGCTTGTTAGAAAATAGAGCAACCTGGTTCCGGAAGCAAGGGCCTCGATCCCGGGGCTGAGGGGCCCACGGCCATGCACGCTACCCTTGGCACCCGATGAGGGGACCTGCCGGGGTGATGGCCCTGGTGCTGATCGAGGCCGCCGTCGGGGGCGCGGCGATCCTGTTCCTGACGCCGCTGTGGGGCGAGGTGCGGCGCGGCTTCTTCTACCTCACAGGGTCCATCGTGCTGGCGCTGGCAGCCGGCGCGGCGGGAGCGGCCGCGGGAGCCTATGACGCGAGCACCGCCTCGGCCGGCAGGCTGGCGGTGGCCCTGGCCGTCGCGATGGCACTGGCGACGCTCCTGTGGCTGCTCCTGGCCGCGTTCGGGGCCGCCACCGTGGCGCGCTGGGTGGGGATCGCCACCGTCCCGCTGGGCGGGGCGGCCCTAGTGGCGTTCGCCAGGACCACGGATCAGGCCCTGGGGCTGGCGATCTTCGAGCTGATGGCGGGGGCGCTGTTCACCGGCGCGGTGCTCGACGGGCTGCTGCTGGGCCATTGGTATCTGACGGATCGGAAGCTCACGCGAACGCCGATCAACCGCACGACCATCCTGCTGCTGGCGGCGATCGTGGTCGAAGCCGTTGCCGTGGTGGCCGGGTTCGGCTCCGGGAGGACGAGCACCTCGGCGTCCTCGTCGTTGAACCCGCTGTTGACCATCGGCTCGAGCTCCTCGTGGATCGCCATCGGGATGGTGGCGTGCACGGCGCTGATCGCCGTGTTCATCCGGCTCACTTTGCGGGGAACCAGGCCGACGGCCGTCCAGTCCGCGACGGGGTTCTTCTACCTGGCGGTGATCACGGCGTTCACGGCCGAGATCGCGGCAAAGGTGCAGTTCCTGCCGTAGACGCAGCCCGCGGCGGCGTCAGTCCCTCTTCGGCTCGTCCTTCCGGCGGCGCGAGCCGATCTGCTTGCCCGGCCGACCGATCAGGTAGCCGATGATCCCGCCCAGGATCGCGCACGTGAACATCACCCAGATGAGCGCGGGCCGGCGGGTCACGAAGACGAAATGGACTACGACCGACTGCGAGTTCGCCACGATGAAGGCGATGAGCACGCCCAGAAGGAACAGGGCCACGATGACCTTGACCACGCGAGCCTGACGCGCCCGTTGGATCTCGCGATCGTGGTCGCGTTCCGCCTTGCGCACGTCCTGGCCGGGGAGATGGGGCGTGCCCGCCGGAGGCATGTCGTGATCGTCGCGCACGGTTCCCCAGCCTATAGGCTGTGGCCGGTGGAGGAAAGCGACGCGCGACCGTGGGCCGCGGGAGCCGCGGCGTGCGTCGCCGCCCTGGTGGTGGGGGCGGCCGCCGGCCTGCCGGGCGGCCAGGTCGTGGATCGAGCGGGGTACCGAACGCTGAATCGGTCTCGTGGGCCGCTTGCCGACATCCTGTTCACGTCCGTCACCGAGTTCGGATCGATCTGGGCCTCCGTGGGTGCGGCCGTGGTCGTGGCCACCGCGGGGCGGCGCCGGCGTGAGGCGGTCGATGCGTTGGGTGCTGCCTTCGCCATGTGGGCGGTGGGACAGGGGCTGAAGCGCGTGGTGGCGCGGCCGCGGCCGTACCGCGCCCTGGAACGGTTCCGGTTGCTCATCGCAGAGCCCCGAGGCACGTCCTGGCCGAGCAGTCATCCCGCCGTGCTGCTGGCGTTCGGGCGGGTTCTTGGTCGCGACCTCACCGCGCCCGCCGGTCTCCGCCGGGGCCTGTCCGCGCTGGCGGCGACGGTAGGAGCCTCGCGGGTGTACCTCGGCGTGCACTATCCGGCCGACGTGGTCGGGGGCCTGCTCCTCGGCCGCGGCCTAGCGGACGTGTGGTCGGCGACGGTGTCGCCCGTGGTCCTGGGGCGGCGGGTTCCGAAGACTGCGCGCCCCGGTACAGTGGGCGCTTGATGTCGGAGATCGAGCTCCTGGCGTCGATCGGGTGGAAGGTCATCGACCGGTTCCACGTCGGGTCGCGCTTCGCCATCTCGCCTCACGGCGTCGGGATCGCCGTCGGCTTCCTGGCCGGCGCGTACGTGTTCACGCACGAGGCCCGCAAGCGCGGCTACCCGGAGGAGAGCTACAACTCCATCCTCACCGCCGTGCTCATCGGCACCATCGTCGGGTCCCGATTGGGGTACGTGTTCACGCACCTCTCCGAGTTCCACAACCCGCTCGACATCCTGAAGATCTATCAGGGAGGCCTGAGCCAGCTCGGGGGCGTGGTGGGGGCGGTCCTGTTCGGGTACGTCGTGATCCGGCGGGCCCGCCTGCCCTTCCTGCCGGGCCTCGACGCCGCGGCCATCCCCATCCCGTTGGGGGTGGTCATCGGGCGGGTCGGGGACCTGATCATCGGCGATCACCTGGGCAAGCCGACCTCGTCGCTGCTGGCGTTCCAGTACCACGGCGGGCAGCTCTCCGGGTACAGCTGCGAGTTGGGCCGGTGCTCCACCGGCCTCGCCGACAGCCATGCCCAGACGATCACCTCCTCCGGTGCGACCCTGACCGACAGCGCGGGGCGGATCCTGGGGACCGGGATCGGCGTCCACCAAACGGCGCTCTACGACCTGCTGCTCACCATGGGCCTGGTCCTGTTGCTGGTGTTCCTCAACCGCAGGGCGCGACGGGCGGGCATCCTGTTCTTCACCTACATGCTCTGGTACGGGTCCGGCCGGATCTGGACGGACTTCCTGCGCGTCGAGAGCCGGTTCTTCGGCCTCACCGGCAGCCAGTGGACCAGCCTCGTGGCCGTGACGCTGGCGGTGGTGATGCTGACGCGCTTCGCCATCCAATCGCGGCGCCCCGCGGCCGAACCCTCCCCACCCGACGCCGCCGACACCACCGGCCTCTGACCCGGCCTCTGAGGCCCGCCGGAACCCAGCGCCCGGCGCGGGCGTAGATGGGATGGAATGACTCCATGGGGGGCCGACCACTGGAGGAGAGCGAACTCGTCCACCGGGCCAAGCGAGGCGATGTCGAGGCCTACGAGGAGCTCGTGCGGATGCACCAGGACCTAGCCGCGCGAACGGCGTACGTCATCACCGGGCAGTCGGCCGACGCGCAGGACGCCGTGCAGGAGGCGCTGGTGAAGGCGTACCGCGCGCTGGGGCGGTTCCGGGAGGGATCGCCCTTCCGGCCCTGGCTGCTCCGCATCGTGGCCAACGAGGCGATCAGCCGCCGGCGGTCCACCCGCCGGCAGGCGAACCTGGCGGTCAGGGCTGCCGAGGGCCGTCCTTCAGACGATGCGGTCCCATCGCCGGAGGGGGCGGCCCTCGCGCAGGAGCGGCATGCCGAGGTGGTGGCGGCAGTGAGCCGGCTGCGGCCGGAGGAGCGATTGGTGATCGCGTACCGGTACTGGTTCGACCTGTCGGAGGCGGAGATGGCCGAGGCCCTCGGATGCGCGCGCGGCACGGTGAAGTCGCGGCTGTTCCGGGCCCTGGCGCGGCTCCGGGCCACCATGGCGGAGGCGCCGATCGAACCGGAGGAAGGGGAACGGGTGGTGCACGGTGCCTGACGCGCGGACGCTGTCCGACGATCAGCTCGAGGCGGCCCTTCGGGGGGCGGCGCCCTTCGTCGCCTATCCGGAGATGCCGGACCTGTCGGGGCTGATCGCTCGGCGTCTCCGCGAGACGCCGGTCACGGGGCGACGGAGCCTGGCGGGGTCACGCCGCCCGCTCCGGCGGGTGCTGGCACCGCGCTGGGCGATCCCGGCGCGGGCCGCTGTCTCGGTGGCGGTGGCCGTGGCCATCGTCGCCGGAACGCTGGTGTTCTCGCCGTCGGCCCGCCACGCTGTGGCGGGGTGGCTCGGGCTTCGTGGCGTGAAGATCGTCATCACCCCGTCGCCGACGACGTCGGTGCCTTCGTCGCCGTCGCCCGCCCCCACGTCGCTCGGTCGGCGCTTGGACCTGGGCAAACGGGTGGCGCTGGCGCAGGTCCAGGGCGTGCTCCCCTTCCAGATCGGAATCCCGGAGGAGCTCGGCGCGCCCGATGAGGTGTACCTGCGTCAGGGCTTCATCGAGGACCAGGTGATCCTGCTGTACCGCCCACGTCCAGACCTGCCGGAGGCGAAACTGACCGGCGCCGGCCTGCTGCTGATGGAATTCCAGGCCAAGATCGACACGGAGTTCCTGGAGAAGAAGATCATCTTCGAGGGCGGGACCAGCGTCGAGCCGGTCATGGTCAACGGGGATCCCGGCTACTGGATCGAGGGCCAGCCGCACACGATCTCCTACCTCGATCAGAACGGCAGCCAGATCCCCGACCAGACCCGGCTGGCTGGCAACGTGCTTCTGTGGCAGCACGGGTCCGTGACATATCGCATCGAGGCCGACATCTCGAAGGACCAGGCCATCGGCATCGCCGAGTCGCTGCGATGAGGCGGAACCGAACGTCTTGCCCCGACGTAGTAGCGCCAAGGGGTCGATCGAAAGGAGCGGTCAGATGGTGAAACGAATGTTGGCTGTCGGGGTGCTCGCGCTGGCAGCGTTGGCCCTGTGGGCGCCGGGGGCGGTGGCGGGCGGCGGAGGCTGCCACGGCGGGGCGTTCACCGACGCGAAGGGCGTTCGCGTGGACCTGGTCGAGGCGTGCTTCTCCCCGACGGTGATCCGGGTCCAGCCGGGACAGTCGGTGACGTGGACGAACAAGGACCCCATGGAGCACACCGTGACGGGTGCCGTCTACGGATGGGGGAGCGCGGACGTCCTGGCCCCGGGGAAGTCCGCCCAGTTCACGTTCAAGGCCTCGGGTGTCTACCCGTACTTCTGCATGCTCCACCCCGCCATGGTCGGCGCGGTGGTGGTGGGGGACGGGACCTCCAAGGACACGACCACGCAGGCCGTGGTGCCGGTGGTGCCGACCACGGCAGCGCCTGCCCCGCCCACCGCGGCCCCGGCACCCGCGACGGCGCCTGCGGCCGCCACGTCCGAGGGCGTGTCCAGCCTGTGGCGGACCCTGGCCATCACGGCGCTGGTGCTGCTGGTGCTGGCGGCGGCCGGGTTGGCGGCGCAGCGGATGATCACGAGGCGGGCGACGGTCAGGGCCTGACGCCCCTGGCCGCGAAAGCGAGCGCGGGCCCATATCCTTTGCGCATGCGGCGAGCCTTCGCCCTGGTGGGCCTGGTGGCGATGATCGCCACCGCCTGCGGGGGCGAGGGCTCGACCGTTGCCACGTCGTCCCCGCCCTCCCCGCCTCCCGGCGCGTCGTCCCCCCCGACCTCCCCGAGCCCCGCCGCGGGTCCCGACCTCTCCAACGTCTCGGTGGAGCTGACGAAGGTGGCCACCCTCGACGCGCCGCTGGGCATGGCCATCCGCACCGGAGACGACGCGCTGTACGTGGCCGAGAAGGGCGGGCGGGTGATGGCGATCAGGGGAGGACAGGTCGACGGCACGCCCGTCCTCGACGTCAGCTCGCTCGTCTCGACCGGCAGCGAGCAGGGGCTCCTCGGCCTGGCGTTCTCACCCGACGGCACCTTCCTGTACGTGAACTACACCGACACCGGCGGCGACACGAACGTCGTCGAATACCGGATGCAGGGTGATCGCGCCGATGCCGGGTCGGCCCGGCGGGTCCTGTTCATCCAGCAGCCCTTCTCGAACCACAACGGCGGCAACCTGGTGTTCGGGCCGGACGGATACCTCTACATCGGGATGGGCGACGGTGGGAGCCAGGGCGACCCGAACGGCAACGGGCAGAACCTGGAGGTGCTGCTGGCCAAGATGCTTCGCATCGACCCGAGGCCGTCCGGCGGCAAGCCCTACGGCATCCCACCCGACAACCCGTTCGTGGGTCGGGCCGGGGCACGGCCGGAGATCTGGGACTTCGGGCTGCGCAACCCGTGGCGGTATGCGTTCGACCGCGAGACCGGGGACCTCTGGATCGGCGACGTCGGCGGCAGCGAGCGCGAGGAGATCGACGTCGAGCCGGCCGGTTCGAAGGGAGGCCGGAACTACGGGTGGAGCGTGCTGGAGGGGACCGTGCCCCAGAGCGACAACGTTCCCCCAAACACCGTCCCCCCCGTCTACGAGTACGACCACAGTGGAGGGCGGTGCGTGGTGACCGGAGGGTTCGTCTACCGGGGCTCGGCGATCCCCGACCTGGTGGGCGCGTACGTCTTCGCCGACTTCTGCCAGGGCGAGCTGAAGGCCTTCGTGCCCCCGGAGGGGGGTGGGATGGGGAAGCCCGTCTCTCTGGGAGTCACCGCCGACGTCCTGGCGTCCTTCGGAGAGGACCAAGCGGGGGAGTTGTACGTGCTTTCGTTGTCGGGTGGGGTGTACCGGATCGACCCGGCCTGACGATGGAGCGTGCGGGGAGACGCGCCGTCAGCCCCGCGGCGCCACGGTCAGTCCGAGCGGCTTGCGCACCAGCGTCCGAGACTCCGTGGCCAGGAGGCGGGCGGCGTCGATCAGGGCCGCGCCCGCCGCGGAGTCGGGATGGGACACCACCACGGGTGTTCCGGCGTCGCCACCTTCGCGCAGCTCGGGCATGAGCGGGATCTGACCGACCAGCGGCACCCCCAGGGTGTCCGCGGCCTGCTGACCGCCGCCCTCGCCGAAGAGGTAGGTGCGCTCGCCGCAGTGTGGGCAAGCGAAGTACGACATGTTCTCGACGACTCCGAGGACCTTCAGGTGCGTCTGGCTCGCCATCTTCCCGGCCCGCTCGGCCACCTTCCGGGCGGCCTCCTGCGGGGTGGTCACCACCAGCATCTGGGCGCCGGGAAGGAAGCCCGCGATGGAGATGGAGACGTCGCCCGTGCCAGGAGGAAGGTCGGCCAGCAGGAAGTCCAGGTCGCCCCAGTACACGTCGCCGAGGAACTGCTGGACCGCCTTGTGGAGCATGGGCCCTCGCCAGATGACCGGTGTTTCCTCGTCGACGAAGAAGCCCATGGAGATGATCCGCACACCGTGGGACTCGAGGGGGAGGATCATGTTGTTGAAGCCCACCGGCCGCTGGCCGGACAGGCCCATCATGCGGGGGACGGAGAAGCCCCAGACGTCGACGTCGACCACGCCGACGCGATGGCCCTCCGCGGCCAGCGCGGCGGCGAGGTTGACCGTGACCGTAGACTTGCCGACGCCGCCCTTCCCCGATGCCACGGCGATCACGGTGGTGTCGGTCCCTGTGAAGAAGGTTCGCTGCTCGACGGGGGCCGTCCCGCCGCGAAGCTTCGTCACCAGCTCCTTCCGCTCGTCCTCACTCATCTCACCGAGAATGACCTCGACCCGCTGCCCCTCGTCGAGGATCGGTCCGACCGCGGCGCGAACGTCGGTGTCGATCCGGTCCTTGAGCGGGCAGCCGGCGATGGTCAGCAGGACGAAGACGCGGACGAGACCGTTGTCGACTTCGATGCCCTTGAGCATGCCGACGTCTTCGATCGGCTTGCCGATCTCAGGGTCGAGAACGGCTCGGAGAGCCTGGCGGACCTGTTCCTGGGTGGGCATAGAACTCTGGCTCCGTGAGCGGGATTATCCTGTTTGTCACCGTGCTGCCCTTCGATAGTACGGTGCTGCGGAGGAACCGTCGACAGGGGTCGTGATCATGCCCGAGACCAAGGCGCTGGAGATCCACAAGGCGCTGGCGGAGGATACCCGCTACCGGCTGTACCGGTACATCGGCCTGGCCGGACGCCCGGTGTCCGTGAGGGAGATGTCGCGGCGCCTGTCGCTGCACCCCAACACGCTTCGTCCGCACCTCCGCCGTCTCGAGGAGGCGGGGCTGGTGTCCCGGGAGATCCGGAAGACGGCGGCGGTGGGGCGGCCCCAAACCCTGTATTCGGTGCGAGAGGCCGAGCACGAAGAGGGCCGTGACTACCGGTTGCTCGCGGAGATGTTGTGCGGGATGGTGGCGGGCCGGCGGGACCTCGAGCATGCTCAAGGGCTGGCGCGACAGTGGGGGGCGTACCTGGTGGCGCAAGGAGGGCCGAAGCCGGGGGTACGGTTGCCCGCAAGGAGGAACCTGGCCATCCTCCAGGAGGCGATGGCCCGCGCCGGGTTCGAGCCGCGCTTCCGGCGGGAGCCCGGCGACGGGATCGAGGTGACGATGCGCCACTGTCCGTTCCGCGACCTGGCCGACGACTATCGCGATCTGGTGTGCACACTGCACCGGGGACTGGTCGAGGGGATGGTGGGGGGGCTGAAACCGGCGCTGTCGGTGCGCGAGTTCAAGCCGTTCGCCGAACGAGGACTGTGCCGGCTACGGGCCGGATAAGGACTGCAGTGGGCGGCGTTCGACAGCCGGAGTGTCACCGAGCAGGTCCTTTCCTGAGGGCAGCCAGGAATTCATCGGAGGGCGGCGGCACG
>JBIOYQ010000206.1:0-20390 GCA_044870295.1 Actinomycetota bacterium
ACGTTGCCCTCGCCTTGCTGCTGGGTCTTGCCCTGGGCGTGGGAGCCGCATTCGTGCGAGATCGTCTCGATGAGCGACTCAGAGGCATGGCCGATCTCGAGTCAAACATCGGGGCTCCCGTCCTCGCCGCCGTCCCTCGGTCGCCCACGCTCCGGAACGCGTACCAGGGAGTCATGGCAAGTCGCGCAGAGCGAGATCCTGCCGTGGTCGAAGCGTTCCGGACGCTTCGCGCGGGCCTCTTGATCGCGGCAGCCAGATCTGGAGCCAAGGTGATTCTGGTCACGAGCTCGAATCCGGGCGAAGGGAAGTCGTCGACGACCGCAAACCTGGCGGCCGTGATCGCCTACTCAGGGAAGCGAGTGGTCGCCGTGTCCGCCGATTACCGGAGGCCGCGATTGCATCGATTCTTCGCCATCGCAGACGCGCCCGGTCTCACGGAGGTGCTGACTGGCTCCGCCGAACTCAGGAATGCACTCGTGCCATCTGTCATCCCGAACCTGTCCCTCGTTCCGAGCGGGGGCTCGCCGTCCGATGCTGACGGGCTGTTGGGGACTGAGGCATTCGCCCGCCTCATTGCCGAGTTGAGGAGGATGAGTGACATCGTCTTGATCGACGTTGCCCCCATCCTGGGTGTGGCGGACGCCGTGACCGTAGCACCGGCGACGGACGGTGTCCTTTTCGTCGTCGATGCAGAACGTACCACCCGTCGCGTGGTGGGTCGGGCACGGCAGCAGCTCGCACAGGTGAATGCCCCCATCCTCGGCGCCGTCCTGAACAAGTTCAGGCCGGGACGTGAGCGGACCTATCCCTATTACCTCCCCGTGCCGCACCAGGGTGGAGGTCGTCCCTCGCCCCTCGTCGAGCCGAACGGCGGCGAATCGGTTCATGGGAGGCGGATCCCCGAGATCGAGGCGGATCGACCGACTCCCCGCCCTGAGACGCGCCAGCCGTGAGGGCGGGGCGCCACGTCCAGAGGGTGGACCCGCGCCAGAAGCAGGCGTTGGATCGGTGCTGAGAACGCGACGACTGGGCTCCTCGGGTCCTGAGATCACGCTCATCGGGCTCGGCACATGGGCGATAGGCGGGCCCTACGAGTTCGGATGGGGCCCGGTCGACGATCGCGAGTCCGTGGCGGCCCTCCGTCAGGGGATCGAGTCAGGCATCAACTGGGTCGACACCGCCCCTGTCTACGGACTGGGGCATTCTGAAGAAGTGGTGGGCCGTGCCCTCGCGCCGTACCGGGTCGGGGAGGAGGTGTTCGTCTTCACCAAGTGTGGCAGGAACTACTATGGGGGCTCGTCCACCATTTCGTCCGACCTCCGGCCCTCCACCATCGTTCGTGAATGTGACGAGAGCCTGCGCCGCCTGAACGTCACGCGCATCGACCTCTTCCAGTTCCATTGGCCCGACCCCACGACCGGGACCGCCGTCGAGGACTCGTGGGGAACCATGGGAGAGCTGATCTCGCAGGGCAAGGTACGGTGGGGAGGGGTCTCGAACTTCGACACGGAACTCCTCGACCGGTGCGAAGCGATCCGGCATGTGGACTCCGTCCAGCCTCCCCTCAATCTCATCAACCGGGGAGCACGGCATGATGTGATTTCCTGGTGCGTCGCACATGGAACCGGCGTGATCGTGTACGCACCGCTGGCCTCAGGCTTGCTCACCGGCAAGTTCGATGCACGGACCCTGGATGCTCTGGCTGCAGACGACTGGCGGCGCCGAGCGGCGCACTTTCAGGACCCAGCGCTGTCCAAGGCGCTCGCGTTGGTCGAGCGACTCCGGCCCTTAGCCACTCAGCTCGGCATGAGCTTGCCCTCACTCGCAGTGGCCTGGACGTTGGCCGCTGAGGGAGTCACCGGAGCCATCGTGGGCGTACGCCGGGCCGAGCAGATCGATGGTTGGATCGGGGCTGCGGCCAACGATCTGCCGAAAGGGATCCTCGACGACATCGACCTCGCCATCGCGGAAACCGAAGCGAGATAGCCCCCCACTTCGAGCGATCACTGAGAGAAATACCCATGGTTTGGTAGCACTGGACTGAGGACAGGGGCCGATCCACATTGGGTGACCCCTGCGACGTCGGGCCGGCCACTCCCTGCGGGTCCTCAGGCCCAGCGGGAGCTGCCGTTGTGGCTCACGTTGACGGAAGCCCACTACGCGACGGGCAGGTCCAGCCGAGCACTCCTCGAGGATCCTCGGATCGCGAAGAAGGACCTCGGGGCGGCGCGGGACGGGTCGAGAGTCGTCCTTCTTCGAACCCGAGATCTTCATCGCCTTGGCTTCCTTCTCCGCGGATCAACGCTGACGGGTTCGGAGAGCTGGCGGCGAAGGGTCGGGAACAGCGCGCTCGGCCAGGGAACATGGGTGGCAGGTCTACGGCACCCGCGGCCCAGCCCATCGGTACCCGTGGTCATGGTCGCCGTCCTCGCAATCCTGTGGGGGACGCTCGCCGTCCCATCGGTTCGCTCGACCGCAGCTCGGGTTTTCATGGCCCCAGCCGGCATCGGCGGCGGACCTCCGCGTGGAAACGCTTCGTGCAAGGGAAACAAGCCACACAAGAAGTGCGATCCAAGCCCGCTCCCAACTCCGACCCCCACGCCCAGCCCCGATCCAACGCCAACGCCGACGCCGACACCGACGCCAACACCAACGCCAACACCAACGCCCACCCCGACGCCGACGCCGACGCCGACAGCCACGGAGGGTTGTAGCGGAGTCACGATCAACCCCGGAACGGACATTCAGTCGGCGCTCGACGCCAATCCCTCCGGGACGACGTTCTGCATCCAAGCCGGCACATTCCGGCTCACCACGGCGCTCAGGCCCAAGAGCAACGACGTGCTGCTCGGAGAGCCGGGCGCCGTGCTGAACGGCGCCAAGGAGATCAGTTCGTGGACGCACAGCGGCGATCGATGGATCCACGAGGGAGGCACGTCGAATCCCGGGTCGCTGATCGGTGAGTGCGAAAACGGGACGAACGCCTGCGCGTACCCCGACGACGTCTTCTTCGACGATGTCAGGCTGGAGCGGGTCCTCTCGATGTCGAATCTCGGCGACGGACAGGTCTATGTCGACTACGCCGCCGATGAGATCTACCTGGCGCAGGATCCGGCTGGTCACGACGTCGAGTACGCCCTCGCCGCGAAGGCCGTCGACGGCAATGGCGCGACCTCGGTCACAGTCGAGGGTCTGATCGTCGAGAAGTTCGCCACGCCGGCGCAGACCGGCGCCATCGCCACCGGGAGCGGCGCGAACTGGGTTGTCCAGAACAACGAGGTTCGGCTGAACCACGGTGGTGGCATCGACGCCTCCTCTCCGTCGGCGATCGTGCGAGGCAATCACGTCCACGATCAGGGCCAGCTCGGGCTGCATGGCTACCAGGTGGACGGGGTCCTGGTGGATGGCAACGAGATCGATCACAACAACACCGCGGGATATGACGACGGATGGGAGGCCGGAGGCAGCAAGTGGGTCAAGACGTCGAACCTGGTCCTCACGGGCAACAACGCGCACGACAACTATGGGACCGGGCTGTGGATCGACATCGAGAACGTGAACGTGACCGTCGAGAACAACACGGTTACGAACAACGCGAAGCACGGGATCTTCTACGAGATCAGCTACGCGGGCATCATCCGAGACAACGTCGTATATGGAAACGATCGGGACGCCATCAAGATCGGCGACTCGAGCTCCGTCGAGGTCGCTGGGAACATCGTCACGGTGGTGGCGTCAGACACCAGTGGGTACGGCATCCGGTTGTATCAAGACGATCGTCAGAGCGACGGGTACATCACCACGGACGTGACCGTTCACGACAACACCGTCACGATGTGCGCCGGCCGAACCGGTGCAGAACAGTACGTGGGGCAGGACGACATCTTCGATTCCCGCAACAACCACTTCGAGGACAACACGTACTTCGTCTCATCGCTCGACGATGACTTCTGGATCTGGAAGGACGCGAACCGCACCGAAGCCCAATGGACCGGCTATTCGAACGACGAGACGGGAACCTTCGCCGAGGCCACGTGCTGACGGCGGCCGCCCATTCGGCGACCGGTGCCTAGCCCGTCGCGTGCGTGCGTTCCTTTTGTCGCTCCATCGCTTCCGCGTAGGCGCTCTCCATCTCCTTCAGTCCCACATCGGGGCTGAAGGAAGCCTGCCACAGACGCCTCGCGCCCTGACCTAGCCTCATGGACACTCGGTCGTCGAGCAATCTCTTGCAGGCAGCAAGCCAGCTCGCCGGGTCCTCAGGAGGGAGCAAGAACCCTGAAAGGTCCTCCTCGACCACCTCGGGCAGGGCTCCGATCCGGCTTGCCACAACGGGAACCCCGGCCGCGTAGGCCTCCAGGACGACCTTGCCCGCTCCCTCGTACCACCGCGAGGGGACGAGGAGAGCGCGGGCGTCAACGAGGAGCTCCTGGATCCGGCTCGGCGGAACGGCCCCGGTGAACGACACTCCCTTCCTCCCGATCCCCCTCAGCTCGCCCTCCTGCGGACCACTGCCGGCGATCAGGAACTCGCCCGCGTCATGATCCCAATTCCGGACGAGGGAGCTCAGACCTTTTTCTTCGGACAGGCGGCCGACGTAGAGGAAGTATCGCCCCGCACCCGCCCGCGTCGGGCCGTCCCATGCGAAATGGCGCTTGACGCGGATGCCAGACAGGGAGAGGCCTGCCTCCTCGTGCTTCTCCTTGACGAACCGGCTGATCGCCAGGTACAGATCCACGCGCGCGGGGGTTCGAATCACTCGATGAAGCGCCAGCGATGTCGCCAGGGCCACGCTGCCCGCCACCGAACCGCGGTAGCAGCGATGGACGACCCCTCGCCAGGGAAGGTGCCCGACGCATGCCTCACAGATCGAGCCGCCTCGGAGCAGCGTGGCCGGAAGGCACATGGATCGATAGTTGTGAAGGGTCTGCACAGTGGCCGCGCCCGCCGCGTTCGCAATGCGAATGACCGCGGGTGAGAGCATCGGAAACAGATTGTGGAAGTGCACCACCTCAGGCCGAAAGGATTGGAGGAGTCCTCTCAGCCGACCGATCGACTCCCTTGACCATATGGACGAGGCTCCCGCTCGCACGAGCTGGTACGCACCATTGCTCGCCGGAGATGGGGTCCATGCCTCGACCGAATGGCCTGCCTCGGACAACAGACGAGTCTCGTCCTCGACCACCCGGTTCTCGCCGGACACTGGTCCCGAGAGATAAGCCGAATGCAACACCAGGACGCGCATGGTTCAGAAGGCCATGGGTTGGCGAACAGCCTCGTGTGACCACGCTCTTGGAATCGGGGCCCGACGGCTGGACAGGCCCCGAACCCACAGGAACGCGTAGGTCGTGAAGGCAAAGCCTGGCAGAGCAAGATATGCCTCCGCCCCCGAGAAAATGAAGAGGTAGATGAGGAGGGTGGCCGCAACGCGGTCGAGTGGCGACCACGTGGCCCGCCGGATGAGCTTCCACGTCAGCACGAACAGCGCGATCGCGGCCAGCGAAACGCCGACGACACCCGTCCCGATCAGCACCTCGATCCAGTAGTTGTGCGCTTCGCCTGCCCATGCCATCTTCTCGAAGAGCACGACCCTGGCAGACCCGTACCCGAAGCCAAGGAGCCACTTCCCGCTCGACGACACCGCCTTCAAAGCAAGGTTCCACAAGGGTATGCGACCGTGCAACGTTTCCAGAGACTGCAGCGACTCGCCCCGGCTCAGATAAGCGAGGACCGGCCCGTGCGCGTAGACGAAGAGGAGCAGAATCGAACCGAGGTACAGCGGAACCCCCACCAAGCGGAGGGGAAGTCGAGCCCAGACAAGTGCGAACAATGCGGCAACGGCGACGGCGGCCAGCACGCTCCTGGTCTGACCCAACAGGAGCGCCGGCACCAAGACAGTCATGCGGAAAGCGAACGACGGCCGAGAGTCGCCGATCAGGGATGGGCCGCCCGCGACAAGGATGAGGAAGGCGAGGCCCACGAATCCCGAGGCGACGATGGGATGCTGGACCAACGGCCACGCGAAGCGGCCGTCGGGCCATTGTTGGACGGCGAACCCCGCTAGCGACGCGAGCACCACGAAATCGACGAACCGCCTCAGGAGGGACCGCTGCAAGGTCATCCCGATCTCGGGATGGTCTCGCGCTATGCGCGCGGTGGCGACAGCCAGGGAAAGGGGAACCAGCAGCTGCAGGGATCGGAGGAGGCTGAACGCCGGGATCACCGACCAGGAGGCAGAAGCGATGGCGATGAGAGGCCAGGCGAAGAGGTATCTCGATCGATGCACCGCTCCCCGGCGGGTCACCAGGAAAAGCCCGATGGTTTTGTACAAGACCAGTCCGTAGACCGCCAGTTCGATGAGATTGTCGGGTGAGAAGTTGCCGGAAGCGGCTTCGAGGGGGCTTCTCTTGGGGCTGAACTTGTGGTTGGAAATGATCAGCAGTGCGAGCCACGCGTAGGGCAGCCAGCCGTAGGGTCCCCGTTTCCTTGGGATGGAACGCCGCGACGTTGCGATCAGCGAGGCCATGACAACCGCTGCGCCCGTGATTCCGGCCAGCTGGGGTCGCCAGACGACAAGTCCGCCACCGGCCACGGCCACGAGGCAGAACATAGAAGCGCCGGCGAGACGCTCCGTCTTCTCCTTCCCCGTCACTTGAGTGGGCCCGACGAAAGACGACGAGCGCACACGCGTCTCCACGACCCTCACCCTCGGCGAGATGCGTCGGTTGGTGCCGCCAGCGATTGCTCGCCCTGGATGAGCGTCATGTTCTCGGTCACCGGCGCACGGACCTGAGATGCGGTCTCGGGAGCGACAGCGTCACCGGATCGGTTCGTCTTCGCCCTGGACTCACGCAACCCTCGCGCCAGCTGATCTCCATACACGAGGGCCCCGAGGCAACCCGAAATGGCAAGGCCCCAGGCGGCCGCTACTGCCCCTCCCGTCAGGGCTCCGACCACACCGCCCGCCACTCGGGTGACCGAGGTGACGAGGCGGGCTCGAAGGCTCCGCTTGGCACTCGCCAGCGCCCGAAGCCCCGCGGTGATGCCGCCGATGACACCTCCGGTGGCCATCAGCACCGTCATGGGAACCAGGACGCTCCTGGCCGGACCCCACGAGGAGCCGATGAGTGAGATGCCCAGGTCGGTGGGCAGGAACAGGAGGGCCAGCCCCCACAGGAGGGTCGCCAGAGCGAGCCCCGCGGAGAGGGCGGCCGTGGCGTCGCGCAGCCGCCGCGTCGAGCGTTTGGACAGTCTGACCACCTCGGGGGTCGCCACGAGCCGGATCCCTATGCTGAAAGCGTAGACGGGGCCCAGCAGGATCTGGGCGGCCCTGAGGGCACCGACCACTTCCAAGCTGGCGATTGCGCCGATGAAGTAGAAGCTGATCTGCGTGGTGCCCGACAGCGCCATGAACTCGCCGAGGAACCGCGGTGCCAGATCCCACTGCTCGCGCAGCCACGCTATGGATCCCATCGGCTGGGGGGCCAACCGAGACTGCAGGATGCCGAACAGCCCCGCCGCGGTGGCGGCGCCGCCCCAGCACAGCGTAAGAGCGAACACAGAGTGATGGCCCGTGGCTGAGAGCAGCACCAACCCTGGGAAGAGCACCAGGGCCCACATCGCGTCGTTCAGGAATGCCTGGCGTCCCTTGCCCTTGGCGAAGAAGGCGAATCGCCAGCTGTCCTGCAGGAGCAGGCCCGGCATGGTCAATCCCAGCGCGAGGAAGGCCGAACCCAGGGTGCCGCCGAGGAAGATGCCGGCCACGATGCAGGCCAGCCCCGCCACGGTGCCGGTGGCGACCGCCGACCCCGTGGCGGATCTGGTGCCTCGTGCCCACTGTTCCGCAGGCGCAGCGCTGTACCGGACGACCAGTGGCTCGGTCGACACGGCCCGAGATACGTTCAGGGCCACCACATACGTGGCGAAAGCCAGGCTGAACGCCCCGAACTCGCGCGGCGTTTGGGTCCTGGCCACCATGATGCCGACGGCGAAGTTCGTCAGGCTGGAGAAGGCCTGGTCGCCGATCCCCCACCCGGCTCGCCGGCCAAGGCGTCGCCAGCCACTGGAGGAGTGGGCAGATGCTGGCGCCCGCGCGAGGTCCTGATCGGTCGCCACCTGCTACACCGACCGTTGATATGACAGGACGGCGCGTTGTGTGGTCGAACCGGGGAAGTGAGGGCCGCCGAACACGAACCGGAGCCTGCCGTCCGTTTCCCGTAGCGTGTTGGGCCACGTGTACCCCCCGCCTCCCTCGTCTCCCACTTCCACCTGGTCGGTCGTGCTCCACCCAGAGCCCGGAGTGAACTGGCGCGACACGATGAACGAGTCACTGTCGCGGACCATCACCAGCCAGGCGTTCGCCCCGTCGCTGGCAATGGACGGATTGAGGTACCCGGTGAGCTCGAGATCCACGGTGCCCGTGCTGCCAGTTCCCGAGAACCGGATGACCTTCACGTTGTGAACGGTCGAGCTCGTCCTGGCTGCCGCCAGCACCTCTCCGCTGGCCAGGCCAACCGAACTCGGGCGGGCCTTGTCCCACGCCCCCTGCCCCGCCTTGCCCAGGAGCCACGTGGACAGCGGCGACAATGGATTGTGGGCGTACAGCCGGAGCTTCCCCGACCCCGTGCGGGCGATCAGCCGGAGTCCGCTCGCAGTGGGAGTGAGCGACCCAGTGAGGTTCTGGTCGGTGCTCGAGAACAGCACCGCCTCGTCGTGGAAGGTCGGCGTGTCCGTGTCCAGGTCGGTGAACCACACGGCTGGGTACTCATACGATGAGCTCCCCGTCCGACGCAGATAGGAGATCGCCCCTCGCTGGGTCCCGTCCGTGGCGGTCTCGAAGGCGACATCCGCACGCGCGTTTCCTTGACCTGCCTCCCTCACCGTGACGAGCGGTCCCACCGTTGGACCGCTCGGTGAATCCAGGTCGCTGACCCTCCGGAACCGGAGGGGGCGGGCCTTGTCGAAATTGAAGCCGCTCCACACCACCCAGGCGTGCTCGACGCCGGTCGAGTCCTTTGCTACCTGGATCGACGCAGGCCAATCCCCGGTGCTGGCCGGGGACGGCTCCAAGAGGCCGTCGGTGACGCCTCCCGTCGTCGCGGTCTGCCAGCCTCCACCAGGATCACGCCACGCCAGCTGGACACCGGTCTTGTGCCGACCGTGGACTGCGAGCAACCTGCCGGCCGCGCTGATGGCGAGGTGATGATTGCTCGGGTAGTACGTGGGGTCGCTCGAGCCCAGATATGGATTCGCTACTTGGCTGAGGCCGTCCAAGACCAGGCCGGGGACCGGCTGCACCTCCACGATGAGTTGCGGGGGTTTCAGAGACTCCCGACTGGACCACTTCGCCCCGTCGGTGTCGGTCGAGGTCATCGACAACGAAGTCAAGCCATCCGTGAGCGGCAACGCTCCCAGGTCTGCCTCGTACCAGACGTTGATGGACACCGCGCCGAACGCCCCGAGCTGCGACCCATCCACGAGCGGGCGGGTGTTCCAGGTCACGGACTCGGTCCAGGACGTCGAGGTCATGGAGAACACTTGTCCACCGGTCGGCGATGAGTTCAGCTGGTAGAGGCGAAGGCGAACGTCCACCACCGTCCGGCCGCTGAGATCGCTCAGATCGAAGAGCAGGAACGACTGCCGGATCGGGCTCGCGTCCACCCACCAGTACGACAGCGTGCCATAGCTCGTGTCGGGGGCATCGTCGGCCACGTAGGCATCGGCGACGGGCACGAAGACGAACCGATCGACTGCATCGCTCGGGGAGCCTTGAGCCGGAGCCGCGGCGATCGCGCTCAGCAGGAGCAGCAGAGCCAGCAGGATGCGTTTCATCGATGCCGCCCGTCGGGACCCAGCCCCACCCTCACAACGTGCTTGAGCCGGCTCACCATGGGGCCGGGGTCACGCAGTGACTCGGTGCTGTGGGCCGTGCCCAGGCGCGGCCGGAGCGCGCCGATGGCAGCGGGGACGCTCATCCGCCCGTGTCGCACCGCCTTGGCGAGGTGGCGCACGTCGCCCTCCAGCCACCGGAAGTGCACACCGGGACGGGCCCGCACGTGTCGCACCCGGTCACCGCGGACGAGATCACAGTAGACCCGCACCAGGTTGACGCCGGCCGCCATGGCCAGCGGATGGGAGGTGTGCACTCGAAGGTTGAGGTCCAGCAGGTACGGGCCGGCGAACTGGGCGTGGAAGTATCCCTCGTATCCTTCCATGAGCCGCACAAGCCGCTCCTCTCGATCGGGATTGGAGGCGACCGTCATCGCCGCCGAGGCCACCCCGCAGTGGTACTTCCAGATCCTGAACCATCGTTCGTGAACGGCGGCGACCAGCTCCCCGCCCCAGATCACGCCGGACACGGCGTTGAGATCGCCCAGGAACGGCTGCACCATGACCGCACCGTCCTGCATCACGGCACCCGCGAGCCCGTTGGGGGAATCGACACGAACGGCGTTGGAGCGATGCACGGAGGGCTTGACGATCACGGGGTAATCGAGCTCGCGGCCGGCTCGCACCAGCTCTTCCGCCGAGGCGAACACGCGGGAAGGGGGCGATGCCAGGCCGACGGCCTCGGCCGTCCGAGCCAGCTCGATCTTGTCCACCAGATGCGGGGTGCGGACCCCGAGCGCGAGGAGGGCCGCCTCGCTGGCCGGTAGGACCGTGAGGTAGCCGCCTCGAGTGAACTCCGCCTTCATGGCCGGGAGGTACTCGGCGGTATCGCACGGGGGGACATCCACGCGCCGGAGGCAGTAGCGCGACGCAGTGGCGATGGACGAACCGCAGGACACGGCGACGGCAGGCCGGTACCCGCCCGCCGCGAGCGCCCGGACTGCCACCACCGGATCTCGCAACTGAGGCCCATCGGCCGTCACCAGCACCCACTCCTTGGTCACGGGGATCCCTCCCCGGGCCTGAGGGCACGGAGCAACGCGAGCCTGGTCTTGATCCCCCGCCGTCCGTCGTCGGTGTCGGGATCGAGCCGCTCGAGGCTTGACCGAAGGTACGTGATGAGGCACTCCGTGGCCCTCGAGGCTGGGACCCCGGCGCCTGCAGCGTGGGCCCTGAGCGTCTCCCCCACCCACCCTTTCCCACGCAGCCCGGACAAGATCTGGCGACCGGTTGGCCGGCCGATGAGGGCCGAGGACTGCACCAGGTGATGACAGACGTCGTGGAACGGTGCGCCGTCCACTCTCGCTTCCTCCCAATCCACCACGACCCACCCGTCATGCGTTTTCAACAGGTTCCAGGGAGCCACGTCTCCATGAACGGCACCGGCCTCGGACCGCAGCTTCGTGCTCCTGCCCCGAAAGAACCCGCCGAGGGCGAACGCGACCTCTGGGGAGAGCTTCCAGGGACGGCGGCGAGGCCGCCACGGTACGGGCTCGAACACGAGGGTGCCAGGCTGCCGCTCCAGCAGCTTCGGCGCCGAGAGCGGGTGAGGAAGCAGCGGACCGAACTCAGCCAGTCGTTCGGCTTCCTGATCCAAGAGCGGGCGTCCTCGCTCGTCCGTGGCCACCTTCGCCACACCGGTGACCGCGCCCTTGTCTCCCAACACCAGCGCTACATACCGCCCGGGATGGGTGGCCCGGGCTACGGCCAGCGTTCCCTGAGCGGTGACGTGCCGGGCCAGGGCCACCTGGACCTGGTCCGGCGGTGCCGCTCCGGCGGGCAGGAGACGGAACAATCCGGCACGCGCCGCCAGCCTGGCGGCCCGCCATCCCCACCGCCCCTTGCCGGTCACCGGCTGGTACACGGCCAACCCCGCCACCGCCGCCTGGCGAGGCGACCGGGGGATGATCCACCGGGGGTCGTCGCGGGTGGGGAGGTTCACCCACCGTCGCGGCTCCTCGTGGAGAGAACAGATGTGCCGTGCCGCCAGCCGGACCACCTCGTGGACGGGCAGCGACGCGTCCAGGTACGCGCGTCGTTGGCCCGCTGGGAGCAGGGTGCGCCATACACCCATCTGCCGCGTGAGCTCACGCCAGGGCAGCTCGTTCTTCCGCCTGACGATCACGCCGGCGGGAGCCTCCAGCACCAGCACCAGATCCGGCCGCGGGAGCAACCTGCCCAGGAAGGCTCCGAGCCGTGGGCAGGGGCGGAGGCGATACCGGGTGGGGTCGGCCACGATGTCCCACCAATGGCGCTGGAGCAGCACCCATCCCCCCCGCCGGACGAAGGGGCGAACCCGAACCGCCCATCCGAGACGGAAGTCCACGAACAGGTAGAGGAGCTTGGCCATGGAGAGCATCGTTGAGTAGACGGGGCTCCCGTGGGGTCTCGACGAGGAACCCTCGGAGTGGCGGCGGTGCGGCAACACCCCGAGCCCGCGGGCGTGGTGCACCCTTCGAAGGGGGGCGGTGGCGAACAGCCCTTCGGCCAGCTGCTGGGAGAGCGTGGTCTTCCCCACCCCATCCGGCCCGGCGATCATGACCACACCGCCCCGCTTGAGCCCGGCGCCCACCATTGTCCAGTCGACGCTCTCGGCGGGCGCGCCGGCGGCTCGCTCGGAGCTGGGAGGGGCGACCACTCGGCCACCGCCGAGTCCTGGGTTCGGCGCCGGATCGGTCATGACTCAGCGACCTCCACCCTGTGGGGTTCGAGCACGTCACGAGGCCAGGCGGCCGGCCCACGCCGGTCCAGCGCGCCTCGCTTCAGCTGCGTCTTGAGCCCCGGACATACCCTCCGGCCAGCCAGCCGAAATGCGGCCCGCCGGGCCAGCCACCCGGGATGAAACAGGGCCCCGCCGAAGGCCCACAGCTCCACGAGGAGCCCTGCTCGTCGGCTGAGCCTGGTCCCTCGGGTGACGTGTTCGGTCAGCCGGCGCGCCGATCCGCGAACCCCTCGGAGCAGCGAGGTGGCCTGACCGACCCCGTCGGGATCAGATGTCAGCAACGTGGCGACGCGCTCGCGGTCCAGTCGAGCCGTGCGAAGCGCTCCCGTCCGCCGAAGCCCGCTCACCGTCAGCTTGAGCAGCCCCTCGGCACCGGGCCGGAGCCGCCGGAAGCCCCGCGGGTCTAGCACGGACATAGGGAGCAGGTCATGAGGGCCGAAGATCACCCTGCCTCGATGCGTCCCCCACGCCTTCACATCCAGCTCGAACAGCGCGCCGGTCTGCGGATCTGCCGCCATGAGGAGCATCGAACCCGGGACGTGCCGGCAGACGACAACCGGCGAGAGCCCCTCTCGGGAGCTCCACGACACGAACTCATCCGTCATGGCATTCCAATCCGTTTCAGGACACAACGCGTCGACGTCCCCGGTGCCATCGAGCGCAACGTCCGCGTTCTTCCAAGCGATCCACAGGGGGAAGCGGTCGCTCAATTGCCTGAGCAGGCGGATCCAGCGAGCCTCGAACCCGGGTCGATCCTGCGCGCCGACCCCGGCCTTGTCGTGGACGCGAGGGAAGCGTCCGGGGGGGTCCAAGGCGAGGATCTCGAGGGCGGCTGCCCGCACAACCTCCGACGCGGGCAGGGACGCATCCAGGAAGGCTCGTCGCTGTTTCCTCGAGAGCGTCCGGTGCCAGGCCTGTCCCTGCCGATCGAGCTCCTCGGCGGAGAGCTGCGCCTTCCGCCTCCGGATGACCTCGGGCTCGGCCTCGAGCACCAGCACCAGGTCCGAACGAGGGAAGAGCCGCCCAAGGAGCTCGGTCAGGCGCGGAGCGGGTCGGAGTCGGTATCGCAGAGGATCCACCGCCGCGTCCCACCAGCCCCGTTCCACCACCACCCAGCCGCCCCGTCGGACGAATGGGCGCACCCGCGCGAGCCATCCGAGCGAAAGGTCTGCGAACAGGTACAGCCACTTCGCCAGCGAGAGCAGCGAGGGATACGGCGGGTGGCGGTGCGGCGCCGTGGTCGGCCCGCGAACGGCTCGGTGGGGAAGGAGCCCCGGCCGGGCGGCGCCGGTCCGGTTGGCCAGGACGAGGACGGGGCGGTCGGCCAGCACACCATTCACGAGCGAGGCGCCCAGCGTGGTCTTCCCGGAACCGTCCGGGCCGACGATGGTCAGCACGCGTCCGCGCTTTGCCCGGCGGGCCACGCTCAAAATGGTGGGTACGGCGGGTTCGGCCCGCGCGTCCAGGCGATCGGCGGTCACGACGCCGCACCATTGGCCGTATGGACACGATGGGTTCTGGCCACTCCTTCGATCCACCGATCCACGTCCCGGGGGATCCGTCGGTCGTCGAAGAACACGGCCCGGAGGACCGGACATGTGCGCTTGCTGGCCACGCGGAACCGGACGCGCCGGGCCAGGATGCTTGGATCGGTCAGCGCCCGCGCCACGGCCGCAGCCTCGACCGTCACGAGGGCACGGCGGTCCCAACCATCCGCGGACAGGGCCTGGACGGCCCGCTCCACGGCGCCGGCCGGCAAGCCAAAGCGACGGGCCGCCTCGACAGCGCCGGGCCCATCCTCGGACACGAGCTCCGCGATCCGGCGCTTCCGGATCCCTTCTGGATCCGGGCGCGAGCCCCAGTGCATCCCATTCGTGAGCAGCAAGATGAGCCCCTGGGCTCCTTGCCGGAGGCGCCGGAAGCCTCGGTCGTCGAGAACGCTGAGGGCGGGGAGATCCTCAGCGCGGAACAGCGTCCCGCCCCGAAAGTACTTGCGCCCCAGAACATCCAGCTCAATCAAGGTGGAGGTGGACCGGTCCACGGCCAGGAGGAACAGCGTCTTCGGCGGGTGCCGGCACTCGATCACTGGACCCAGTCCGTTCGCACCCGCCCACCGGCGGAACTCCTGGACGACAGCGTCCCAGTCCTCCAGCGGAGCGGCCGAGTCTACGTCGCCGAAGCCGGCGAAGGCTGCGTCGGCGTTCTTCCAGATGGTCCACCTGGGGCACAGTTCGGTCAGCCGTTGAACCAGCGGCAACCAGAGGGCAGCGTGGTCGCGGATACCCGGCCTCACACCAGGGCCTCCACTTGGGAGAGCCAGGACCGAGCGACCTGGTCCCAGGACAGCTCCGCCGCCACCAGACGTGCCCCCGTCCTGCCGGCCTCCGAGGCGTCGGGAGCCACCAGCCGACGGAGGCCCCGGGCGAGGGCCGCCGGCGTGGGGTCGGCCAGCAGGGCCGCCGACCGTGAGGCCAGGTACTTCCCCAACGGATAAGGCGTCACCAGCGTGGGGAGACCCATCGACACCGCCTCGAGCACCGAATTCGGACATGCGTCCCATCGGGACGGGTAGACGAACCCGCGAGCCCGCGACAGCAAGGTTCGCTTCGCCGCGCCATAGGCAGGATCGCCTACGGTCACCCATGGATCCAGGCCGAGCCGGGACACCATTCGCCGGACCGCCTGCTTCCGGCCCCTCCAGTCCGGACCCTGGATCCGCAGGGTGGGCCGCTCGTTTGCTGACAGCAGCAGCACCCCTTCGAGCAGGAGGTCCAGGCCCTTGTGCTCTGGGTCGAACCTGCCCAGCCAGAGGACGTACCCACCCGTGCCGCCGTCCCATCGTTCGCCGTTGGGCGTATGGGCGCCGTTCGAGGCCACCACCACGTCCCCGCGGTAGCCCATGGCCGAGAGATGGGCTCGCTCGGACTCGAAGAACACGTGAATGGCCCGGGCTCTGGATACCAGGCGGTGCTCCATCACCGTCCACCACAGCCGCTTGGCTGGGCGCTTGCGACCGACGATATGTGGGTCATAGGCTCCCCGCGGCTCGAGCAGATAGGGAACGCCGAGGCGCCGGGCCACCGCTGCCGCCCGGACGTTGTACAGGGTCCAGCCGGAGTGGAGAACCAATAGGTCGGCCCCCCGAAGCACGACATCGAGCCCCACGGGGAACCGCATGTTGTTGGCCCCCAGATGCTCGATGGGAGCCCAATTGACCCCGTCGCCCGAGGATGGCGGCTCGGGACCACGGTCGTAGGCGATCGTCACCGAGGCACCCGCTCGGACCATGGCGGCCGACCAAGATCGGACGGCTCCGGTCATCCCCCCGTCCCCTGCCACCGCCCTCGGGTAGTACCGGACGATCCGCATCAGACCTCCTGCCAGGTAGCCCTGGCCCACTCGATGGTCCGCTCGAGACCCTCGCGGAGCGAGAACTGTGGTCCCCACGCCAGCAGCCTGCGGGCTTGAGTGATGTCCGGACAGCGCATCTCTGGGTCGTCCTCGGGACGGGGCAGGAACACCAGCTCGGAGGAACTCCCTACGAGGGTGGTCACCAGGTGCGCCAGCTCGAGGACCTTGACCTCCTCGGGGTTCCCGATGTTCAGCGGTCCAGGATCGTCCACCTGGAGGAACCGCCAGATCGCCTCCACCAGGTCGTCCACGTAGCAGAGCGACCGGGTCTGGCTACCATCGCCGTGCACGGTGATGGGCTCACCACGCAGCGCCTGGGTGATGAACGTGGGCACGGCCCGGCCATCGTCGCGGCGCAGTCGCGGCCCGAAGGTGTTGAAGATCCGCACGATCTTGACCGGGACCCCGTGGACGCGTCGGTACGCCATGGCCATGGCCTCCGCGTACCGCTTGGCCTCGTCGTACACCCCCCTGGGACCGATGGGGTTCACGTTCCCCCAGTAGGTCTCGGGCTGGGGGTGCACCTTCGGGTCGCCGTACACCTCCGAGGTCGAGGCCAACAGGAAGCCTGCACGCTTCGCCTTGGCCAGGCCCAGCGCCCGGAGTGTCCCCAACGCCCCCACCTTCAGGGTGTGGATGGGATGGTCGAGGTAGTCCCGGGGAGACGCCGGTGAGGCGAAGTGCAGGATCCAGTCGAGCTCCCCCTCCACGAAGAGGTAGTTCGTGACGTCATACCGCTCGAAACGGAACCGGGGATGGCCCAGGCACCCGACCAGGTTCTCCGGCTCTCCGGTGAGGAAGGAGTCGAGACAGACGACGTCCCACTCCTCGCGCAAGAGGCGCTCGCAGAGATGCGAACCGAGGAAGCCCGCGCCGCCCGTGATGAGCGCGGTCGGCATCAGGTTCGCCCCAGCGCATCGGTCGGACGGCGAGCGCGGAACCACTCCACCGTGTGACGGAGTCCGGTCCGAAGCTCTGTGCGTGGGGTGTACCCGAGCACGCGACCGGCCAGCGAGATGTCTGCGTGGGTGCGCCGCACGTCACCGGGGCGGGGAGCGGCGTGCACGGGCTCCGGGTCCGCTTCGGTGAGGTCCGCCACCATCGCCAGCAGCTCGTTGACGGAGGTGGGAGACCGCCCCCCGCCAATGTTGAAAACGCCACCCCATGACTCGTCGGGCGCTCGCATGGCCAACGAGTTCGCCTCCAGGACGTCGTCGATGTAGGTGAAGTCGCGGGCCTGCTCCCCATCGCCGTGGATGGTGGGACGCTCCCCCGTGATGCACGCGAGGATGAACACGGGCACGACCATGGCGTATTCGCTGGAGGGGTCCTGGCCGGGTCCGTAGACGTTGAAGTACCGGAGCGACACGGTCGGGATGCCGAACGACCGGCTCCAGGCGTGGCAGAACGCCTCCCCGGCCAGCTTGCTCGCGGCGTACGGAGACCGGGGACGAGGCGGCAACCGCTCGTGGAGAGGATAGCTGTCCTGGTCGCCATAGACGGAAGATGAGGAGGCGAACACCACCTTCGCGGACTCCTCACGCGCCGCAGCCAGCACGTTGAGGGTCCCACCCACGTTGACCTCGGTGGTCAAGATGGGCGCCTCGATGGATCGGGGCACCGACCGGACCGCCCCTTGGTGGAAGATGACCCGGCACCCCCTGGCGGCGGCCCTCACTCCGCCCTCATCACGAAGGTCGCACTCCACGAAGTCGACCTCGGGACACGACCGAAGGTTTTCCATGGATCCGGCCGAGAGGTCGTCCAAACCCACGACGGCATGTCCATCGGCCGACAGCCGCGCGACCAGCCGGGAGCCGATGAACCCGGCGGCCCCCGTGACCAGACAGCGTGTCCGCTCCGTCCCCATCGTCCCGATCGCCTCCCCCTGCCTTGGGTCTCAGCGGGCCAGACCGTCGAGCTCGACCGGTGGGCGGCCCGTCGGGTAGTAGGCCAGGCCCGCCGCCCGCATCGCCGAGGGCTCGAAGAGGTTGCGGCCGTCGACCACCAGAGGGAAGGCCAGCACGCTGCGCAGACGATCCAGGTCGAGCATTCGGAATTCGGGCCAGTCGGTGCAGAGCACCACGCCGTGGCTCCCCGACGCCGCCTCGTACGGCCCGGGGGCGATCTCGAGTTCCGGGAGCTCTTCCTTGGCGTTGGCTCCGGCCTGTGGGTCGTAGCCCACGATGCAGGCACCTTCCCGCAGCAGTCGCCGCCCAAGGGCTAGGGCGGGAGAGAACCTCGTGTCGTCGGTCCCCGGCTTGAACGACAGACCAAGTAGGGCGATCCGCTTGTCCTCAAGGTTCCAGAGGGCGTCGCGAAGCTTCTCGACCGCCGCGTCGATGGACTCCTCGTTGATGCGGACCACTTCCCGGAGCAGCCCGAATTCGTATCCGAGGCGCGCCGAGAGCCGCTCGAAGGCCTGGAGATCCTTGGGGAAGCAGTACCCGCCATATCCCAGGCCGGCGTCGAGGAAGTCCCGCCCGATCCGCGAATCCGCCCCCATGATCTCGGCGATGGTGAGGACATCACCCCCGGCCCGCTCGCACAGCCGGGCCAGTCCGTTGACGTAGGAGATCTTGAGGGCGAGGAACGCGTTGCAGGCGTGCTTTGCCAGCTCCGCCGTGGGGATGTCGGTCTCGATCAGCCGGCAGCCCTTGGCGATGAGCGGCGCGTACAAGCGACGCATGGTCTCGAAGGCCTGCGCGGAGCTGGCCCCGACCAGGATCCGATCCGGCTGGAGGGCGTCCTCCAGGGCCTTCCCCTCGCGAAGGAACTCCGGGTTGGACACGACCTGGAGCGCACCGTTCAGATCAGGCCGCTCAAGCTGCAAGACTCGCTGGATGCGTCCGGCCGTTCCCGCCGGGACCGTCGACTTCTCCACGATGAGCCCCGGGCCGGTAGCGTGCCGGGCGAACTGCCGGGCCGCGTTCTCGATGGCCAGGAGGTTGGCTTCTCCGTTGACTCGGGCCGGGGTCCCCACGCAGATGAAGACCACCTCCGCGTCCCGCACGGCCTCCTCCCGGTCAGAGGTGAACACCAGCCGGCCGCTGGAGATCTGCTCCCGCAGGCACTCGTCCAATCCGGGTTCGTAGAACGGAGAAACGCCGCCTCGCAGCAGCGAGATCTTCTCCAGATCGGAATCGCATCCGACGACGGAGTGACCGATCGAGGCCAGGGACACGCACGTCACCAGGCCGACGTGGCCGGTGCCAGTGACCGAAACCTTCATCGCTTTCGCAGTCCTCTCATCCGATCCGTCGGAGTGGTCCATGCCGCCCCGTGGTCTCGCCTCACGCCCATCCCAACTCCGCGGCCGGAGCCTCGACGTCCTCGGGGTTGGGCCGCCACAACCGTGCGACCTGCAGCAGCAGAAGCGCGGTGTATGCAGGGTTGAGAAGCACGTAGCGCCTCCAGAGGCGCCCGGGCTGCTGGACCAGCCGGTACAGCCAGTGCAACCCCGCGTCCTGGATGAACATGGGCGGTTCCCTGACCACCCCGGCGTGGTAGTCGAAGGCCGCGCCTACGGCCACCACCGGCATGCCGAGCGCGTCGCGGTATTCGTGCACGAAGGTCTCCTGGCGCGGACAGCCCAGGCCGACCAGCGTGATCATGGCCCCGGAGGTTCGGATGCGCTCGACGATCTCCTCCTTCTCCCCGGAAGAGATGCGGCGGAACTTCGAGGGCTCCGCGCCGGCAACGATCAGCCCGGGGAAGCGGGTGACCAGGTTCGAGCGCAGCCGCTCGACCACCTCCGGTGAGCTCCCGTACAGATAGATGGGAAGCCGCTCCGCGGCCGCCACGGGGCAGAGCTTCAGCGTCAGCGTCGGTCCGTACACCCGGTCGCTCAGACGCGTGTGGTACAGCATGTTGAGGGCCCAGCGGACCGGCTGACCGTCGGCCGTCACCATGTCCAGATGGTTGAGGCGAAAGCGGTGGCGGCGGTCCATCACGCCGGTCATCACGCCGTGCACGGCCAGCGCGGTCACTCCGTACGGCTGCCGGGCCCTGGCCGCTTCCACGATCCGGCGCACAGCCGCGTCGTAGTCGACCGCGTCGACGAGCACGCCCAGAACGCTGCGCTTGCCCAGGTCCCTCATGGCGCCCACCGGTCCAGGTTGACCTCGTGGATCTCTTTGAGGATCCGGTCGATGTCGTACTCCAGCTGCCATTCGGGGTAGTGCGACTCGAACTTGCCGTTGTCCCCGATCCACCAGATGTGGTCGCCGATCCGGTTGCGGTCGACGTAGGACCACGCCAGCTCCTTGCCGACGATCTGTTGGCAGAGCTGGATTGCCTCGGACACCGAGCAGTTGCTGGCCCTGCTTCCCCCGATGTTGTAGACCTCGCCCACGCGGGGGGCCTTGTAGAA
>JBIOYQ010000207.1:0-2616 GCA_044870295.1 Actinomycetota bacterium
CCGCTCGGCGCCGTCTCGTACCTCGACCGAGCGGACGGCCGTTCCGACGCGCAGGCGTCGTTGCTGGAGCCCGAGACGTCGACCGGTGGGCGGAGCATCACCTACGCGTTGCTGTCGGCGTCGGTCACGGGCAAGGACCGGACCAGGATCCTGGACGGCATCGCCCACGGAGACGTTGACCTCGTCGTGGGCACCCACGCGCTGGTCCAGGAAGGAGTCTCGTTCAGGGACCTGTCCCTCGCCGTGATCGACGAGCAGCACCGATTCGGTGTCCACCAGCGGATGGCCCTGAAGGGCAAGGGCGGCGCTCCGGACGTATTGATCATGACGGCCACTCCCATCCCACGGACACTCGCGCTCACGTACTACGGTGACTTGGACGTTGTCGTGCTCGACGAGATGCCCTCGGGCCGCCAGCCCGTGGAGACCAGGATCGCCAGGACCTCCGCCGAGCGCACGGCGGCGTACGACCTTGTGCGCCAAGAGGCCCAGGCCGGCCGGCAGGCCTTCGTGGTCTGCGCGGCGATCGACGAGGCCAACCGGGCCGAGGTCCGGGCCGCCGAGAAGGAGGCCGAGAGGCTGGCCACCCACGTGTTCCCGGACCTGTCTGTGGAGGTCCTGCACGGGCGGCTCCGGCCGGCGGAGAAGGACCGGGTGATGGAGGAGTTCCGGGCGGGCAAGCACCACCTCCTGATCTCGACCACCGTGATCGAGGTTGGCGTGGACGTGCCAAACGCGACGGTGATGCTGGTCGAGAACGCCGAGCGCTTCGGCCTGGCCCAGTTGCATCAGCTCAGGGGAAGGATCGGGCGCGCGGAGCACCGCTCGACCTGCGTCCTCTTCGACGAGAGCACCCCGGAGAACGAGGAGGCCCGGGCTCGTCTGGAGGCCATGGTCCGGACCACGGACGGGTTCGAGCTGGCCGACGAGGATCTGCGGCTCCGGGGCGAAGGCACGCTGTTCGACGTGCGTCAGTCGGGACTCCCGGACCTGAAGCTCGCCCGCCTTGCCGACGACCTCGAACTCGTGAGGCGGGCGCGCGCTCGGGCGTTCGCCGTGATCCAGGAGGATCCCGACCTCGGGGGTCGCCCTGCACTGCTCGACGAGCTTCGGAGCCGGTTCGAGCGCTCGATCGACTGGCTGTTCCACTCCTGAGGAGTTGGGCCATATCCGAAGCCTCGGCCGGCGACTCGCCGCGGCTACAGTCGCCCTATGCGCGTGATCGCCGGGACGGCGAAGGGCGTCCGGCTTACCCCCGTGCCCCGGGGGGTCCGGCCCGTGTCCGATAAGGCCAGGGAGGGCCTGTTCTCGAGCATCGCCTCCGACGTTCCCGGTGCTGCTGTGCTGGACCTGTACGCGGGGACGGGAGCTATGGGCATCGAGGCGCTGTCGCGGGGGGCGGAGGCGGTGACCTTCGTGGAGCGGAGCTCCCTGGCCCGGGCCACCGTCCTGCAGAACCTGAACCGGACCCGCCTGGCTGATCGGGCGAGGATCGTCCCTTCGCCGGTGGCGGCCTTTCTGAGCGGAGATGACAGATCGCGGGCGTCGTTCGACCTCGTCCTGGTCGATCCCCCGTACGAGGCGCCCGGGGCGGAGGTCGACGCCGTGCTCGCCGAGCTCGGATCGGGGTGGCTCCCCGAGCATGGGTGGTCGGTCGTCCTGACCCGCCCGGCCCGGAGTTCCATGCCTGTCATTCCGGTAGACTGGCACGTCGCGAGGCGCCTGGAGTACGGCGACACCCTCGTCCTGGTCTACCGGGAGGTCTGAGTTGGCCCTGACCGCCCTGTGTCCGGGGACGTTCGACCCCGTGACCAACGGTCATCTCGACATCATCGAACGAGCGGGGCAGCACTTCGACACGGTGGTGGTCGCGGTGCTGGAGAACCCTGCAAAGCAACCATTGTTCAGTGGCGAAGAGCGGGTGTCGATGCTCAAGGAGGCAACGAGCGAACTGGGAAACGTGGAGATCGATCCGTTCTCCGGGTTGCTCGTGGAATACGCAAAGGTCCGGGGCTCGAGCGTGATCGTGAAGGGCCTGCGGGCGGTGACGGACTTCGAATACGAGATCCAGATGGCCCAGATGAACCGGAGCCTGTCGGGCGTGGAGACGCTGTTCATGACGACGGCGCCGAATTGGTCGTTCCTGTCGTCCTCCCTGGTCAAGGAGGTCGCCAGGTACGGAGGCGACGTCTCTGGTCTGGTACCTGCGGTGGTGGCCGAGCGGCTCAGAGAGAAGCTCGGGAGGCCCACGTAGTGGACCTTGCGGCCCGCCTCCAACAGATCGAGGACATGATCAGGGAGGCGAAGTCCATGCCCCTCTCATCGTCGGCCCTGCTCAACCGGGAGGAGATCCTGGAGTTGGTGGCACAGATGCGGGAGGCCTTGCCGGAGGAGATAAAGCAGGCCCGGTGGGTGGTGAAGGACCGCGAGGATCTCTTGACCAAGGCCCGCCGGGACTCGCAACGGATCGTGGAGGAGGCGGAGCAGGAACAGCTTCGGATGGCCACCCGGGAGGAGGTCGTGAAGCGCGCGGAGGCCGAGGCCGACCGGATCCTGGCCGAGGCCCGGGAGGAGGCTCGGCGGATGCGCCTGGAGGCCGAGGACTACGTGGACGCC
>JBIOYQ010000208.1:0-18152 GCA_044870295.1 Actinomycetota bacterium
AGGTACACCCGGTCGCTGACCGTCCCGCTCCGGCCGGGGAAGTTGCGGTTCATCGTTCGGACCGATGGCATGTTCTCCGGGGGAGCCTGTCCCATCCCGACGCAGGGTCCGCAGGCAGGTTCGAGGATCCTGGCGCCCGCCACGATGTAGTCCTCCAGGACCCCCGTCTTCGCCACCGTCCGCATGACCTGGCGCGATCCGGGTGACACGGTCATGTCCAGGTCGGGGTGCACGCCGCCCGACGCGACGATCGCGGCCGGGATGGCCAGGTCCTCGAACGAGGAGTTGACGCTGGATCCCACGCAGACCTGGGCCACCTTCGTGCCGGCCACCTCTCGAACCGGGACTACCTTGTCGGGATTGGAGGGCAGCGCGATCAGCGGCTCCAGCGTGGCCAGGTCGATCACCATCTCCTCGTCGTAGGTCGCGCCGGGATCCGGGAGCAGCTCGCGGAAGTCCTGCGGTCGCTCCTGGTATTCGAGGAACCGTCTGGTCTCCTCGTCGGCCGGGAAGATGCCGGCCGTGGCGCCCAGCTCCAGGATCATGTTCCCGATGGTGGCCCGTTCCGTGGCGTTGAGCGTGGCCACGCCGGGACCGTCGAAGGCGAACGCCTTGTTGATGCCGCCCTTCACCGTGAGTCGGCGGAGCATCTCCAGGATGATGTCCTTGGCGCTGACCCACGGCTGCAGCTCGTTCTCCAGGACCACCCGAACCACTGCGGGGCATTGCAATTCGAATGGATGGCCTGCCATGGCCACGGCCGCGTCCATGCCCCCGATCCCGAGGGCGAACGATCCGAGGGCGCCGGCCGTCGTGGTGTGGGAGTCGGACCCGACCAGCGTCGCGTACGGCTTGGCGAACCGCTCCAGATGAACGTAGTGGCAGATGCCGTTCCCCGGCCGCGAGAACCAGGCGCCGTATTTGGCCGCCATGCCCTGCAGGAAGAAGTGGTCCTCGGGATTCTTGAAGTCGATCTGGATCATGTTGTGGTCGACGTACTGCACGACCGTCGGTACCCGTACCCGGTCCACCTCGAGCTGCTCGAACTCCATCCACGCCATGGTTCCGGTGGCGTCCTGCAGCAGCACCTGATCCATGCGGTACGCGATGGGCTCGCCGGCGCGCAGCTCCCCCCCGACCAGATGCTCCCGCAGGACCTTGTGGACGATGTTGTCAGGCATGTCTCCGCTCCTTCGTGGCCCGTCGGGCGAGGCCGCGGACGGGCGTGCTGTGGGTTCGAAACCACTCGGCCATCTCGTCGATCCGATGATGCTCTCCGGCCACGCCGCGCGCGAACGCGACGACCTCCGCGGGCTGCGCGGTGAGCGTCCTGCCGTTCCGTTCGAGGAGCAGCGCCGCCGCCGCCACGCCCGTCAGGTGGTTGGCGTCGGCGAACGGGTGCTCGCGAACCAGACCGTGGCACAGCGCCGCTGCCTTCTCCTCGACGCTCGGGTAGAAGTCTCCGCGGTCGGTGCCGCCGAACGGTCGTCCGAGCATCGACACGAGAGCGCCGAGGTCGCGAACCCCATGCCGTCCGCCCGTCCTCCCGATCAGCCGGTCGTGCAACGCGAGCGCTTCTTCGGCCGAGATGCGCGCAGCCTGAGGACCGCTCACCGCTTCGCCAGCGTTCTCAGAGCGTCGCCGTATCGGTCGATGAACCCGTCCACCCACTCGGCGAACTCCGGCGTGACCGGGCTCTCCTCCGCGGGTGGGGGCGTGGATCGCTTGATCAGCAGGCCGTCATGCTCCCGATCGACCTGCACGTCCACGGTAGCGCCGGCGTGGAGCCCGAGCTCCTCGGCTAGCGCCGCCGGGATGGTAACGGTGAGCGAGTTCCCGTTGCGAAACAGCTTCCGTTCCATGGCTCCATGATACGCCAGGCGTCAATACATACAGACATCAGTACGCGCGCGCCGCTCAGTCCTTCGTCAATCCGGCCAGTTGCCTGAGCTCCCGCGCCACCGGCTCGGTGGCCAGGATGATCAGGTGGCTCCGAGCTCGCGAGCCGCCCACGTACAGGTAGCGAGCAAGGTCCTCGCGATGACGTTCGCCGATCTCGGCCAGGATCACCACGGGTCGCTCCAGTCCCTTGAACCCGTGGATGGTGCACGCCAGGAGCTTCCCTTCCGTCGGCTCGGCTGACAGCTCGTACCCGTCGACGCGCCCGCGCCGCCGAAGCGCGCTCTTGGCGGCTCGAGCCGGAGTGAGCAGGACGATGTCGGACAGGGGCACGTCCTCCTGTTCGAGATTCTTCAGGACCAGGGCGAGCAGGCGGGCCTCTTCGGCCTCGTCGCGATACGACAGAACCTCCACCGGCCTCCCCGCGGGCCCTCGGCCATCCGCGCCTTCCTGGCCGCGAAAGAACACCGAGACGAACTCGTGGATCGGCTTGGTGTTCCGAAGGTTCGCCGGCAGCTGCAGCGTCAGGTCGACCATGTCCTCCGCCCGGACGCCTCCGTACAGGTTCTGGTTCGAATCCGCGAAGAGGAAGAGATAGCCGTCGTCCGGATGTGTGTGGAGGCGCATCAACGAAGGCCACCACCCGGGCAGGAAGTCCTGGGCTTCGTCCACGATCATCGCGTCGAACCGCGGGCCGAGGACATCGGCGGCCTTCGCCAACAGCTCCGGCAGCGTGTCCGCGTAGTAGGCGCTGGCGTGCGTCTCATCGGCCGGCTCGTCGGGGATGGGAAGGCCGGCTTCCCGAGCCATCCGCCGGCACAGCTCGTGGAAGTGCTCGACCGTCAGGTGGGGGGTCGCCGCCGTGCTGTCCCGGAGATAGCCGGCGAGCCGCCAGTTGAAGCATGTGAGCAGCGTGGGCTTGCCCGACTCCGCCACGCGCTTCGCGGTCTGGATGGCTAGCGTGGTCTTGCCCGAGCCGGCCGGCCCCACGATGGCGGCCCGGTGGCGCTTCGTCACGTACGACAGGACGTACGCCTGGTCGTTCGTCAGCTCCACGATGCGGCGGTCGTCTTCGTCGAACCGCAGCTTGAGCGGTGTGCGGATCTCGACCCGAAGGCCCATCGCTTCCTGCAGCGCTTCGATCCCCTCGGCGCCGAACCTCCGGCCTGGATGGCGCCACTCGGCCATGACCTCCTTGACCCGATCGGCCAGGCGCGACATGTCGTCCTTGTCGATGACCCAGGCTGCTCGCGCCGCCGGATGGGCGTCTTGCTGGTACAGGCCATCGGGAAAGGCGACCCCGTAGCCGAACGACGGCTTCCATCGATCCCAGCCCGGCTGGTGAGAGAGGATCTCCACCAGCGAGTGCATCTCGTCGCGGGCCTGGTGGAAGGGGTCCTCGTCCAGGTGGTGTCGTCCGCCTCGTCCCGCCTGGAACCAGCGCCTCGTGTGCGGGTCGTAGGAGATCTCGCCCCCTTTCGCCTCCAGCACCAGGAGCCCGTCGACCGGATGGGCGATGACGAAGTCGGCCTCGCCCTCGATGGGCGGACCTCCGGTTCGGGCCGACCCGAGGACCCAGTCGACGCTGTGGTAGACGACGTACTCGTCCGGCAGCTGCTGAAGGAAGCCCTCGTACAGCCGGCGTTCCGCCGAGCTCGGCGTGGGGAGCATGGGGAACGGGACCATCCGAGCCATCCGCGGCACTCTACTCGGGCCGTTCCCCTCGATTCGCGTCCGCCGAGCACGTAGCCTGATGACGTGCTGCTGATCCTGGGCGCCATCGTCGCGGGAGTCCTGATCGGTCTGATCATGGGCGGAAGCCTGCGCCAGCTCGCCGAGATCAAGCTGCGATGGTGGCCCCTGGCGCTCCTTGGCCTGGCGCTGCAGCTCGCGCCGATCCCCTCCATGGAGGGGCAGCTGGACCACTCGCTCGCGGTCGGCCTGCTGATCGCGTCGTATCTCGTTCTGCTGGTGTTCGTCGTGGTGAACATCCGGCTTCCAGGGTTCTGGCTGATCGCTGTGGGGTTCGCGCTGAACGCCCTGGTCATCTCGGTGAACGGCGGTATGCCGGTCAGCCGGCCGGCGCTCCAGCGCGCCTACGGTCCCAAGTACGGAGCGATCCTGCGCGACCTTCAGCTCAACGGGGGGGCCAAGCACCACATGTCACGACCCGACGACGTGCTGCTACCTCTCACCGATGTCATCCCGTTGGGGGCGCCCGTCAACCTGGTGCTCTCGCTGGGGGACGTCTTCTTCTTCTTGGGAGTCACATGGGTCATCGCCGCCGCGACCAAGGGACCGCCGGGCCGTCATCGGGTCGGCAAGGCGCCAGGGTCGATCGATTCGGTTCCGGAACCGGTCCCTATGGTCAGACCGGAACCGAGCGAACCTCCTCGGGCTCCGCCTGCTCGAGCTCAGTCTCCCCCTGGGTCGTGACCCTCCCGGCGCCGATTCCCTCGGGGAGCGGGATCGTGGCCTGAGGACCGGTGGTAGTTCCGATCGGGGGACGCGGGGCCCGCTCGGCGCCATCCCCTTCGGTCGCCTCGAGCTGCGACCCTTCCTCGACCCAGACCCGCGGGAAGGTGACGGTGATGGAGGTGCCCTTTCCCGGCTCGCTGTCGAGCGTGTAGGTTCCGCCGGCAACGAGCGCCCGTTCGCGCATCATGACCGAGCCGAAGTGGCCTTCGGGTTGGGGCTGGTTGATGTCGAAGCCCTTCCCGTCGTCGCGAATGGCGAGCACCACGCCGTCATCGAGTTGGGACAGCACGATCGCGATCTCTTCCGCCTCCGCGTGCGTGAGGGCGTTCATCGTCGCCTCGCGCGAGATCTGGTAGATCAGGAGCTGGATCGGCGGTGGCAGCGAGACCTCCACCACATCGGTCACGACGCGGGTCGGTCCCTTGCTCATGTCTTCGGCGAAGCTCTGGAGCGCTTCCGCAAGCCCCTTGCGGCCGATCGGCGAGCGGTGCAAGTCTCGGATGAGGGCGCGGATGGCATTCGAGGTCTCCTGCTTGGTACTGAGGATGCCCTCGATGTCGCGGCTCACCGCGTCGACGTCGCCCTGCGTGAGTCGCTTCTTCGCCATCTCGGCTTGCAGGTTGAGGCGGAAGAGCATCTGGGCCAGGTCGTCGTGGAGGTATGCGGCAATCCTCATCCGCTCGTCCTGCCGCTCTTCAGCCATGCGGTTCGAAAGCGCGCGAAGCACCTCACCCCGATCCTTCAACTCCTTGTGAGCCTCTTCCAACGCCATCGTCCGGAAGAACATCTGTCTGGCAAATACAAGGGGGAGAATGAAGGCTGCGACCGACCAAAATCCAACTTTGTTGAAGAGAGTCGCGATGATGACTCCGACGAGCCCGAGCCCCAAGTAATTCAGGAGAAAGTTGGCCCATGCGCCAAAGCGAAACTGTTTCCCATACTCGCGCAGCGACATCCCATATAGAAGCTTCATCGCCACTGAGGTGACGGGCAGATTGACGCAGTAGTTCGCGGCAGTGGCGGCCAGAGCGCCAAGCAATAGCAATGCGGTCGTCGAGCGAACCGATGCAATCGCGTGAAACGTGGCAGACGCAGCGAGCGTAGAAAGGGCAATCTGGCAGCGGTTGAACAGCGACTTTGACGGAGAGATTTGTCGCTTGAGTTCCCGAGCATCGAAAGACCCGATCAAGGCTATCGTCGCGGCGATGTGGGGTGGGTAGAGGATGGCTAGGCCGAGGAGGATGGGGAATCCGAGGCTCAGATGGATCTGGCGGGAGACGGTCACCGGCAATAGCTCGACCGTAGCCAGGATTGCGGTCCACAGAATCAGGTCCCCGTTCTGGAATGAGGACGGGCTGCGAGCAGCCCAGTAGGCAAGATTCAGTCCCACCCCTAGCGCGACAAGCCAGATGAAGACCCGGCCCGGAAGCGGGTCTGCACGTTTAGTCACCATCGGTTGGGGCGCACCTTGCTCCTCCCACGGCCTCCCCGTCCTACGAATGGTCGGCTGCCCTTCTCTCGGAAACAATCGCCCGTCTGGCGGAGCTCTTCTCCTACCGCATTTGCTGTAAGCCCCTTAGGGCCTTGCCGGACCGTTTGGCGGAGGACGAAAATCCTCCAAATAGGTCCTTTGGCTTCCGGCGGGAGGGGGGTGAACCGTGAAGGCATTGAGGCGCTTGGCGATCGGGGTGGGCGCTCTGGTGGCCGTGTTGCTGGCGGGCGGAGCGAACGTCAAGATCGGCTAAGAGGTCGTGCAGCGGGGGACGCGATAGCCTCGAGAACCTAGCCCTGCAAGTCGGGCTAGGTTCGCGGTCTTTCATGTTCTTTCTCCTTGGTCGCTCACAGGTAGCGACAAATGTATGCGAGTTCCGTGGCCGACGGAAGTATCCACCCACAGTTTCGCGCCGATGGCGAGGGCTCGCTCCTGCATGATCTGCACTCCGTAGTGACCATCTGGGATGGTCGCAGGATCAAATCCGATCCCGTCATCTGCGATTAGCAGATGCAAAGTCCCGTCCTGCTGATTCAGTGAGATCGCGACGTTCTTGGCTTTGGAGTGCGTTAGTGCGTTGCTAGTCGCCTCTTTCGCAATTTGATACACGACGAGCTCCACGTCAGGAGAAACTTGGACGTCCTGGACTTCGGAGTGAATCTCGCACTGGGTCTTATCTCTCGCAGTCTCGAGAAACCGCACCAGAGCGGGCGCTAAGCCCCCTCGCCCAAGAGCAGATCGTCTGAGGTCGCCGATCAATTCCCGAAGAGTCGTTGATGCCAAGTCTGTCGCAGTCAGTAACTCCGGCAAATCTTCATCCAGGTCGAGCAGCCGGCCTCCTGCCAGGTCATTCTTGAGGACCTGAGCCATGAGAGTGACTTTGAAAAGTGGCTGAAGGATCTCATCGTGAAGCTCGGCAGCGATGAGTCGGCGCTCGTCGGTTCGCTCCTGGGCGATCTGAACAGAGAGCTGTTGCAACGCTTGCTCTCTGGAGCGATAGGCCCTCCGTGTATCGACAAGCATCTGGCTCCGAGCCAGGGTTTGTCTTGACAGCAGGCTCACAGCCAGAGCTGCAGCGAGCGCGAGCACCGGATTGAGCTCATAGATTGCGGCTAGAGCTGCCCCGAAGATGGCCGCCATGCAAAGGGTGATCACGTAATCTCTGGGCTCGCCAACGAACATCTTCTGGATGACGCCGCTGACCGGGAGTCCGCGGTCAACGGAAACAGCGGTTGCGACAAGTGCAGTGTTCGCAGCCATGTTCACGAGTAGCGCCAAGAGGGCGAGACCAACCACGTAGGGTGTGTGCCCCGGTGTGGCTTCGATCCTGTGCACGACGAGGGAGCCGAGGAAGGCGTTAAAGGCCACCTGGCTCCGATTGAAAATGGCGCGAGTCGGCGTGATCCTTCCCTGGAGTTCCAGTGGATCAAGAGCTCCCGCCAAACGAGCCACAGCGACCTGGGCTGGTGACAGGACCAATGTGGCAAGCACTAGCAAGGGCATATCTGGGACGAACGGGGTGTGCTTTCGGGTACTAACAGGCAGCAGATTAATGATGGCAAATGCCAGCATCCAAAGCAGGATCCGCCAAGAACCCGAACGAATCTCATTCGTTCGTGGGAGTACATAGAGTGACAAGACAGTTAGGCAAGACAAGCTTAGGAGCCAAAGCGCTCCTCGACCACGTGCATGTCGGGGGTGAGGGGTCCTAACAGCGACGGCTTGGGCTTCGCGGGTTGCGGACAGGCCTCCCTCCTTTCCGAACCACCGGATGATGGGGGAAGCCAATCGGCCAGGTCAATGGGAAACGGGGGAGGGGCTGACCCTATCTTGGTGCGTCCCATCCGGGGGATGGAGGCATCCCCCGGACGGGAACGGTACGAACCGTCGAGCCTGGCTGGCTAGGTGGTGAGCTCGCCGACCATGCCCTGACTCTTGTGGTACTTGCAGAAGAATTCGACGAACCCGGATTGCGGAATGGTCACCGTCACGTCGGCGGTCCCATCGGGCTCAACGTCCTGGTCGATGTTCTGGTCGGTCAGGGAGAAGTTGTGCAATGCGGATCCCTCGTTGCCCAGCTCCAGCTTCAACTGGGCCCCGGGGCTCCCCTTGATCACAGTGGGCTCGAAGTAGAAGTCATCCAGCTCGACCTCCAGAGAGGATTGGCCGGTCGCGTCTTTGGTCCCGTGGTCGTTGGCTTCGTCCGACCCGATGGTGATCGTGCCGCCCTCGCTCTCCGACGAGGTCGGTTCTGGGGTGCTGGTCTCGACGGGAGGGGTCGTCCCGCTCGCTGTGGGGGACTTCTTCGAACACGCGCCGGCCACCAGTCCGACAGCCAGAAGTAACCCCACCAGAACTGTCAGCTTTGAAGCACGCACATCGGCTCCTTTCGTCAGGGCATGTGGGAATGGCGCCTCCAGGGGTACTACGGGCGACATCCTCGTTTGGCTCGCTGCGGTTGTGACGAACGGATGGCTCGCGCTGGTCACGCCTCGGTAGACCGAGCTCGAGCCGCGAGTTTCACGGGCCTGCTTTCATCGTGGAGAGGCGATGGATCTCGGTGGTCAGCTGCAGGATCTGCCTCGACAGCGACAGCAACTCCTGGTTCTGGGCGTCCTCCTGCTGCACCAGCTTCCACTGGTGATCGGCCAGGATCTCCCGCTTCTCGTCGGCTCGGTTCTGGCTGATCATCACGAACGTCGACAGGAAGATGGCCTCCAGCGACACCAGCATGGTGAGGAGCCCGAACGGGAACTTCTCCACGCGCAACGAGATCCACAGGGCGAACCAGACGACGTGGATGTACACGAAAGGCATCGAGCCCGCGAACCGGGTGATGACGTCCGCGATGCGGTCCTGGACTCTCGACCGGCGCTCCTCCGCGTGGTGCCGCAGAGCAGGGTGGGAAGGGTCTGGCGTCGGCCGGATGCTCACCGCGTTCCTCCTTCGCTCGTGGGGCCGGAGCGATTGTCCGGCAGGGGAGGCGAGGCCGCGAGGACCTCGGGACGGGTGGCGGTGAACAGCGTGACGATCCCGCGGGTGAGCGGCCTCGAGGCGGCGTGGTGGAATCCGGCGGCCTCGAGCAGCGACGACACCACTTCCGGGGGAGGAAGCTGGCCCAGCGATCCGGCCAGATATCGGTAGGCTCGGGCCCGCCCGACCAAGGCTCCCAGCGCCGGAGCCGCGACCCCGAACCAGCCATGGAAGGCGGCGCGGAACAGACGTCCACGAGGCTCGGTGATGTCCACCAGCGCGACCCGCCCGCCGGGGCGCAGGACGCGCGCCAGCTCCGCCAACGCGCCCGGCAGGTCTTCCAGGTTCCGAAGCACGAAGCCGCTCACGCACGCGTCGAAGCTGCCCGGCCGAAAGGGAAGTCGGAAGGCGCTGCCCTGGACGAACGTGGCGCTGGGCGGAGCGCCGCGCCGGGCCAGCCGCAGCATCTCCCAGCTCAGGTCCACTCCAACCACCCGGCAGCGCGCCGCCATCAGGCCGCCCAACCTTCCCGTCCCGCATCCGAGGTCGAGGACCAGGTCGCCGGGGCCGCACCGCACCGCTCGAACGGCTCGGCGCCTCCACCACCTGTCCAGGCCGAGCGAGAGGACATCGTTCACCAGGTCGTATCGCCCGGCCACCCGGTCGAACATGGACCGGATCTCGGACTCCGGAGGGGCGGTGCGGATGGGTCCGGGCTGGGGCAACCGAAATCCTACGAGCGCGGTGTCGAGGCAGGCTTCATTCCGTGCATCGTACGGTCAACCGTACGGCTGACGGCTCGGGACGTCGCACGGCCGGGTGGCTCCGGCAGGGACGCGGGCCGGCGTGACTACACTCGATGTGGATGTCTGGGAACCGTGCGACGGCGCCTTCGCGTACGCGAATCCTCATCGTCGGCGGCGGCTACGTGGGCCTCTACGCTGCGTTGCGGCTGCAGAGGCGCCTGCGATCCGATGAGGTCGAGCTCCTCATGGTCACCCCGGAAAGCGTCATGACCTACCAGCCGTTCCTGCCGGAAGCGGCGTCCGGCAGCATCGAGCCCCGGCATGTCGTCGTCCCCTTGCGGACCGTGCTGAAGCGGGTGCGGATCATCAATGGCACGGTGGAAGGCCTGGATCATGGGCGTCGGTCGGCCAGGATCGCACCGGCCGAAGGGGTCGCCTTCGATCTTCCGTACGACATCGTGGTGATCGGCCCTGGCTCGGTCTCACGCGTCCTCCCGGTGCCCGGTCTGGCGGAGCGCGCCGTCGGATTCAAGACCGTGGCCGAAGCGATCTTCCTGCGCAACCACGTCATCTCGCGCATGGACGTGGCCGAGTCGACCGCCGACGCCGCGACCCGCCGCCGCGCTCTGACCTTCCTGTTCGTGGGCGGCGGATACGCGGGCGTGGAAGCACTGGCCGAGCTCGAGGACCTGGCCCGCGACGCGGCCCGGTACTACCGGTCCGTGCGTCGAGAGGACATGCGGTGGGTTCTGGTGGAGGCGACCGGCGGCATCCTCCCGGAGATCGGGCCCGGGTTGGGGGAGTACGCGCTGGCCCGTCTGCGGGGCAGGGGAATCGAGGTTCACTTGGGGACGCGGCTGGAATCCGCTGAGGAGGGGAGGATGGTGCTCTCCGACGGCGCGTCGTTCGAGGCCGACACGCTGGTCTGGACGACGGGAGTGCGCGCCAATCCGGCCGTGGGTCGCATGGGGCTGCCCGTGGACGATCGGGGGCGATTGCTCGCCGATGAGTTCCTTCGGGTTCGAGGCTTCGACGGCGCCTGGACGGCCGGGGACTGCGCCGCCATCCCCGACCTGAGCACCGGCGGGATCTCGCCTCCCACCGCCCAGCACGCCCTCCGCCAGGCCACCAGGCTGGCCGACAACCTCGTCCAGACGCTGAGGGGACTCGAGCCGGAGCCCTTCGCCCACCGGCAGCTCGGTTCGCTGGTCTCCCTGGGCCGATACAAGGGCGTGGCGCGAGTGATGGGCATCCGCCTGCGGGGGTTCCCCGCCTGGTTCCTGCACCGGACCTATCACCTGTCCCGCATCCCCACCTTGAATCGCAAGGTGCGCGTGATGATCGACTGGACCGTGGCCCTGTTCTTCCGGAGAGACGTGGCGCAGCTGGGGTCGCTGCAGCGGCCCCGCGACCCTTTCACCCGCGCAGCCGGCGATGGCTAGCGGTTGAAATCCCCGACGGGGGAAAAAAACCATTTGACAGACCGAGCTCCGGGCAGTCCAATGCATTCGCGCCCTGGAGTCGGGAAGGGGGTGATGGTCGGCCCGGTCTTGACTCCTTCGTCTGGATGCTCGACGAAAGGAAGGGGCAGCATGAAGAGACGGATCCGAATCCTGCTGGGGCCCGCGCTGGTTCCGGTCCTGGTGGGCCTGGTGCTCTTCGGCGGGCAGACGCCCGACGCCACGCCGGGGCCGACGATCAAGAACAAGGTGATCCAGCGTGAGCTGGCCTACGAGATGGGCAAGGCCAAGCGCCCGAAGTGGGCCCAGAAGGTCTCATCGGGCACGATGTACAACTATTTCCTCCTGACGGCGTCGGCGGCCAACGGGAACTCGCCGGCCGCGCCCGCAGGGGGCTCGACCACCGACACCGAGGGATGCGCGCGAACCTTCATCGGCGGCAACGGCATCACCAACACCCGAGTCAACCAGGACTGCAGCCTCCGCCGCCAGGCCGAGGAGACCATCGCGGTCAACCCGACCAACATCAACAACCTGATCGCCGCGCAGAACGACAGCCGGATCGGGTTCAACCACTGTGGTTACGACTGGTCGCACGACGGCGGCGTCCACTGGGGCGACGCCGTGTACCCCTTCTTCCAGATCCTGCTCAGCAACGGCCACACCGGCGACTTCTGCAGCGATCCCACCGTGGCCTTCGACAGCCAGGGCAACGCCTACCTCGGGGGCCTCTCCCTGAGCATCGACGGCTTGGACAGCGCGATCCTGGTCGCCCGATCGGACGCCGGGATCGGGGGCGAGTTCTACCACACGCCCGACCAGACGGACGCCTTCCACCAGTACAAGAACTCCCCGCTCGGGCTCGTCACGGAGGAGTTCGACGAGAACGGTTGCATCGCCAACGACAAGGAGCTGATGACGGCCGACGCGACGGTCGGCAGCCCCAAGCAGGACTACGTCTACATGACGTGGACCCGCTTCGACTTCTGCACCGGCGAGGGGGTCGGGGCGCACAGCCCCATCTACTTCAGCCAGTCATCGGACGGCGCGGTGACGTGGTCGACGCCGATCGAGATCAGCGGCTCGGACCCGACCCACTGCACCGACTTCAGCGGCGAGAGCGACCCCAACGCGTGCGACCAGGACCAGGGGCCGCACCCGATTGTGGCGCCCGACGGGACCGTGTACGTCGCCTTCGGCAACGGCAACACGCCGACCTTCGGGATCAACCAGCACATGGTGGTGTCGTGCGGACCGTCAGACGACTGCAGCGATTCATCCGGCTGGTCGGATCCGATGTTCATCACCGACGACATCGGCACGCAGCCGATCGAGAACGGGCCGACCAACGCGGTCAGCGGTTGCCCGTCGGGACGGCAGTGCCTTCCGCCCAACGGCTACCGGATCGACGACTTCGTGCACGGATCGATCTCGGCCGACAGCTCCGGACGGCTGTACTTCGCCTGGGACGACTTCCGCAACGGGACGGCGCCGTGCGACACGCTCGACTACGACACCGCCCAACCGCCGTGCAACAACGACGTGTTCTACTCGTTCTCGACGAACGGGGGCGCGACGTGGTCGGGGCCTTACCTGGTCACGGCGAACGGCGGCCAGACGGCGCAGTGGATGCCCTGGAGCGCGGTGTCGCCGAACGGCAAGGTGCTGTGGATCGGGTACTACTCACGCCAGTACGGGAACTGCGAGTTCAACGGGTGCAACGACATCGTGCTGGCAAAGGTGCAGGCCCCTCGCGGGTCCAAGACCCTCACCTTCGACCGGCTGACCAGCTCGTCCATGCCGAACCTGGTGGTCGCCAACAACCCGGTGCAGGCCGGGTTCTTGGGCGACTACATGTGGGTGACGGTGGACAAGCAGGGCCAGCCGTACGTGGTCTGGGGCGACACGCGCGGGCGTGGGAAGAAGGGCGTGGTGGAGGAGGACATCTACTTCGCCCGGTAGTCCGCGAGACTGAAGCGATGCCGAGGCCGGCGGCGAGAGCCACCGGCCTCGGTCGTCGCGACGTCCGGGTCGCTATCGCTCGTAGCGGAGGAGCACGACCCCGTTGCCGAAGGTCCTCGTCTCGACGAGCCGGGCGATCCTTCTGGCATCCAGCGGCTGGAACAGGGGCTTGCCGCGTCCGATGAGCACGGGGTGAACGTAGATTCGGTACTCGTCGACGAGGTCGTGCCGAAGGAACGTCGCGGCCAGGTCGGCGCCGCCCAGGGCCAGGTCGCCGCCGGGCTCCCTCTTCAACTGCTCGATCTCCTCCGGAACCACCTCTCGCGCGATCGTGGTGTTCCAGCCGGCTTCCTGGAGCGTCCTCGAGTACACGATCTTCGGGATGTCGCGCCAGATGCCGGCGAAGTCGACCATGGGCGGGGTGCTGGTGGGATCCTGATCGGCGGTCGGCCAGAAGCTCGCCATCAGCTCATAGGTCACCCGACCGTTCAGGATCGCGCCCATCGTGCGGATCTGATCGTTGAAATGGGTGTGGAGCTCGTCGTCGACCATGTGCCAGTCGATCTCTCGATCCGGTCCCTCGATGTAGCCGTCCAGGGATACCGACATCATGAGGACGACCTTCCTCATCGGTGGACGATCCTCAGTGATCGCTCGTGCCGCTGAAGTTGAAGCTCCCGATCTTCAGCGAAGGGACGCGCGTGGCGGCGAAGAAGAACTCGCTGACCAGCGCGGAGTCCCGGCCAATCAGATCCACGTTCGACAGGGCCTCGAGGATGGACTGCGTGAACCGCAGGTTCTTGACCGGGCGGCTGATCTTGCCGTCCTCGATCAACCAGGTTCCATCCCGAGTCATCCCGGTGATGATCGTCTCGATGGGGTGCACCACGTTGGAGTAGTGGAACTTCGTGATGAGAAGCCCGCGAGTGGTCGCCGCGATCATCTGCTCCACAGTGGCCTCTCCCGGTTCCAGGAACAGGTTGAGGGGGAAGGCCCCCTCGGGGTTCGGGGGCGGCAGGGCGTGGCCGGTGGTCTCCGTACCGGCCATCTTCGCGGTGCGCCGGTCGAAGGCCCCGGTCCGGAACGCGCCGTGCTCGATCAGGGAGATCCGCCGCTTCGGAGTCCCTTCGAAATCGAACGGGAGGCCGAGGGTCAGAGGCGACAGCGCGTCGTCGTAGATGTCGATGGACTCCGCGCACACCTTCTGGCCCTGCTTCCCGGAGAACGGCGAGCGGCCTTCGGCGATGGCGCGTCCTCCCATACCAATGTAGGCGAGGAAGGCCACCAGCGTGTCGACGGCCATCGGTTCGAGGACCACGTCGTACCGGCCGGGGTCGAGGTCGGTCGGGTTCTGGCTGTCGGTGGCTTTCTGGAACGCCGTCCGTCCGACCGCTTCCGGGTCCAGGGCCCCGGCTCGCGGCTCGGTGGCCTCCGCCGCGCCGGCCCCGCCTTGGCCGCCCGCCACTACCGTCGAGATGGAGGCGCGTGTGTACGGCGCATAGCAGAACTGGCCTTCGGTGTTGGACAGGGCGACCTCGGCGGCCAGGGTTTCGAAGGCCCCCGCCGCCCGGAACCCGGGCCCCAGCTGCCCCACCAGAGCCGCGACCGCCTCCGCGCGCTGCTCGGGCGTGGTCTCGGCGGTGGCCTGGTCGAACCCTCCCGGCTTCTCCGGCACGTCGGTCTTCGGCGCCATTCCCGGGTACATGGGGTCGGGTGCCGCCACCCGAGCCATCTCCAGGGCGCTGCCTGCTGCCGCTCGCGCTCCGTCCTTCGAGAAGTCGTTCGTGGAGGCGACCCCGGTCCGGCCCTCCGTCACGACACGCACTCGCACGCCGGTGTCCTCACGCCACGTGCTCTGGTGGATGGAGGAGTTGGCGAACCGGGTCAGCCCGCCCCATTCGTGCATGAACAGCACCTCGACGTCGGCGCCCGGCACGTCCAGGGCCGCCTCGGCCACGGCCCTGGCCTCGTCCGGTCCGATGAGGCCGGGCACGTCAGCGCACCCCCACCTGAACCTGGCGGAACCGGGCGGGCGAGCCGCCGTGTCCCACCCGGGCAACCTGTCCGGGCTGGCCCTTGCCGCAATTCGGGGTCCCCCAGAGGACCCAGTCCTCGGCGCCGGCCACGGCGTCGCACGACCCCCAGAACTGGGTGGTGATGCCGGTGTAGTTGGGGTTCTTGTACAGCTCGGTCAGCCGACCGTCCTTGATCCTCCAGGCGGCTTCGCACCCGAACTGGAAGTTGACCCGCTTGTCGTCGATGGACCACGAGGTGTTGGTGGTCATGAAGATGCCGTCGTCGGTGTCCCCGATGATGTCCGACAGCGTCCCCTCACCGGGCTCCAGGTTGATGTTGGTCATCCGGATCAGGGGCAGGTTCTGCCAACCGTCCGCTCGCATGGCCGCCGTGGATCTGGCCTCCGGCCCGAGCACGGGCGCGGTTTCCCGGCTGGACAGGAACTCCTGGAAGATGCCGTGGTCGATCAGCGTCACGCGTTGGGCGGGCACGCCTTCGTCGTCGTAGCCGAACGTGCCCAAACCGCCGGCGATCGTGGCGTCGGCGACGATGGTGACCTTGTCGCTGCCGTATCGGAGCTTGCCGCGATCCTCGATGGACACGAACGAGGTGCCGGCGAACGCCTCCTCCATCTTCAGCACCCGATCGAGCTCCAGCGGGTGGCCCACGGACTCGTGCACCTGCAGGATGACCTGATTGGAGTCCAGGACCAGCGTCGTCACCTCGCTGGGGCAGTCTTTCGCGGAGAGCAGGTCGACCGCCTCCTGACCGATCCGCTCGGCTTGATCGACCAGCCCGAGCGTACGGATGTGCTCGTAGCCCGCTGCGCGAAGATGGCCCCGGAACGAGTTGGGGAAGGATCGTCGCTGCATCTCCCCGTCGCCGACGACGGTAGCTTCGATCCCGCCTCCTGAGTGCACGATGGTCTGCTCGATGGCGGCGCCCTCGCTGGACGCGAAGTACGACCGTCGCCGAAGGAAGTCCATGGAGGCCTCCCCGAACGCCACCCCCTGGACTCCCTGGAGACGCCGGCTGGCCTCCATGAGCAGCGCGACCTTCTCGTCGAGGGCGACGGCGAAGGGGTCCTCCAGGACGGTGGTGCTCCACTGGGCGGTCGCGGGCTCCACCCCGGCTAGCCGGACCGGGTCCATGGGCAGCCGGGCGGCCGCCCGGGCGATCGAGACGGCCACGGCGGCGGTTCGGCGGAGCTCCTCCGGGTCCGTTCTGGCCGTGGCCGCGAAGCCCCAGTAGCCGTCGACCAACACGCGGATGCCGATCCCTTGGGAGAAGGAGCGGTCGACCCCCTCCATCTCCTGGTTGCGGACGGTGATCGACTCGGACTCCTCCGCGACCATGCGGGCGTCCGCGTAGCCGGCCCCTTCACGTCGAGCGGCCGCCACCGCCTCGTTGACCACGTCGAGCACGACCGAACCTCCCCCTGGTGACGAGCTCCGCCGGTCCCCCACTACGCTGACGGGCAGAGACCGAGCCTACCGCAGTGGCCGAACCCACGTGCTCGGCGGCAAACCAGTATCCATTTTCGAGGAATGCCCGTAGACTACCGGGCTCGTTCCAGGACACATCGACCCAGAGGAGGGATGGAGTGAGTGCATCACGCTCGCGGCGTCGCTTGCGGCGCGCTCTCGTAATCTCCGGTGCCATCGTTGCCGTGATGGCGTTGGCCAGCAACGCGCTGGCCGTGACGGCGATCACGACGGTTGCCGAGGACCCGTACACCAACACGAACGCGTGGCATCAGGCGCTCGTGGAGCCCGACACGTTCTCGTGGGGCAGCACCATCGTGGCTGCGTTCCAGGGCGGCGGTCGGTTCGCCGACGGCGGTTCTGACAACATCGGATGGGCCACGTCGACCGACAACGGCCTGACGTGGACCAGCGGGGAGCTCCCCAGCACCACGCAGTACTCCAATCCGCCGGGAGCGTGGAACCGGATCAGCGACCCATCGGTCTCCTACGACCCCAAGCACAACGTCTGGATCATCGCCGGCCTGGCCATCGACAACAGCGTCGTCGGCAAGGCCGTCCTGGCCAGCCGGTCCTTCGACGGCGGGCTCACCTGGCAGGCTCCGGTGACCATCTCCCAGGGCGGAGGTGGCGCGTTCTACGACAAGAGCTGGATCGGGTGCGACACGTCCGCCACCAGCTCGTTCTACGGCAACTGCTACGTGGAATGGGACGACGCCTTCGCAGGCCAGAAGTTCATGATGAGCCGGTCCACCGACGGTGGAGCGACGTGGAGCCCATCCACGGTTCCGAATCGCTCCGTCATCGGCGGACAGATCGTCGTCCAGCCCAACGGAACGGTCATCGTGGTCATCACCGGCAACGGGGTCGAGTCCTACATCTCGACCAACGGCGGCGTCAGCTACACGGGACCGACCACCATCAGCTCGCTCACGGTGCACGGCGCCACGAACATGCGCGACGGTGCCGGACTGGTGTCCGCGGAGATCGATGGAGCCGGCAAAGTGTACGTGGCGTGGCAGGACTGTCGATTCAGAAGCGGATGCTCGGCCGACGACATCGTGTTCAGCAGCTCGTCGAACGGCACGACGTGGAGCGCCGTGCAGCGCATCCCGATCGTCCCGACGAACAGCACGGCCGAGTTTTTCCAGCCGGGGATCGGCGTGGATCACGCGACACAGGGCGCCACGGCGCATCTGGGCGTGGTCTTCTACTTCATGCCGACGAACAACTGCACCACGAACACCTGCAAGGTCATGGCCGGGTTCGTCTCTTCCACGAACGCTGGGGCGACCTGGTCGGCACCGACCAAGTACTTCGGGCCGATGAAGCAGACGTCGATGCCCAACCCGGGCGGCTACTTCCTGGGTGACTACACGTCGACGTCCTTCGGGTCCAATGGCAAGGCCTATCCGGTCATCGCCTTCGCCAAGAACACGGGCACGACCTGCGTCCTCGGGAACATCACGTCCTGCAACGAGGACATGGTGGCCCCGGCGAACGGGCTCGCGGCCACGGGCGGGACGATCCCGGCGACCAGCAAGGTGCTGGCCACCACGGGGCCGAATCCCCGGCCGTACGGGAGCCTCGGCACGGCGTTCTAGCAGCGCAAACAGGTAGCAGCAGGGTGGCGGGGGGGGGG
>JBIOYQ010000209.1:0-10277 GCA_044870295.1 Actinomycetota bacterium
GGCGATGGGGTCGACTCGGTCGGAGATGGCGATGGGGTCGACTCGGTCGGAGATGGCGATGGGGTCGACTCGGTCGGAGATGGCGTCGGAGTCGGCGTGTGCCCGGGCTTAGTCGGTTGAGGAGACGGCGGCGTATAGCCGCCACCCGTCAAGTACGCGATCGATCCGCTGTACGACGACGTGGGACTGGGCGCCAGGGGGTTCGAGAGCCTCGACGATTGGCTCAACGAGCTCCCGTTGGCGCCTGGCGTGCTCGAGGGCGAGAGGGACGGGATGCCCCCCGACGAACCGTCCGAGTTGATCGAGCCCGCCCTGGCCACGACGTGGTGGTCGGGCCAGGTGGCGGCCGCCACGCCGATCGCCAGCACGATCACGGCGGCGGCTCCGAACCGCATCCAGGAGAAGGCGGATCGCTCGCCCCACCAATAGACCAGTCCGCCAAGCAATCCAACCAAGAGGGCGGCGAGTGCGGTCAGGGTCGTGGCGGTCATGAGCCCAAAGACGATACCGTGTTTCGGTCCGGTCATCGATGCCGAATTCCGGGGGGGGCGGTGTTTGAGACGCCGCTGTCTCGCGCCGCATCACGTTGCCCGGGCGGGCGGGCCGAGCGGCGCTAGGCTGTTCGACCGTGACGCCGACAGCGCCCGTTCCTGAAGACTTCAACGACCGGTTCCTCCGGGCGTGCCGCCGCGAGCCCGTCGACCGGACGCCGGTCTGGTTCATGCGACAGGCCGGCAGGTACCTGCCCGAATACCGCGAGCTACGTGGAACCGGCGACGTCCTGCAGCTGGCCGCCGATCCCGCCCTGGCGGCGGAGATCACGTTGCTGCCACTGAGGCGGATGGACGTGGACGCCGCCATCCTCTTCTCCGACATCATGGTCCCGCTGGCGGCGGTCGGGGTCGCCGTGCGGATCGAACCGGGCGTCGGTCCCGTCATCGATGAGCCGCTCCGTTCGGTGGCGGACGCGCCGCGGCTCGGACCCTTCGATGCGCAGGCAGACGTCCCACACGTCCTGGAAACGATCCGGCTGCTGCGGAAGGAACTGAAGGTGCCACTGATTGGGTTCGCCGGAGCCCCGTTCACCCTTGCCAGCTATCTGATCGAGGGGGGGCCGTCCAGGTCGTTCGAGCGGACCAAGGCTTTCATGCACGGCGAACCCGCCGACTGGGACTGGTTGATGCGCACGCTCGGCGTCATGGTGCTGGACTTTCTCAAGGCCCAGGTCGAAGCCGGTGCTCAGGCCGTTCAGGTCTTCGACAGCTGGGTCGGCGCGTTGGATCCGGACGACTACGTCCGGTTCGTCCTGCCGGTGATGCGAGACCTCTTCGAGGGGCTGGCGGACGCGGACGTGCCGCGGATCCACTTCGGCGTGGGAACCGGTGAGCTCCTGGCCTCGATGCGCCAGGCCGGCTCGGACGTGATCGGCGTGGACTGGAGGGTGCCTCTGCACGAGGCGTGGGAGCGGGTGGGGTTCGACGTGGGCGTCCAGGGCAACCTGGACCCGGCCGTGTGCCTGGCGCCATGGGATGCCGTCGAGCCGAAAGCGCTGGCGGTGTTGCGCCGAGCCGCCGGCCGCGACGGGCACGTGTTCAACCTCGGCCACGGCGTGCTGCCGGGAACGCCCGTGGAGAACCTCCAGCGTCTGGTCGAGCTGGTGCACGCGCGGACCGAGCGGGGGAGTGACACCTTCATCGGTGACGCTCCATGAGCCCCCCGCCAGTGGGAGTCCTGGCGATGGCCTATGGAACAGCCTCGGGCCCCGACGACGTGGAGCGCTACTACACGGACATCCGTGGAGGCCGGGCTCCCGATCCCCAGCACCTCGAGGAGCTGAAGTCACGCTACGCGGCCATCGGCAACCGGTTCCCGCTGCTGGAGATCACCGAGGCCCAGGCCGAAGGGTTGGAGCGAGCGTTGAACGACGGCGGCGATGATCGCGGGTTCCGGGTCTACCTCGGCATGAAGCACTCGCCACCGTTCATCGCGGAGGGTGTGGCCCGGATGCGGGACGACGGGATCGAGCGGGCGGTGGGCCTGGTGCTCGCCCCGCACTGGTCCGGCATGTCCGTGCAGACCTACGTCGACCGGGTGGAGAAGGCGGTGGCCGATGGCGGTCCAGCCTTCACCTACGTCCGACAGTGGTACGACCACCCTGCCTTTCTCGAGCTGTTGGCCCGGCGGGTCGCGATGGCCATCGATTCGTTGCCGAGTGACGCCCGGGCGGGGGCCGCGGTGATCGTCTCGGCGCACAGCCTCCCGACGCGGGCCCTCCCCGACGGAAGCCTGCGGTGCAAGGCGTGCGATCTTTGTCCGGAGGGCTGCCGATATGTCGCGCAGCTCCAGGACACCCGGGGTCGGCTGGCTGCGCTCGTCGGGACGGGAACCTTCGTCACGGCCTGGCAGAGTGCGGGTCGCACCCCAGATCCCTGGTGGGGTCCGTCCGTGGACGACGCGATCCAGGACCTCGCCGGGGCGGGGTACCCGGCCGTGGTGGCGTGCTCGGCGGGATTCGTCGCCGACCACTTGGAGATCCTGTACGACCTGGACGTCGAGGCCCGGGCCGTCGCCGAGGAAGCTGGCATCGCCTTCGCCCGGACGGAGATGCCCAACGCGGAACCGATGTTCGTCGGCGTGCTGGCCGACGTGGTTCGACGTCACCTGTCGAGCGAGGCAACGGGATGAGCGCCCGGAAGCGGTCCGACGCCCGGCACGTGGTCGTGGTCGGGGCCGGCATCGCCGGGCTGGCCACGGCGTATCGGCTGTTGACGAGCTCCGCTGGGGAGCCGATCGAGGTCACCGTCCTAGAGGCCGGGCGCCGGGCCGGGGGCAAGTTGTGGACCACCGACCTCGGCGGGATGCCCGTCGAGGCCGGCGCGGACTCCTTCGTCGTTCGCAAGCCGTGGGCCGTGGAGCTGTGCAGGGAGCTCGGCCTCCAGGACGACGTGGTCATCCCGGCCGCCATGGGCGCCTCCGTGTGGACCTCTCGCGGTCTGGTGCCCTACCCGGATCGCGCGCCCTTCGGCATCCCGAGCGACCTCGGCGACCTCCTGGGGTGGCCCGGGCTCGGGCGCCCAGCCAAGCTGCGCGCCCTGTTGGATCTGGTGAAGCCGGCGCGAAGGTTCGATGGCGACCAGGCGCTCGGGGCGCTGCTCCGGAGGCGCCTCGGGTCCGGCGTGGCCGGGACCATGCTCGAACCGCTCCTGGCGGGTCTGCACGCCGGAGACCCCTTGAAGCTCTCGCTGTTGGCGACGTTCCCGGAGCTGGCTGCGTGGGAGCGGCAACAGGGCAGCCTGTTGCGAGGAGCACGCGCGGCCGCCAACGCGGCGCGAGAGGAACAGGGTCGGCAGCCGATGTTCGCCACGGTGTGGGGTGGCCTGGCCCGTCTAGTCGAGCGCCTCGTGATCAGGATCGGAGGCGACCGGGTCCTCCTCGACGCGCCGGTGGGAACCGTCGATCGCTCCGGGGGTGCGCTGTCGGTCGAGTCCGGGGCGAGGCGGCATCAGGCCGACGCCGTGGTGCTGACCACGCCTGCCTTCGAGACGGCTCGCCTGGTCGGGCCGCTGAGCGGCGAGGCGTCCCGACAGCTCGCGGCGATCCCCTATGCGTCCACCGCCGTCGTCCACCTGGTGTATCAGGAGAAGACGGCCGACCTGCTCCCCGACGGGACCGGGTTCGTCGTGCCCGCCGGGCGCTCGATCATGACGGCTTGTACGTGGGTCTCGAGGAAGTGGCCGAACGAGTCGTTCGGAGATCGGGCCGTGGTGCGGTGCTTCGTCGGGCGATCCGGAGACCAACGCTTCGCCGAGATGACCGACTCCGATCTGACGGCGACCGTGGCGGCGGACGTGGCTCGTGCCCTGGGCGCCGCCACGTTGGGAGAGCCGGTGAAGACGCGAGTGCTACGGTGGAACCGCGCGATGCCGCAGTACGAGGTTGGTCATCTGGAGCGAGTGGCGGCGATCGAGGACGCGCTGGTCGGTGAGTGTCCAGGTGTCTTCGTCACGGGCTCGGCCTATCGAGGCGTCGGCATCGCTGATTGCGTGCGGCAGGCCGGGGAGGCTGCGGAGCGAGTGGTCGAGCACCTGGCCGGAGCCGATCATGCTCGGCCCGAACGGGAGGCGATCTCGTGGACGACGTGACGTTTGCCTACTACCCGGTGTTCAAAGGAAAGGACGGGCTTCGCGATCGTTCCCCAGGCGACCTCGATCAGATCGCTCACGAAGCAGAACTCCTCCTGAAGGAGTGGTCCGCCCGGGTGACCGTACGGGGTACCTACTCCGCGGTGGGGTTCCGGCCCGACGCCGAGTTGATGATGTGGTGGGTAGGCCATTCCTCTGACGACCTCCAGGATCTTCTGGTGGCCTTTCGACGGGGAGCGCTCGGCCGCCGGCTGGAGCTGACGCACGCCTTCCTCGGAGTGGTGCGGCCGGCGGAGTTCGCCAAGGACCACGTTCCGAACTTCCTCAAGGGCGAACCCGCCAAGCGGTATCTGTCCGTCTACCCCTTCGTCCGAACGCCAGAGTGGTACCTGCTTCCGGCCGACGAGCGGTCCGCCCTCCTTCGCGAGCACGGTGAGATGGGACGGGAGTTCCCCGATGTGCTCGCCAACACCACCAGCGCGTTCGGCCTGGGGGATTGGGAGTGGATCCTGGCCTTCGAGGCCGACGACCTTGCCCGTCTGGTCGATTGCCTCCGCCGGCTTCGGGACTCCAGCTCGCGCCTGTACGTCAAGGAGGAAGTCCCCTTCATCACGGGCATCCGGAAGGACCTGGTGGAGGCGGTCCGCGACCTGGCCTGAGGAGCACCCGGGCCGGGTGAAGGGCAACTGTAAGGGCCCGAACAGTGAGCGGAGTCCCATGGCAGCCACTCGGGACGTCAAACCCAGGAAATCGGAACGCATGAGCGCCCCGGTTTGGGGGAATCCAATCAAGGATGGTGTGGGTCGTCCTCGTCTTGGCAGCCGTGAGCTGGCTGGTAGTGACAATGATCCCGGTGGAGGAATCCGGTCGCTCCGCTTCGGTCACCTCCAGGTTGTCTGCCCGCTTCAGTGGACTGGCGCACGGGCTGGCCGATCGATGGCCCCAGTTCATCGCCCGGCCCTCGGAACTGGGTCGTCGCGCCCTCGTTGGAGTGGGACAGGCGACGCGCGTCCTTGCCGTGGCGGTCGGCCGCGAGGCGGGCCGCGCAGCGCGTTCTGCTCGGCAGCGAACCCGCCAGCGGCGCGTGGCGACGCTCGAGCCCGGTTGGTCCATCCCCGCGGCCGATCGGTCGCCGCGTGTTCGCGGTGACGGCTTCCGGAGTCGCCTGGTGGCGCTGGTCGAGTTGATCCTGTTCGTGGTGCTGGTGAGCGCGCTGTTCGCCGGCGTCATCGCGGCGGCGGCACTCAAGATCGGGCACCTCGGAACCTGACGCCCGTTCCCCGGCCCCAATCGTGTTCCTCGCGTCTATCCTGTCCGCATGGCTGACGTGGACGCGGCCCGGGCATTCTTCTCCGCGCTGTCCGAGCGGATCGAGGGGCGGCTGTTCGGGGTTCGCGACGCACTTCGCCTGGTGCTGGTCGGCATCCTCACGGACTCCCACGTCCTGATCGACGATGTCCCGGGCGTCGGCAAGACCACCCTGGTTCGCATGCTGGCCAGCCTCCTGGGGCTGCGGTTCTCCCGCGTCCAGTTCACGCCGGACCTGATGCCGTCGGACATCACCGGGACCTCCGTCCTGAATCTGAAGACCCAGGACTTCGAGTTCCGGCCCGGACCGATCTTTACCGAGGTCCTGCTGGCCGACGAGATCAATCGAGCCACCCCGAAGACGCAGGCCGCTCTGCTGGAGGCCATGCAGGAACGCCAGGTGACCGTGGACGGCGTGACCTATCCGCTCCCCGATCCGTTCTTCGTGCTGGCAACGCAGAATCCCGTCGAGCTCGAGGGGACGTTCCCCTTGCCCGAGGCCCAGCTCGACCGATTCCTCCTCCGCGTCCGCATGGGCTACCCGGAGGCCCGGGACGAGGAGCGCATCCTGACCATGGGCCGCGGTGGCCGGGTGCTTCCGTCGACGCCCATGCCCGACGCGCCGGACCTGGTGGGTCTCCGCGCGCTCATCGACCAGGTTCGGATCGAGCCTCCCGTCCGCACGTACGCCGTCGCTCTGGCCAGGGCGACCCGCGACCATCCCGACGTGCAGGTCGGGGCCAGTCCGCGCGCCATCGAGCACATGGGCGACGCGGCCCGGGCGCGAGCCCTGTTGGACGGGCGGGACTTCGTCCTGCCCGACGACGTCAAGTCGCTGGCCCGGCCGGTGTTCGCCCATCGACTGGTGCTGACCACCGACGCCCGGATCAGAGATCGTCGGATCGACGAGGTCCTCACCGAGGTGCTGGAGGAGGTTCCCGTCCCGGTGGAGTTCCAGGGGGCGTAGGCAGGGCGCCGTGAACACCTCCGAGCGGCGCGGAGCCCTCCTGTTCGTCGCCACCGTCGGAGGCATCGTCGCGGTGGCCGCGGCGAATATCGCCCTGCTGCTCTGGTCCGTGTCCATCGCGGTGATCGCGGGCGGGCTGGCCGCCTGGTCCCGTCTGGCGTGGAAGCAGGTCACGGTGTCGGCGAGCTTCTGGCCGGCCCGGGCGTTCCTGAGCGAGCGGATCGTGCTTCGCGTGCGGGTGAGCAACGCGAAGCCGGTGCCGCTGCCGCTGGTGCGGCTCACCGTGTGGCTCCCCGAGGGCGTGCATCCGATCGATGGTCGCGACCTTCCCCTGCGAGGGTTCTCGCGGAAGTTCTCCATGTCCGGCCGATCGGTCGCGGAGTTCGACTTTCCCGTGAAGGCGCGGCGGCGCGGCGAATACTGGATCGAACGGTTCCAGGTCAGCATCACGGACCCGTTCGACCTCGCCCCGCTCCAGCGCGAGCTGCCGGCCGAGGCCGTCCTGCTGGTCATGCCGGAGCCCAGGATCGAAGTGCCGATGGAGGTGCGGCGACGGCTGCCGTTCGGGCGTCCGGCCCAAGCCCCACGACTGTTCGAGGAGCGCGAGCGGTTCGCCGGGGTGCGCCCATACGAACCGGGCGATCCGTTGAACCGCATCCACTGGAAGCTCACCGGCCACGCCGGGGGCCTCCAGACGAAGCTCTTCGAACCGACCAGGACCGCGGACGTCCTGTTGATCCTGGACCTGGCGGCGGGTGAGCCGTTCTGGGATTCGATCTTTCCCGAGATCGCCGAGGACACCATCGGATGGGCCACGTTCCTGGCCCGGCAGGCCATCGGGTCGGGCTGGCGGGTGGGCATGGTGGCGAACACGCATCTGCGGAGAGGTAGGGGACCCCTCCGGGTCCCCACGTCGTCCGTGCCCGGCCACGAGGCCAACGTGTTCGCCGCGCTGGCCAGGATGCCGAACGAGCCGACGTCCGACCTGGCCCCCGTCCTTCGTGAGGTCGGGCGCCGGTGGGAGACCGGGACCACTGCCGTCGTCCTGTCGCCGCGGCCGGGACGATGGCTCCGGCACGAGATGGCGGTGATGCGGCGTCGCGGGACCGATGTGGTGCACCTGTCGCCGGTGGAGGCGATGCTCCGATGAGAGCACGGTCCACGCCCGAGCTCCGTCGAGCGGTCCCGGCGGTCCTGGCCGCCGCGGCGGAAGCCGGCGTGATCTTCGTGGTCCTCCACGACGTGGCCGTGCACGAGGGGAAGGCCACCGGCGGGCCCTTCGTCGACTATCCGCTGTTCTTGTTGGTGTTCACGGCGGGCGTCGGCCTGGCCACCGCGTTTCGCAAGTCGCTGATCGCGAAGCTGGCCATCCCGGTGGTCGCCGTAGCTGTGGGGGCGGCCCAGGCCACCCTGTGGGGTGAACGCGGGCTCGGCCCGGTCGGGACCATCGAGATCCTGTCGCTGTTCGTGGCCCTCCGGGTGGTGGCGATGGCGGTCCGAGACTGGCGCGAGCCCATCTCGGAGTCCTTCGCGGTGGGGACCGCGGCGCTGCTGTTCGAGGTCGCCTTCGTAGCCCGGACCGACGCGTTGGGCGGGCTGATGCCGGTCATCGCCGTGGTGTTCTTCGGGGGATCGCTGGCGTCCCGGTCGGCGAGCGTCTGGCTGGCGAACCGCCCACTCCACCCCGCGCCGGGCGTGCCACTCCCTCGATCCCATCGCAGCGCGGTCGTTCTGATCGGAACGATGGCGGTTGCCCTGGGCATCGCCGTGGCGCTCGGCGTCCCGGGAGGTCCCGTGGAGATCTCCGGCGCGTTCCTCTATCGGTGGGCCGCGCAGGCGCTGGCCGTGGTCGCCGGCGTGGTTGCGTTCCTCCTGATACCGGTGCTGGCGGTCCTGATCAGCTTCACCAAGGGATCCCTCAGTCCGAAGGGCGTGGCCAGCGCCATTCCGAAGATCACGCCGGATCAGAACCCAGGCGCGAGCGGCGCGCCCGAGCGGATCATCGGGGCGGTGGTGGTCGTCCTGGTCCTCTTGCTGCTGCTACGGGCCATCCGGCGCCAATGGAAGCTCCTCCAGCCCGAGGATCGCGGGCCGGAGCCACTGGAGGAACCCCGGCACGACTACATCCCGAGGCTCCGGCGACGGCCTCGGATGCCGCAGCTGCGGCGCGAGCTGCCGGCCGACACCGTTCGCCGGTGGTACGCGGAGGCGTTGCTCGCGCTGGAGCGGCTGGGCCTGCCCAAGGTGCCGTCCCGGACGCCGGGGGAATACCTACCCGAGGTAGCCCGGGCGTTCCCGGACTCGGCTCGGGGATTCGCCGCCTTGACCCGGGCGTACGAACATGTTCGGTACGGGGCCGAGGTCCTCGATCGGGACGCGGTGCGGCTGTTGGAGGTCGAGCGCGACGGCGCCATGCAGGCGCTGGGGCGGGCAAGGAGGATCGGCGATGATCCAGATCCGGCGTGACGAGGAGATCTACGAGAAGGAAGGCGGCTGGTTCCACGCCCGATGGCACTTCAGCTTCGACGACTACATGGACCCCGCGTGGGTCCAGTTCGGCTCGCTGCGGGTGTTCAACGACGACCGGCTGGTGCCCGGCGTTGCCTGGCCCATGCACCCCCACCGCGACATCGAGGGCCTGACCTACGTGGTCGAGGGGACGTTTCAGCACGCCGACAGCCTGAAGGACGCGGACTACCCCGTGCTGCCCGCGGGAAGCGTGCAGCGGATGACGCTGGGCAGCGGAGCGTGGCACTCGGAGCAGAACGCGTCGGACACCGAGCCCATGCGGTTCATCCAGATGTGGATCATGCCGAAGGAGCGCGGCCTGGAGCCGTCGGTCGAGCAGAAGGTGTTCACGAAAGAGGATCGGACCGGGCGGCTGCTCAAGGCCATCTCCGGCGACGACGGCGAGGCCGTGCTGGTGCACCAGGACGCCGCCGTGTACATCTCGTCGCTGCCGTCGGGCAGCGCCGTGTCCCACAAGTTCGCCGATCAGACCGGGGGCTACCTCTACGTGATCGGTGGCGAGGTGCGGTTGAACACGGAGCGTCTGACCACCGGAGACTCGGCCAAGATCACCGGCGAGCCCGAGGTCACGCTCGAGGCTGATGCCGACAGCGAGCTGATCATGGTCGAGGTCCGCCTGGACTGATCAACGGACCCGCCTGGCCCGATCCGGGTTCGCCGAGGCCCCAACCGAAGACGTCGCCTTCCTCGGCCTGATCCACGATCCCCGAGCTGTTCTGGCTCCAGAACTGGTTGCCGGCATCGGTCAGATCCGACGCCGAACCGTAGATCACGTTGACCGCCCCCGCATCGAAGGTCGTCCCCACGTCCTCCCATTGCACGCCGACGGCGAGGTCGGCTTCGGGTCCGTTGCCGAGATCCACCGCGGTGACGGCCACGCCGAAGATGTCACCGGGCTCGGGCGAATCGTCGATGCCCGACGAGCTCTGCTTCCACACCTGGTCGCCCGGATCGTTCAGGCCGGACGAGCTGCCATAGATGACGCTGACGGCGCCCCCGTCAATCGCGTCCGTGAGGTCCTCGCCGGGCACTCCGAACACGGCGTCGTCGAACCCGTCCCCGTTGAAGTCGCCGGCCGAGACCGCAAAGGCGAAGTTGTCGTCCTGATCCACCTTGTCGTTGATGTTGGTGGAGTCCTGATCCCAGAACTGATCGCCGGTGGACGTCAGACCGCCCGACGTGCCGTAGATGACGTTGGCCCCGCCGGCGTCGCTGCCGTTCGAGAAATTCTCGAAGGGGACGCCCGCGATGAGGTCGGTGAACCCGTCCCCGTCGAAGTCGCCGACGCCCACGGAGTAGCCGAACCAGTCGTTCTTCTCCACCTTGTTGCT
>JBIOYQ010000210.1:0-7571 GCA_044870295.1 Actinomycetota bacterium
CGACGACCCCGACGTCCGCGCGATCGAGGTCGACGAGGACACGACCGCCTACGAGAAGGGCCACATCACCAACACCCTCGGGTGGAACTGGTTCACCGACCTGCACGCACCGGTGGGCCGTGACTACGTCGATCAGGAAGGGTTGAACGCGCTGCTGCGGCGGGCCGGCGTCGGCCCGGACACCACGGTCGTTCTGTACGGCGGCAACAACAACTGGTTCGCGGCGTACGCCTACTGGGTGCTGCGGTACCTCGGTTTCGGGTCCGTGAAGCTCCTGAATGGGGGAAGGAAGAAGTGGGAGCTGGAGTCGCGGCTGCTGACCCAGGCCGTCCCGTCGTTCCCGACCACCGACTTCACCATCCAGAACCCGGTACGGGGTGACATCCGCGCGTTCCGTGACGACGTTCTGCAGCGGGTCGGCGACACGACCACCGCGTTCATCGACGTGCGCAGCCCGGAGGAGTACCGAGGCGAGAGGCTGGCCCCCGACCATCTGCCGCAGGAACAGGCCCAGGTCCCCGGGCACATCCCCGGGGCCGCCAACATCCCGTGGGCCAAGGCCGCGAACGAGGACGGCACGTTCAAATCCGCCGATGAGCTGAAGGCGCTGTACGAAGGTGCCGGCATCTCGGCCGGCCGGGAGACCATCGCCTATTGCCGGATCGGAGAGCGTTCCTCGCACACGTGGTTCGCGCTGACCGAGCTGCTGGGGTGGGACAAGGTCAGCAACTACGACGGTTCGTGGACCGAGTACGGCTCGTTGGTGGGAGCTCCGGTCGAGAAGTGAGCGGTCCCCGGTAGGAACACCCTGAAGGAGGCGCCTCCGCCAGGGCGTTCCTCCACCCAGGCCCTGCCTCCGTGAAGCTCGGCGAACCTGGACACGAGCGACAGGCCGATACCGACGCCGGGTGAGTGCGCGGGCGCCTGCGGGCCCTGCCGGAACGGTTCGAAGATGGTCTCTCGCAGGTGCTCGGGGACGCCCGGACCGTCGTCCTCCACGATGATCAGCACACCGTCGCCGAGCGGTTCAGCCCGTACCCAGATGGTGCAGTCGGGCGGGGTGTGCCGCGCCGCGTTCACCAGCAGGTTCTCCACGATCCGCTCCACCTTCGGCGCGTCGAGCTGAGCCACCACCAGCTGGGCCTCCACGCGAACGGGCCGGGTCCCCAGGACCTGTGAGCTCTCGACGACCCGTCGAACCAGCGATACCACGTCCGTCGGCTTCCTCCTCGGTTCCAGGATCCCTCGATCCAGACGGTCCAGGTCGAGGAGATCGGACAGCAGCTGGTCGAGCTTTCGGGCGTTGGCGGCCAGGCGACGCACGATGTCGAGCCGCTCGTCGTCCGGCAGCTCGATCTCCTGCCGCTCCAGGGTCAGGGCGAACCCCAGGACGGCGGCAAGCGGGGTTCGGAGCTCGTGGGACACCGCGTGCAGGAACGTGTTCTTCATCTCGTCGAGCGCGCGGAGCCGCTCGGTGGCCTGGCGCTCCATCTGCAAGGCCCGCTCCAGCTCGACCTCAGCTCGCTTGCGCGACGTGATGTCGTACAGGATGCCCTGGGAGAATCTGGGTTCTCCCTTCTCGTCGGCCACGGCGACGGCCTCGTCCAGGACCCACACCTCATGGCCGTCTCGAGCCATGAGCCGGTACTCCTGGCTGAGCCTCTTCCCGGTGGCGTAGTGGTTCGTGTCGACCGCCAACACGCGATCGCGGTCATCCGGGTGGATCAGCGTGGGCCAGAGGCCGGGCTCGGAGATGAAGTCGTCCGCCGAGTACCCCAGCATCTCTTCGATCTGAGGACTGACGTAGGTCGTTCGGTAGTGGCCGGGGATGCCCTCGTAGGAATCGATGTACGTGATGGCGGGGATCTGTTCGACGAGGGTGCGGTAGCGCGCCTCGGCCTCGCGGAGCTGCTCCTCCGCCCGCTTGCGCTCGGTGATGTCGAGCATCACGCCCTGCAGGAGCGGGGCCTCACCGTCGGGCCCGGGGACCACGACGGACTCATCACGGACCCAGACGGTGCGTCCGTCCTTGGTCAGCAGCCGGTACTCGCACAGCATCGGTTCGCCCGTCTCCTGACTGTGGTGCTCGTCGGCCAGGACGCGGTCTCGATCCTCCGGGTGGAGCCGGCGTGACCACAGGTTCGGACGGACCATCCACTCCTCGGGGGTGAACCCCAGGATCGCCTCGATCTGAGGGCTGACGTACAGCCAGGGGGCGGTCTCCCCGAACTCGGCGGTGTAGATGATCGCCGGGATCTTCTCCACCAGCGTCCGGTATTTCGCCTCGGCCTGGCGAAGCTGTCGTTCGACCCGCTCACGCTTCTCGAGCTGCCGCTGGGCCTCCGCGTACAGCTGTGCGTTGTCGAGCGCGATCGACGCCAGCCGGGCGAATTGCTCCAGCAGCGACTCGTCGTCCTCGTCGAAGGACTTCCCTGGTTCGGTGTGCGCGACGGCGATGGTGCCGAGGAACTGCGACGCCGACGTCAGCGGGGCGGCCAGGCCCGCACGAATCACGCCGTAGCGCTGGTCGGGGAGTCGCCCCGGCCACGCCGTGTAATCGCTCACGCTCGAGGGCTTGCCGGTGTCCCAGATACGCCCGAGCATCCCGTGCCCTCGCTGTACCCGGTCTCCGATCCACCCCGCGAAGAGGCCGGTACCGACATGAAGCTCGAGCTCGCCTTCGGCCTGCTTCGCCAAGTAGATGGCGCCGTTGGGTGTGTCCAGCAGCGCGGCGGCGCGAGAGACGATGTCCTCCAGCAGTTCCCGAACGTCCAGGCGACTCATCAGGCGCAACGCCGTCTCGTGGAGGGCGGAGAGGTACTCACCGCGCTGCCGCAGGGCCGCCTCGGCTCGCTTCCGTGGGGTGATGTCCCGGATGACGACCTGCCCGGCCGGGTTGCCGCCGAACGTGAGTGGCATGCCCGCCACCTCCACGTCCAAGACTCGACCATCCAATCGGATCAGCTTCTCCTCGATCGGGGGGACGGCCTGGCCCTCCACGGCCAACTGCCGGGCGCGCTCCGTGACCAGCTCGTGGTAGTCGGGGTGGACCACGTCGAGGATCGGCATGCCGATGAGGTCCTCCGGACTCCCCGCGCCCAGCAGGCGGGCCGTCGCTTCGTTGGCGAAGACGAACTTCCCGTCGCTGTGCACGGCGATGGCGTCGGGGGAGAGCTCCACCAATCGCCGGTATCGTTCCTCGCTCTCGCGGAGCGCCTCTTCGGCACGACGTCGATCGGTGATGTCGCGGACATAGGCCGTGAACATGGCCGGCCCCGAGACCTCGACCCGGGTGATGGCCAGCTCGACCGGGAATTCGCTCCCATCTGCCCGGAGGGCGGAGGTCTCGACCCGCCGCCCGATCATCGACGACGATCCCGTTGTCAGATACCGCACCATCCCGGCTCGGTGGCGCTCCCGCATGGACGGCGGTACCAGGAGATCCGCCATCGACTGCCCCAGAACATCGGCCCTGTCATGGCCGAACATCAGCTCGGCGGCGGGGTTGAACTCGAGCAGGCGTCCCTGGTGATCGATCGTGATGATCGCGTCCTGAGCTGACTGGAGCATCGCGCTCTTCCGTGCCTCGCTCTCCCGCATCGCCTCCTCGGCCCGATGCCGAGCGGTGACGTCGCGGGCCACGATCTGGACGGCCGGCTCACCGTCGACCAGGAAGGCCGTCGCGGCCACCTCCGCCTCGACCGGTGAGCCATCCATGCGCACCAGGCGTTCGAGCAGGACGGGGACCGCCTTCCCCTCTCGCAGCCGCTGCAGCTGCTGCAGGACGTCGGGCCGGGAATCGAGGTGGACGAACTCCAGGACCGACCGGCCGATCAGGTCCCCGGGGGCTCGGGCCCCCAGGAGCCGCGCGGCAGCCGGGTTGGCGAAGCTGATGGTGCCGCTGTGATGGACGGCGATGGCGTCGGGAGAGGACTCGACCAGTCTCCGGTATCGGTCCTCGGACTCGCGGAGGGCGGCTTCGGCCCGGTGTTGCTGGAGGGTGGCGCCGAGGATGCCGGCTGCCGCTCTCAGTGCGCCGAGCTCGGCCAGGGACCAGGTCCGATCGCGCGAACCGTTCCCGAACGCCAGACCGCCCCACCAGTGCTCGCCCGCAAAGACCGGAACGACGGCGATCGACCGGATTCGCTGAGCGGCCAGGAACTCCATCTCTGCCGCGGGGGCATCCCCGGTCGTTCCGCGGACGACGTCGCCCGCCGAGAGCAGTGCCTGCCACCGGGAGAGCGACGGCTGGTAGGCGATCCCTTCCTGACTGAGCTCCGCGAGGGGCGGCACGCCCGGCGCTGCCCACTCGTAGCGCCGCTCGAGGAAGAGCCGGCCGTCCTCGTTGGTCCTGTTCTGATAGACGGTCACGCGATCGACACGCGCCGCCCATCCGAGTTGGCCGAGCATCGCGCCGACTTCTTCCTCGGCTGACCGGGCGTTGAGGAAGCGTTGAGCGGCCGACGCCACCACCTCGAGGATGGCACCGCGTCGGTCTTCGTCCGGAGGCGCGTCGAGACGAGCGGGCTCCGGGAGCTGGCGCTCCGAGATATGAGGCATGAACGGACGCTCCTGCAGGTGTCACCCCTGTTATCGGCGCGCCGTCACGCTGGTGAAGCACGGGCGGGCGGAGGAGTTCGGCCTCGCTCGCCGGGCTGGAACTGGTTGTGATGCGGTAGCGGGGGTATGCGTCGCCTACGGCATCGGGAGGCTGTTGCGGGTGGCGGGCGAGGGCTGAGAGGAGTGAGCCGATCATGCCTCTGACCTGCGGTTTCGAATCCGATTTGACCGGTGGACTTCAGGTGTAGACTGGACCCGTGGCAACCACCCAGCAGGAGCATCTGGACGAACTCAGCCGCGGGTACCGCTTTGGCTGGAAGGACCCCGCCCATTACGTGTTCCAGCCGAAGAAGGGTCTGTCCGAGGAGGTCGTCGAAGAGATCTCGTTCATGAAGTCCGAGCCGGCGTGGATGCGGAAGTTCCGGCTCAAGGCGCTGAAGCACTTCCAGGCCCGGCCCATGCCGTGGTGGGGGGCCGATCTCTCGGACATCGACTTCCAGGACATCTACTACTTCATCCGCTCCACCGAGAAGCAGGCCAAGACCTGGGAAGACCTCCCGGACGATATCAGGAGCACCTGGGACCGCCTGGGGATCCCGGAGGCGGAGAAGAAGTACCTGGGCGGGGTCAGCGCCCAGTACGAGTCCGAGGTGGTCTACCACAAGATCAAGGAAGAGCTCGACACCATGGGCGTCCTGTTCTGCGACATGGACACCGCCCTGCGGGAGCATCCGGACATCGTCAAGGAGTACTTCGGCACGATCATCCCGCCCAACGACAACAAGTTCGCCGCGCTGAACTCTGCGGTCTGGTCGGGTGGCTCGTTCATCTATGTGCCCCCCGGCGTGCACGTGGACATCCCGCTCCAGGCGTATTTCCGCATCAACGCCGAGAACATGGGGCAGTTCGAGCGGACGCTCATCATCGCCGACGAGGGTTCGTACGTTCACTACGTGGAGGGTTGCTCCGCACCGATCTACACCACGGACTCGCTCCACTCCGCGGTGGTGGAGATCATCGTGAAGCGAGGGGCGCGCGTTCGGTACACCACCATCCAGAACTGGTCGACCAACGTCTACAACCTGGTCACCAAGCGTGCCGCCGCGTACGAGGACGCTGTGATGGAGTGGATCGACGGGAACATCGGGTCCAAGGTGACCATGAAGTACCCGTCCATCTACCTGTTGGGCAAGGGAGCTCGCGGCGAGGTGCTGTCGGTCGCCTACGCCGGCCCCGGCATGCACACCGACGCCGGCGGCAAGGCCATCCATGCCGCTCCCCACACGTCCTCCATCATCACGTCGAAGTCGGTCTCGCGCGGCGGCGGCCGAACCGGCTATCGCGGGCTGGTTCGAGTCGAGCCGGGGGCGCACCACGCGAAGTCGATCGTGCGGTGCGATGCCCTGATCCTGGACCAGGAGTCCCGATCCGACACCTACCCGTACGTGGAGGTGGAGGAGGAGACCGCGCAGCTCGGGCACGAGGCCACGGTGTCCCGCGTGGGGGAGGATCAGCTGTTCTACCTGATGAGCCGCGGCCTGTCCGAGGCCGAGGCCACCGCCATGGTGGTGAACGGGTTCATCGAGCCGATCACCCGCGAGCTACCGATGGAGTACGCCGTCGAGCTGAACCGGCTCATCGAGCTGCAGATGGAAGGCGCCATCGGCTGACGGCCCACCGGGCCGGTCCTGGAGAGCCGAACCGTCGGGCCGGCTGAACACGGGCCTCCCATCGACCATCGCGAGGCGAAAGGCACCCTCGTGCACCAGCCGGTGATGCCGCCGGCACATCAGCACCAGGTTCCAGAGCGCTGTGGTGCCACCGTTCGCCCAATGTCTGACGTGATGGGCGTCGCACCACGGGGGCGGCCGATCGCACCCGGGAAACCGGCAGTGCTGATCACGAACGACCAGACCACGTCGCATGGGGGCCGGGACGACCGGCGTCTTCCGGCCGACGTCCAGCGGCTCGGACTCGCCACGGACGATGATGCGACTGACGGTGGCGTCGCACGCGAGCCGGCGGATGGTCTCGGGATGCACCGGCCCTACGTGCTCGAGCTCGCTGCGATGACCTGGTCTTCCCTGGAGAGAAAGGAGGTCCACGATCACCGCCACGTGCGGTCGCTCGGCTCCACCTCCCGACCGGCCGGTGCCTGATCGGGCGGGGCCGTCACGGGCGTCGTCGAGCCATCGACGACAGATCTCGCCCAGCGCGTCCACCCTCCGCTGCGTGGGAGTACGCCGGTCCTGTGCATCCGTGCGGCGACCTCCCTCCGAGCAGTCCCGCAGTGCCGTCAGCACCACTTCGCCGGTCTCGGGATCCAGCTCGCCGTCGACACGGACCATGCCAAGGATGGTGGTCGACACCGTGAGCGTTCGCTGCTCTCGCTGCCGCTCGGCATCCTTCAGGCCCTGATCCCAGTCGAGCTGTCGCCTCCAGTGGGCGACGGTGTTGTGCAGCTGCGGCGCGGGAAGGCGCTTGGCCGCCTCGACGAGCGTCAGCTCGGAGTGATGGAACTGGGCCGGGTGGGCGTGACGGGCGGCCACGAGCATCTGCACCGCCGATGACGTCAGTTCACCAGACGCGAGCGCCTGTTTGGTATGCGGCATCCGCTCGAGCGAACGCGCGGTTCGGATCTCCTTCGCTGCGGCGGTCCATCCGAGTCGATGGCGAGCCACCAGCCATGACGCAGTGGAGAGGAAGCCTTCCTTGCGATGTGACTGGCGCCGATGGATCTCCGAGAGTCTCCGCAGGCGCTCCGCCTCGAGGATCTGACCCATCCGCTGGAGCTCGCCGAAGTCCGCCTCCAGCTGATCGTCGGACAACTCCGACAAGTCCTGCGCCCGCAAGGATGCGACTGCCGATCTCAGACTGCCCATGGCCCACCATCCATCGAACATGTGTTCGAAGAATAGGCGGAGCCATCGGCGGTGTCAGTGAACGTGGTCACAGTTGACCGGGAACGATCGACAAGATCCGAACCCGACCGGGGAGATGTGGGGTGGGGG
>JBIOYQ010000211.1:0-6777 GCA_044870295.1 Actinomycetota bacterium
GCCCTTCACCAAGGACGACTTCGATCCGCAGATGGAGGATGCCTTGGCGCTCTTCCCCGAGATCGTTGCGGACGAGCGCGTGGGGGTGAAATACGCGGTCAACGGGCTGATCTCGCTCACTCCAGACGGGATGCCGATCGTGGGGGAGACCCCCGAGGTCCGGGGACTGTGGTCCGTGGCGGCCATCTGGGTCAAGGAGGGACCCGGGTTCGGCCGCACCGTGGCGGAGTGGATGACCGATGGTTGCCCGGAGATCGACCCGCATTCCTCCGACATCGCTCGGTTCCACGACCACCAACGGACGAAGCGCCACATCCTGGCCCGGTCCGCCGAGGGCTACAACAAGACGTACGGCATCGTCCACCCCATGGAGCAGTGGGCGTCCAACCGGGACGTGCGGCTGTCGCCGTTCAACGGCCGCGAGCGAGACCTCGGCGCAGTGTTCTACGAGACCGCCGGGTGGGAGCGCCCGTTCTGGTACGAGTCCAACCGGGCGCTGCTCGAGGAGTACGGCAACCGCGTGATGCCCCGCCAGGTGGAATGGGAAGCGCGCTGGTGGTCTCCGATCATCAACGCGGAGCACCTGGCCATGCGGGATCGGGTGGCCATGGTCGATCTGTCCGCCTTTGCCATCATCGACATCGGCGGCCCCGCGGCGCTCGACGTCGTGCAGCGGATGGCCGTGAAGCAGATGGACGTGCCTGTGGGACGCGTGGTGTACACGCCGCTCCTGAACCCGGCGGGGGGCGTGAAGGCCGACCTCACGATGGTGCGCCTGTCCGACGACCGGTTCCGCGTGGTGACCGGGGGGTTCTCCGGGATGGCCGACCGGAAGTGGTTCGCCTCGCACCTTCCCGATGACGGCTCGGCACAGCTCCAGGACCAGACATCGGCGTGGTGCACGCTCGGACTGTGGGGCCCGCACGCCCGAGACGTGCTGGCCGCGGTCACCGAGGACGACGTCTCGCACGAGGGGTTCCCCTTCGCAACCTGTCGGTGGATCGAGGTGGACACGCTCTCGGTGCTGGCCTCGCGGATCTCGTACGTGGGCGAGCTCGGCTGGGAGCTGTACGTCCCGATGGAGCAGGGGGCACGTCTGTGGGACGTCCTGTGGCAGGCGGGAGAGCCGCACGGGGTGGTCCCCGTTGGGATCGGTGTCTATGCCACTACAGCCCGCCTGGAGAAGTCCTACCGGGCCCACGGGAACGAGCTCGACCTCGAGTACGACCTGGTGGAGGCGGGCATGGCCGGTCCGTCGGTCAAGGACGACGACTTCATCGGCAGGGACGCATATCTGAAGCAACGGGTGGAGGATCCGACCGCCGTGCTGTGCACGCTCACGGTGGACGACCCGACGTCGGCGTCCGGGGTCAAGCGATACATGCTCGGGCGCGAGCCGATCCTCTCTCGGGACGGCGAGCCGCTCGTGGACGCGAAGGGCCGGCGCTCCCACGTGACCAGTGCAGGCTCTGGGCCTTCGGTGGGCAAGCACATCCTCATGGCCTACCTCCCGCCGGATCGGGCGGCGGTCGGCGGGGAGCTCGCCGTCGAGTACTTCGGCGAGCCATATCCGGTGACCGTTGCCGCCGTGGGGAGCACGCCCCTGTTCGACCCATCGAACGAGCGGCTCAAGCGCTAGCTCATCGATGGACGTCCTGGTCTGCGTGAAACGGGTCCCGGTTACGGGTGGGCGCATCAGCCTCACCGATGACGAACAGGAGATCGACACCCGGTACCTGGGCTTCACCGTGAGCCCGCACGAGGAGTGCGCGGTCGAGGAGGCCGTTCGGTTGGTCGAGTCCCATGGAGGCTCGAGCACCGTCCTCACGCTGGGACCAGCGGTCGCCGAGGATCAGCTTCGGGACGCCATGGCCATGGGGGTGAACCGTGGCGTCCTGATCGAGGCCGAGGGCCCGGAGTGGGACGGGGGGGCCACGGCCGGCGCCATCGCCCGGGCCATCGCGGACCATCGCGACGCCGGAGTGGCCTACGACCTCCTCCTGTTCGGCAACGAGTCCGCGGACGCCGGCGGCTACCAGGTCGGGATCCGGGTCGCGCACCTGCTCGACGTGCCCTGCGTGACCGGTGTGAAGCACCTGGAGATCCAGGATGGGAGGGCCGTGGCCCGGCGGGAGGGTCCCGGCGGCTTCGAGATCTACGAGGTTGCCCTCCCCGCGGTGATCACCGTGAAGGAGGGGATCAACCTGCCTCGGTACCCGTCGATCCCCGGGAGGTTGCGCGCCAAGAAGGCCCCGGTGGAGCGGCTGCATCCGGATGCACCGCAACCGGGCCTGGAGAAGGTTCGGTTGCGGCTCCCCCAAGGGCGCGACAAGCAGGTTGAGATCCTGGGGGACGGGGCCGCCGGGATCGAGCGGGCGGTCGAGGTCCTTCGGCACATCGGCGTGATGCCGTCGTGATCCTCGGCCTGGTCGAACACGATGGCGAAGAGGTCTTGGAACCGTCGCTCCAGATGCTGACGCTGGGACGACGCGTGGCGGAGCGGCTCGGCGAGCCGCTCGCCGCGCTCGTCGTCGGACCGGACGCCGGACCAGTGGTGGATGGCCTCGCCGCCTTCGGCGTCGAGGCCGTCCACCACGCCGTGGACGATCGGCTCGATCGTTACGCGCCGGAGGCGTGGGCGGCCTGTCTCCTGGACCTGATGGGAAGGACCGGCCCGAGCGCGGTCCTGGCCGCCGGCACCGACCGGGGGAACGAGGTGATGGCCAACGTCGGGGCTCGAACGGCCCTGCCGATGGCCGCCAACTGCACCGAGGTGGAACCGGGCGAGCCGGGCACCCCCTACCTGATCTCCCGGCTCCGATGGGGCGGCAGCCTGCTCGAGGACGCTCGTTTGCACGGGGACGTCAAGCTGCTGACGGTCGCCCCCCATGCCGTCCGGGCGGAGGAAGGGCCCCCGGCCGGCGGACGGTCCGTCGAGGAGTTCTCCCCGAAACTTCAGGACGCCGACCTCCGAGTGCAGGTGACCCGGGAGGAAGGACGGCCGGCGGGCAAGGTGTCGCTGCCCGAGGCCCGAGTGGTGGTGGGGGGCGGACGCGGCGTGGGAGGCCCTGACGGGTTCGGCCCGCTCGAGGAGCTCGCTGAGCTCCTCGGTGGCGTGGTCGGATGCTCCCGCGTGGTCACCAGCCTGGGGTGGCGTCCCCACACGGACCAGGTGGGACAGACCGGGGTGCGCATCGCGCCGGACATCTACATCGCCTGCGGCATCAGCGGAGCCATCCAGCACATGGTGGGGGCCAAGGGGGCCAAACGGATCATGGTCATCAACACCGATCCCCAGGCGCCCATCCTGTCCCATGCCGACTACGCGATCATCGGCGACGTGCAACAGGTCGTCCCGGCGCTTGTCTCCGCGATCAAGCAGGCGAAGAGCCGGTAGGGCGCGGGTCCCGGGGCATGCCTCCGGTTGCATCGGAGGCGTTCCGTCCGGGACAATGAAGATTCTCATGTGCCGGTTCGGGGTACGCCACGCGTATCGGGGCCCGCGAGTAGGCCCCGCGCGCCAAACGAACGCGCGCGCCGCCTGATCCGGCGAACCGGCCTCCACCGCCACGGGTCGCACCGCCCGCGGAGGCCCGCCCCAACGAGGAGGAGCCGCACGATGGACTGGAATCGCTTCGAGCGGCCGCTCTCGTCGATGCTCGACGGGATCGGTTCCACGCCGCTGGTGCGGCTGCGGAAGATCGAACCAGCAGGCCACGAGCTACTGGCGAAGGTGGAGTGGTACGGGCCGACGGGCTCGGTCAAGGACCGGATCTACGCCTTCATGATCGAGCGCGCGGAGCGCCGAGGTGAGCTCCGTCCCGGGATGACCATCATGGAATGCACGACCGGCAACGCCGGGATCGCCTGTTCCGCGGTGGCCGCGATCAAGGGGTACCCCTGCGTCATCGTGATGCCGGAGGGCATGAGCGAGGAGCGCAAGAAGATGATCCTCGCCTACGGAGCCGAGCTCGTCCTCACGCCCGGTGCCGGGACCGACATCGATCTCGGGTTGGCCAAGGTGCGGGAGATGGTGGCGGCCCATCCCGGCCGGTACTTCGTGCCGGCCGAGTTCGAGAATCCCGACAACGTGGAGGCCCAGATGGAGTCGGGCCGAGAGATCTGGGAGCAGACGGGCGGATCGCTCGACGCCGTGGTCGCCGCTCAGGGAACCGGCGGGTGGATCACCGGCGTCGCCCGGTATCTGAAGCGGAAGGATCCGAGCGTGCTCGCGTACGCGGTGGAGCCGTCCGAGTGTCCGCTGATCTCGGAGCACAGATGGGGAACCCACGGCGTGCCGGGGATCGGTGACGGCATCGTCCCACGCAACCTGGACCTTCAGCTGATGGACGGGATGGTGACGGCGTCGACGGACGAGGCGCTGGAGATGGCGCGCCGCCTGGCCAGGGAGGAGGGCTTGCTGTGTGGACCCTCATCCGGGATCAACGTCGCCGCGTCCCTGAAGGTCGTGGAGAAGCACCCCGAGTATCGGCGGATCGTCACCGTCGTGGCGGATACGGGGCAGCGGTATCTTTCCGGTGAACTCTTCGGGGACGAGTCGGACGCCTCCGTCCCCAAGCGAGAGCACCACCTGGACCCCTACTCCATCGAGCAGCTCCGGCTCTATTCGGGCAGCCTCGAGTTCATCTACTGAGCCGCCGATCGGCTGAACCACCGTTCAGTCGGCGCGCTATGCTCGACTCGGAGGTGAGTCCGTGGCGTTCCCCATGACCGACGATGACCGAGCGATCCAGGACACGGCACGGCGGTTCGTCGACGACGAACTGATCCCGCATGAGCTCGAGGCCGAGATGAACGCCGGCCAACTCCCCCGAGACGTCATCGATCGGCAGCAAGCCAGGCTTCGGGAGCTCGGCCTGTGGTCCATCAACATGCCGAGGGACCTGGGCGGGGCCGAGCTCACCACGTTCCAGCAGGTGCTGGTGTCGGAGCAGATCGGCCGGGTCACCAACGGCCTCGGGTGGGTCCTGCACACCGGTCCCGAGTGGGCCGTGGGCGTGTTCTCCGCCGACCAGGTGGATCGATATCTGAAGCCCATGGTCGCCGGGGACAAGCGCGAGTGCTACGCGATCACGGAGCCGAACGCGGGCTCCGACGTGGACGCGATCGAGGCCACGGCGCACTGGGAGGGTGGCGACTACATCCTGAACGGGACGAAGTGGCACGTCACCTCGTTCAACAAAGCTGAGGTGGTCTTCTTCCAGGCCAAGCTGGCCGACGGCCCGAACGCCGGGTCCCATGGGCTGTTCATCGTCGACATCCCGTCCGAGGGTTTGCGGATGGTGCGCGCACCCGCCTATACGCACACGTACGCGGACCAGCACGCGATCCTGGAGTTCGAGGACGTGCGGGTGCCGGCGGCCAACCTAATCGGGGACGAGGGCGGTGGCATGGACTTCACGTACGCCTGGTTCCGGTACGAGCGATTGATGATCGCCGCCCGATGCTGCGGGGCGGCCGAGCGCCTGATCGAGGAGGCAACGGCCTTCGCCAAGGAGCGGGTCCAGTTCGGACAGCCGATCATGTCCTACCAGGCCATCCAGCACATGCTGGCCGACTCGCTGACCGAGCTGTGGGCTTCGCGTCTCATGACCTATCGCGTGGGGCAGGAGATCGACGAGGACGTCGACGTCAAGGTCCAGCACGCGCACTGCTCCATGGCCAAGCTCTATGCGAGCGAGATGGCCAACCGCGTGGCCGACCGCGCGGTGCAGATCTTCGGGGGCCGCGGCTACATGCGCGAGAACATCGCCGAACGGTTCTACCGAGAGCTGCGGGTCGACCGGATCTGGGAGGGCACGTCCGAGATCCAACGCAACATCATCGCCGACCAGCTGGCCAAGCGGGGCGCCGGAACGCTCGCCGGCTGAGCGGCGAGCGCGAGCTACAGGTCGAACCCGATTTCCTGCGCGGCGACCTCCATGCACGCCCGGTGCATCCGCTCTGGTGAGACCTGGCTGTCGTTCATGATCACCTGGATGGCCAGGCCGTCGATGAGCGAGCCGAGCCGGAGGGCGATCTCGTCGGCGTCTCGTGCCGGGAACTCGCCGGCCGCCTGTCCAGCACGGATGATGTCGGCGATGGACTGGCGCCACCGCTGGTCCAGGATCTCGCGGTCCTTCGCCATCTGAGGATCCCGTAGAGCTCGCACCCATACCTCGATCCACAGGGCCCACTCGTCGAGCTTGCTGTCCTCTGGCAGGTACCCGGGGACCGACAGGTCGATCACGCGACGCAATTGCTCCTTCGCGGTGGGCAGCCGGCGAATCTCGCGAGACATCCGGACGAAGAAGTCGTCGTTGGCGAATGTCAGGGCCTCGGCCAGCAGGCGGTCCTTGGAGTCGAAGTAGTAGAGGATCAGCCCGGGAGAGACGCCGGCGGCGTCGGCCACATCGGAGATCCTCGTCTCGGCCAGCCCACGCTCGGTGATCACGCGCGCGGCCGCGTCCAGGATCTCCTGGTGCCGGTCCTTCGTCCCCCTGGGCCGAACCGCGCTCATCCGCACCCTCCCGTCCCTTGAACGCCGAACAGTCTCGCAAGCCCACCCGTCCTTGTTTGAACAGCCGTTCAGCGAACCATACCTGGTCAGGCGGGGGTGTCAACCCGGGGCAACGGCCCTCGGGCTTGACCGGCCATTCAAACATCGGGGTATGATGCTCCCCGGCTCACCACCAACGGGGGAAGCGTCCATGGCCAACACGTACGACGCCGTCGTGATCGGTGGTGGCCACAATGGCCTGATCTCCGGGGCCTTCT
>JBIOYQ010000212.1:0-9369 GCA_044870295.1 Actinomycetota bacterium
GATGCTGAAGAGAACTGCCGTCAAGGCGAGTCCGACCGCGCAGGTGCGACGCAGGGCAGCGCTCGTCGAGCCTCCTTCCGGTGGTCCCGGCACCCTACCTGGTCGGGCATGGAGGGGAAACAGGGAATCCCCTTGATCTGGGTCCAGTCCCCGCTTCCCGGCGTTGACGCTGGACTTCGCCACCTCGTAACCTGCTCTCGCCGCAGACAGCAGGGGCGAGAGCGTAATCCCCGACCACGGGGTACCTGCCGAGGCCAACCGAAGACGGGTCTTCGCGTTCGCCTCCGCTGTTCGCGGAGGCTTTTTTTCGTTGTGGGATCGAACGCGGAGGTCGAATGCCGAAGCCCCAGAAGCAGGAGAAGGTCAAGGAGCTGACCCAACGGTTCAAGGACTCCACCGGGGTCATGCTGGCTGAGTACCGCGGCCTGACCGTCAAGGACATCACCGATCTCCGGCGCTCCCTGCGGGACGTGGGGACGTCGTTCTCGGTGGTGAAGAACACCCTCACCAAGCTGGCGGCGAAGGACGCCGGCCTGGAGGAGGTCGTCGAGCTGCTGACCGGTCCGACGGCGGTGGCCTTCACCACGGGCGACGCCGTCAAGGGCGCCAAGGCGGTCCTCGACGCCACCCGGCGGTACCCCGCCCTGGTGGTGAAGGGCGCCGTCATCGACGGGCGAGTGTTCGGGGAGGATCAGGCCCGGGCCCTGGCCACCATCGAGCCCACGGAGGTCTCGCTGGGCAAGATCGCGGGGCTCCTGCAGTCGCCCATCGCCAGGACTGCCTACCTGTTGCAGGCACCGCTGCAGCGCATCGCGTACGCCCTCGCGGAGCGAGGGCGCCAAGCCGCCTAGGAAGGAAGAGGAGACATGGCCAAGCAAACCGTTGACGACATCCTCGACGCCATCAAGGAACTCTCGATCATCGAGGCCGCCGAGCTGTCCAAGAAGATCGAGGAGGAGTTCGGCATCCAGGCCGCCGCCCCGATGCAGATGATGGCCGGAGCGCCCGGCGCCGGTGGCGGCGCGGTCGAGGAAGAGCCCGAGGAGAAGACCGAGTTCGACGTCATCCTCACCGCGGCGGGGGACAAGAAGATCCAGGTCATTAAGGAGGTTCGCGCGCTCACCAGCCTCGGCCTGAAGGAGGCCAAGGACCTGGTGGACGGAGCGCCCAAGCCGGTCCTGGAGCGGGTGCCGAAGGAGCAGGCCGACGCGGCCAAGGAGAAGCTCGAGGCCGCCGGCGGCACCGTCGAGGTCAAGTAGCGAAGGAACGACTCAGGGAGCGGCGGGCGTCCCGGCCGGGGGCCGGGACGGGGCCTCTTCCACCGGCATGCTCGGTGGGAGGGTGGGGCTCAGCACCCGCCGCTTCCGGCGTTTCTTGCCCCAGTCGTCCGTGCCGTCCTGCGTCCCGTAATACTGGTAGTAGTAGCTGGACGGGTACGCGGTGCTCTGGGAGGGGTCGAAGTTGTTGTACACGATCCCGATGATGCTCGCGCCGGCGTTCTCCAGCTGATCGCGTGATTGGACCATGGCGGAACGGCTGGAGTGCTCCGCATCGAGCACGAACAGCGTGCCGTCGACCATGGGCGCCATGATCGACGCGTCGGCCACGGCGAGCACCGGAGGGGTGTCGATCAGGACGAAGTCCGCCACGTCGCGGAGCGACTCGATGAATCGCGCGGCCCGCTGGCTTCCCAGGAGCGCCGCCGGATCATGTGGGATGAACCCGCCCGTGACCACCCGCAGGTTCGTGATGCCGGGGTCGCGGGCCACCTGGGCCAGGGTGGCGCCCTCCGACAACACGTTGGACAACCCCATCTCGTTGCGCAGGCCGAAGAAGTTGTGGAGCCGGGGGCGGCGCAGGTCCGCGGAGATCAGGATGACGCGCTTGCCGGACTGCGCCAGCACGACCGCCAGGTTCGAGGTGGTGGTGGTCTTCCCCTCTCCTCCCATGGAGCTGGTGACCATGAGGACCCGCAGGCTCTGACGCGACGCCATGTACTGAACGTTCGTCCCCAGCGTGCGGTACGCCTCGCTCACCGGGTTCTTGGGATCGCGTCGCATGATCAGCTGTGCGTCCTCGGAGCGTCGCCAGCCTGGCACGCGGGGGACCGCGGCGATGACGGGCGCCCCGAGCCGCCGCTCCAGCTCGGCCCGGTTTTTGATCCGGTCGTCCATGCGTTCCCGCAGGAACGCGAACCCGATCCCGAGCAGGAGTCCCGCCAGCAGTCCCAGGATCGCGTCCCTCAGCTTTTGCGGGCTGACCGGAGAGCGAGGCGTCTCCGCCCGCTGAACGATCTCGGCGGCGCCGGACAGCGTGGTCCCCGCGGCCTGCAGGTCGATCAGACGCTGCTGGAGCACGCCGAGCTGTGCCACGGACGTGTCCCGCTGGGACTGCAGGGACGCCTGTACGACCGGATCGCTCTCGCCGTCGATCTTCCGGTTGAGGTCGGTGATGTCGGACTGCAGGGTGTTGATGCGCTCCTGCACCGCCCCGGCGGCGGCCTGGAACTGGTCCAGCGCCTGCGAGGTGCGGAACTCAACGTACGCGGCGGCGAAACCGTTGGCCACGCGCGCCGCGCGGGCGGGATCCGGGTCGGTGTAGCTGAACAACAGAACCTCGGTGTCGCCGACCACCGAGACCTGCAGCGACCGCAGCAGGTCGTCCACGGACGACTGGAGACGCAGATCGCGCTGGGCGGCCGCGGCGACGGTTTGGGACGTGGCGAGCTCTCGCTCGGTGTCGAGGTTCGGAGCCTGGGGCAGGGAGACGGAGGTCGCCGTCAGGTTCTGAACGGGCCGCACCAGGACCTTGGCGTGCCCCTGGTACATCGGGGTGGCGCGGAAGGAGAAGAACACGGCGGCGACCAGGGCGGCGGCCGCCACCACGGCAACCTCGAACTTCCGGACCCGCACGACGCGCCAGTACTCGCGAAGGTCGGTGGGGTGTTCCGTTGTGGGTTGTGGCATGCCCGGCTCCGGCCGCGCTGGCCCAGTGGTGCAGTGGTTGGTGTCCCATTGGTCCTCGGCCGCCACAGTGCCGGGCTTTAGGCCAAAAGGCTCGATCAGCGCCGCCAATTGGCGCCGGCGGACATCGTCGGCGGCCGGGACGCAACTGAGGCCTCGACGCGTTTGCCGTGGTCAGAGCATGGAAACGGCGCTCGCCACGTTCAAGTTTCCCCCGCTTGAACCGATACGGGAAGCAGTTCCTTCGACCGATTCACACCTCGACCATGGATGACTCGATCATGCCGTCAACCGTTATGGCGTGCCTGCCGCTCGTAGTCCGGAAGGATGCAGTGGGGTGGACGATGGTCGGTCGAACGGCTTCGAGATGACCGCTCGCAGGAACGGCAACGGCAACGGGAACGGCCACGCTAACGGCAACGGCCACGCTAACGGCAACGGCCACGCCAACGGTCATGGTCGGAAGCGCGACTCCTCGCGGGTCAAGCGCATCGGCTTCGTGTTTGGGACCCGACCGGAGGCCATCAAGCTCGCACCCGTGATCGCGGCCTGCCGCGAGCTGCCAGGTCTGCAGCCCGTGGTGTGCGTGACCGCGCAGCACCGCGACCTGCTCGATCAGGTTCTCGGGTTCTTCGAGATCGAGCCCGACGAGGACCTCAACCTCATGCGCGACGGCCAGTCGCTCGCCGGGTTCGCCTCGAAGGCGCTCGACGCCGTCGGAGCGTGGTTGGAGGGGCAGCGACTCGACTACGTGCTGGTCCAGGGCGACACCACCAGCGCCTTCATGGGCGCGATGGCCGCGTTCTACCGCCGCGTGCCGGTCGGCCACGTCGAAGCCGGCCTTCGGACCTACCGCCGCTACGAGCCCTATCCCGAGGAGGCCAACCGGCGCCTGACCGACCATGTCGCCAGCCTCCACTTCGCTCCGACCGAGTTGGCGGCGTCCAACCTCCGGGCCGAAGGGATCGATGCCGGCACCATCCACATCACCGGCAACACCGTGGTCGATGCCGTCCTTCGCGTTCAGGAGATGGTGGGGAGGGACGGCCTGGTATCGCCAGTGCCGACGATGCCGAAGCGGCAGCTCGTCACGGCAACCATCCACCGGCGCGAGAACTTCGGCACGCCGCTGCGGAAGATCTGCGGGGCGCTGGGGTCGCTGGTGGAACGCAACGAGCACGTCGAGGTGATCATCCCCGTGCACCCGAACCCGAACGTGCGCCCGGCGATCATGCGCGAGCTGGGCGGCAAGGAGCGGGTGCGGCTGATCGAACCACCCAACTATCTGCAGTTCATCGCGCTGCTCATGGCATCCGACATCGTCCTGACCGACTCCGGCGGCGTGCAGGAGGAAGCGCCGGTCCTCGGCAAGCCAACCCTGGTGCTTCGGCAGGTCACCGAACGTCCCGAGGGCGTGGACGCCGGTGCGGCCCGTGTGGTCGGTGACGCGCCGGAGACCATCGTCTCCGAGATCGAGCGCCTGCTGGAGGACGACGACTACTACCGGGGCTTCGCTCAGGCCCGGTCCCCGTATGGAGACGGAAGGGCCTCGGAGCGCATCGCCCACATCCTCCGAGATGCTGTCTGAAGATCCGCGCTCGGAGACGCTGTTCGGCCTTCCGTTTACGCCGACCACACTGGGTCAGGCACGCGATCTTCTCCTCGAGGCGCTGGCTGCGGGCCGCCGGCAGCTCGTGTTCACCGCCAATACCGATCACGTCGTGAGGGTGGAACGGCATCCCGAGCTGCTCGAGGTCTATCGCGCCGCCGATCTCCTGCTGCCCGACGGCATGCCCGTGGTGTGGGGGTCGCGGATCGTCGGGGCGCCGCTTCCGGAGCGGGTGACCGGCGTCGACCTGATGGATGAGCTGTGCCGTGCGCTGGCGTCGGCCGGTGGCAGCGTCTACCTGGTGGGCAGCACCGACGACGTCCTCTCGGCGGCCGCTCGCGCCGCCGCCGCCAGATACCCCGGGCTCCGCGTGGCCGGCGTTCACCATGGGTACTTCGGCCCGGACGAAGAAGACGGCGTCATCGCCGCCGTCAACGCGAGCGGCGCCGACGCGTTGTTCGTTGGCATGGGGTCCCCCCGGCAGGAGCGATGGGCGGCGAAGCACGCCCGCTCCCTCGGCCCCGGGCTGGTGGTGTGCGTGGGCGGCACACTGGAGGTCCTGGCAGGGGTGAAGAGGCGGGCCCCTCAGTGGATGCGCCCCGCGGGCCTCGAGTGGGCGTTTCGCCTGATCCAGGATCCCGCCCGACTGTGGAAGCGCTACCTGATCGACGACCCCGCGTTCGTCGGCATCCTCCGACGACAACGCCGGTCGCTTCGCCGGAGCACCAGGAGAGCGGCGTGAGGCGGCAGATCACCGTCCATCTGGTGCATCCGGGAAATCCGTTCTCTCCCGATGCCGACGGCATCGTGTCGGTGCAGCGCAACTTCGTCCGGGCCGCGCCGGAGGACTTCGCCTTCCGATACTGGGGCGTTCGGCGGCCGGGGATCGAGGAGCCGGGGGTGCGGGACGGATCGCTCGCCTTTCGACCCGTGCTCGCTTCGGCGAGGCAGCGCCCTCGCGTGCCGCTGTCCCTGTCCTTCGCCGCCCGCCTCGTCCCGCAGGCCCGGCGGTTCGATCCCGGGATCCTGCGGTTCGACCGAATGGAGAGCGCCGTCCCGCTGCTGCGATCGCCCCTTCGCAAAGTGCTGTTCCTGCACGTGTGGGACCTGGGCGATGTGGTCGGCTCGCGTTCGGACTCCCGATGGCGGGGGCTGGGAGGGCTCTACGACCGAGTTCTGCGAGGCGTGCTCGGAAGGATGGATCGCGTGTTCGTCCTCCGTCCGGAGGTCGGCGAGCAGCTCGCTCGACGAGTGCCGAGCCTGGAGGGCCGGATCGGACGCTTCGGGGTCCCGGTCGACCTCGGCAGGTTCGACCTTCCCACACCCGAGGCACGGCGGGCCGCTCGGGTGTCGCTGCAGCACGAGCTGGGCATCCCCGGACGCGCCCGCGTCGTGGTGTTCGCCGGGAGGCTCGAGGCGGTCAAGCGTCCCGAGGTGATTCCGGAGGTGGCCGCAGCGTTGAGCTCGGAGGTCCACCCCGTCCACTTCCTGATCTTTGGCGATGGATCGATGCGGGATCGATTGGAACGCCGGGGGGAGGAGTTGGCGCCCCGCCGGGTTCACCTGCTCGGCTCCGCACCGGTCGAGCGACTGGTGGCCGCCTTCCACGGCGCCGACGCGTGTCTGCTGCCGTCCGGCTTCGAGGCCATCCCGAACGTGGTCCTGGAGTCGCTGGCCTGCGGCGTGCCCGTGGTGGCGTCCTCGACCTCCGGTGGGGTTGCCGGGCTGATCGCCGGCCGGAACGTCGGGCAGGTCGCCGCGGGCGAGCCTGCCGCCTTCGCCGCCGCGCTGCGTGACGTGTTTGCGTGGAGGGGCTCTCGCGCGTCAGCCTGCCGGCAGGTGGCGGAGGCCTTCGCCCCCGAGGTCGTGAACGAGGCTCTCTACGAGGACTTCCGAGATCTGGCCGGCGCCTCCCGGGCGGCGGTCCCGGTCGCGGTGTCCTGATCGGCGGCCATCTCCAGCGCGAGCCGGACGGTCTCCTCGAGGACGGCGAACTGCGGCGACCAACCGAGACGTGACCGGCCCCACGCGCGGGCTTCGGCCCCGAGGCGAGGAAGCCGCGGCCGGGCCCGAACGGCACGGAGCATGGCGTCGGCCAGGTCCTCGGGGGTCGAGCCCATTGCCCAGAAGGCGAAGGGGGCGGATGGCGGGACGATCCGATGTGCCCGCATGTCGGTCAGGACGACCGGGAGTCCCGTGCACAGGTACTCGGTCAGCTTGAGCGGGCAGTTAGCCTCCATGTCCCACGTGGCCGGCCAGGGCGCCAGCCCGACGTCGGCCTGAGCCAGGAACTCGGGGACCCGGTCCAACGGCACCGGGTCGAGGAAGGCCACGTCCTGCTCGACGCCCAGGCGCCGCGCCAGCGCCTCCAGCCGCGGCCTGGCAACCCCGTCGCCCAGCAGCACCATGGCGACGTCCGACGCCTGGCGGCGAACGATCTCGAACGCGCGAAGGGACTCGAACAGTCCCCGGCCCGGCGACATCGCGCCGTGGTAGAAGAACACCAGCCGATCGGTGAACGCCCGCGGCCACTCGGACGGAGCCCCGCCCAACTCGAGGTCCTGTTCACACCAGGCGCACCCCGTCGTCCAGACGGTGACGCGCTCGGGCCCCAGGCCGGCCAGCGCGGCCACGTGATCTCGAAGCTGCGGGCTGATCGCCGTGAGGGCATCGACGCGGCGTCCGTACCGCCCGAGCGTCCAGGCGAACCGCATCCGCTGCGCGGCGAGACGGATCCGCCTCGCCTCGACGGGATGCGAGCGGACATCGAGCACGATGGCGGGCGCCCTGCCCCCGTTCCGACGGAGGCCTCGAGCCCATCCCATCACGGGAGGCAGCAGGGCGAAGTCCGACACGACCACGTCCGGCACGGCGGGGAGACGCCGGAGCGCCCGGCGGACCTTCGGCCACAGGGCCAGCCACGCCACGAACGGCACGTGGCGCGAGTGAACGAAGACGGTCGGCACCCCCGGGATGGGCCGGGCGGTCCGAGGGGCCGCGGTGAGCAGCGACACATCGTGTCCGCCGCGGACGAGATGACGGACGCCCTCGATCCGCGCGGTCACCCCCATGGCGCCCTCGGCGACCGGATCCCCGGCGAGCCACAGGATCTTCACGGAGCCACTCCCTCCGGGGGCGCCGGCTCGGCCGGTGATCTCCAGCCGGCGTGCGCGCACACCGCCAGTGTCCAGAAGGTGACGGCGATGCCGGGGTCGGTCCACGACGCGTTGTAGAGGCCCGCCGCCAGGAACACGCCTCCTGCCACCGGAAGCATCGTCCGCAGCGCCGCAGCGACGCCGTCCTCGGGCTCCCGCCCCCGGAAGCCCGAGAGCGCGGACAGCACCAGCAGGACGAAGGCCGCGAGGCCCAGGAAGCCCAGGCCGAGGACGACACGCGGGACGGACTGGACGCTGGACCGGCCCAGAACGGACTGCCGGGTCGGGCCGACCTGCCGGCCCGGTTCCCCCACTACCGCCGAGGCCGGACCTTGGCCAACGAGCAGCCCGCCCCATCCGTCGCGCGCGTCCGTCTCGACCGCCAGGTGCAGGAAGCCAAGCCTGCTGTGTCCGGTCGGAGCGCTGGTATCGGCCAGGTAACGCGACAGGTACCGGGCCTGGAGGATCACGCTCGCGCTGGGAGGCGGCGCCCCGGCGAACCCCGGCGCCAGCGCCAGGCTGCTGGCTCCATACAGGCCGACCCCGATCAGGACGACGGCCCCGATGGCCGCTCCCCACGTCCGGGCGTTCCCGCGAGCCATCGCCGACCGGATGAACAGCACGACCACGGTCGAGGGCAGCAGGATGACGAAGGCGGCGGCAGACCCGAGTGCCATCGGCACCACCAGCGCGGGGGCGATGACCCACACCACCCAGGCCGGGAGCTGCCGGTGCAGGACCAGGGCCAACCACAGCAACGCGCACAGGACCAGGAAGATCATCTCGGTGTTCGACCCGCCGATCCCGAACGAGCCGGACACGTTGTCGCCGGGGAAGAACACGACGTCTCGGAACGGGTTGGCCGGAGGATGCATGGCCTGGTACGCGGCGAGCGGCAGTTGCACCAGGGAGCATCCGAGGACGACCGCCACCAGCCGTCGCGCCTCCGGCCAGGACAACCCGTACAGGGACAGCGCGAGCCCCCAGACCGGGAACCGGCCGAACTGCCGGGTGGCGAACAGGAGCGAGGCGGCCGGATCGTCGTTGCGCACCGCCGAGACCACGGCGACCGCGCCCAGCAGGGCGAGAGGCCACGCGATGCGGCGGGCCAGGTCGAGCGGGCGTCCAAGGTGACCCATCGAGGCCAGCCCGGCCACCTTCACCACGGTCAGCGCGAGCAGCGCGTCGGGGACGATGCTGACCGGGCCGGTCGTGGTGGGAGCCGCCAGGCGGTAGGCGAGGCTCGCCGCGATCCCGAGGGAGGCCAGCCAGGCGACCGGGAGCGACAGGAGGCAGGCGGCGCAGATCACGGCCGGGAGGATCAGGGCCATCCGCGATCCGCCGGCCACACCGACCCCGACGAGCGCCGAGGTGACCGCGGCGACGACGAGGGGGAGGCTTCGCCTCGCCATGGGAAGTTGCCGGGCAAGGCCGGGGGGGAGGACGGCGCTCATCGCGGACCGGTCCGCCGTCCGAGGAGCGAGCGGAGGAGCACGGCGTCGTCGCGTTCCAGGCCGACGGCGAGCATCACCGCGACGCACACGACCGTGAACGCGATCGTGCTGGCGGCTAGGGCCACCAGGGACCCGCCGCCGATGGCGCGGACGAACCACAGCGTCGGGGCGGCGGCCGCGGCTCCCGC
>JBIOYQ010000213.1:0-9152 GCA_044870295.1 Actinomycetota bacterium
CCCTTGCCACCCCGGCCTTTCGACCGGAGTTCGGCGGTGTGTTTTCTGTGGCACTTTCCCTGGGGTCGCCCCCGCTGGCCGTTAGCCAGCACACTGCCCTCGGAGTCCGGACTTTCCTCCCCGGCCACGACGTCGGCCGCGGCGATCGCCCGACCCACTCTACGGACTCCCTAGGTTAAGGGTTAAGCCCTTTCGACTCAAGCGCCTTCCGGATGTGGCCCAGGTGGTGCTCGTTGTGGGCGGCGACCTTGTCGAGCTCCTGCTTCAGTGTCCGCACGCCGGTCACGCTGTGGACGAACTCGAGGTGGCCGCTCTTCTCGTAGTGCTGGCCGGCGTAATGGATGACTGCGGCCCGCGTCGCTTCGTACATGCGCCGCGAAACCTCCAGCGGCAGGCTCGCATAGTCCAGGCCCTTGGACCACAGGTCCGGGTCGAACACCCACAGGACGGGCTTGGGCTCGCTCAACGTCCGCCGGATCCGCTCGAACAGGACCGTCTCGCTGTCGGCGATGTGGTGGAGGACGAAGCGGACGGGCCACTTGCCGGGTCCATACGTAAGAGCGAGCTCCTTCTCCCCGAGCCCGTAGTACCGGAGCGTCTCGTCACGCGTCTTTTCGAGCTGCTTGAGAAGAGCCGTCGTCCCGTTATCCATGCCACGTCCTCACAGGCCCGGTGGGCACGATGGCACCACCGGAAGCCCGAATCCATCCGGATCTTGCCTTGGAATCTGGAACCGTCATCTCCTTCCCCACACCTACCAATAGACGAGGACCGCGTAGCGCGCAGGGTTCACCGGCATGACGCACCCGCCCCAGACGACACTACCCGGCTCGACCCGCTCCATCGTCTCCCGGGTCGGCAACCCCCAGAGGATGGGCTTGACCTCGACCGACAGCCCGTCGCCCTTCCTGAGCTGAACGTCCACCGGGATCACCCCCACCGCGATCGCCATCGTGCACACGGCGGCACTGCGCCGTCCCAGCCGTCCCGATCGTTTGAACCAGGTCCACACGAGCCACGGAGCGGCGGCGACGAGCAGCCAGCACAACGACCAGCGCAGAGTGAACCAGAAAAGGAGGCCGGTCAGCACGAGCGTACCGCCGACCCACAGCGGTGCCCACCTCACCGGCGCCTCATCGAGCCGGTGCTTGCCGCCGGCAACGGTAACAATACCGTTCCTCATGGCCACCTCCTTCTCAATCCGTGATCTCGCCGCCCGCAGCCCCATAGAAGATACGCCACACCGCGAGGTCCTCGGGGTTGCGCTATCCTGGGGCACTCGGCAGGAGGCGCCATGAAGAGAGTGTTGATCATGCTGGCCCTGGCCCTGAGCCTCGGTGCCCCGGTCCGGGCCCAGGCCGACGACGCCGCGCAGGAGCTTGCGCGCATGAAGGCGGAGTACGCGGACGTCTTCGCCCTCCAGGGGATCTCGAAGGGCGAGGTGCTGGCCATCGCCCGCCTGCTCCGCGCCAACCCTGGCATGGCCATCGATCAGACCCACACCAGCGGCGAGTACTGCCTCAAGAGCGGCATGGGGACCATGACGCACTACGCGGGCGACCCGTCCAAGACCCGCGAGGACATCGTCTACGAGTTCGACGCCGAGGCCCTCACGAAGGCCGGCCTCGACACGGCCAAGCTCCCGGCGCTGCCGGCACTGGGCAAGATGGAGCCGGGACAGTGGTACTTCCTGCCCGAGGGCCAGGTCGATCCCCACCACAAACACCCGATGCCCGGGCCCACGCTCCTCATCGCCGTCGACGTGCGCTGACCGAGGTTCCGGTCCGGACCCGCTCAGCACGTGGAGTGGAACAGCCCTCCAACGGGTTCCGTTTCACTGAGCCGGTTGTAGAGCTGGACGGCGGCCCGCGTCTCCTCGACGTGCACCTCGACGCCGCGCGCACGGAGCAGGTCGAGCGTCTCCGGACACGTTTGCAGGACCAGTTCCATGCCGCGCGATAGCACGACGACGGCGCTGCCCTTCTCCAATAGCTCCTGAACGTCGGCCGGCTGGATCCCCGGCACGTGACGCGTCCCCGTCTCGTTCCAGTCCCAGGGACGGCCGCCACCGGGATACAGCTTGAAGTCCTTGCCGGTGCCCAGGCCGTCGACGTCCATGCGTCCCCACGCAATGTGCGTCACGCGCGGCGAACGTCTTGAGGTACTCACTTCGTCATCTGGATGGGGCGCGCGTTCCGCGGCTGGATGGGCCGCGCGTTGTGCGGGTACCTCCTCGCGAACAGCGCGACCTCGTCGTTGGACATCTGTATCGGGCTCTGGAGGACGACCCAGGTGCCGCCAGTCCGCGGCGATACCGTAATACGCGACGCCCACCGGCTCCAGCGTCCCTTTGGCCAGGGCGAAGGCCACGCACACCGCAAAGATGTAAACAGCGGAGGCCACCACATTCCAGATCGTCAGACCGGGAGGGGCCAGCCCGCGTTCAAGGCCCGTCACTGCACCATCACGGTGATTGAGAACGAGGGCATCTCTGGCCCACCGGGAAAGCCGCCTGTGTGCGGAATAGTGATAGCGCACTGACCCGACGCTGCCGCCTCGAAGCGGTAGCGCTGTGTCGGACCGCCCGGGTTCGGCGGGCCGACCAACTCTTGATCCAGAAAGAGCACAGTCCCCGCGGACAGGATCGGATCTCCGTACTGCCCCGGGCCGATCGTCTGCAAGGTGACTTCGATCGTGTCCCCCACTTCAGCCATCACACTGCGCCCGGAGTCGGCGCCTGTCAGGGTGATGGTCCGACCCATGCCGTCTTCCGACGAGCCGCCGCAGACGGTCAAACAGACCGCCGTTCCGCACGCCCACGCGAATGCCCACCCTCGAGCCGCCATCCTAGACGCCGCTGCTGCCGTAGCGGCGGATCACCTCGTCGAAGCCAAGGCGTGGCGCGCGCAACAGCCCGCCGCCGACGTCTTCGCCCCGTCGCGGATCGACGAAGTCCGTGAACCGCGTCGGCCGGCTCGCATCGAGATCCGGCACGATCACGTCGAAAGTCGCGGCGACCTTCGACGTCGCGACCAGCCAGTGCACGTTGTCGCGGGCGTCCGACACCGTCGTCGCCGCGCCCGGGTTCGACTGCCGGTCGATGGTCGGCCGCAGGACCATGTGCGCGGGCTCGTCTCGCACGCGCTCGAAGTGACGGACCCGCAGGCTTCCGTGGATGACCAGGTGCCCCGACGCCATGTTCTGATGACCGTGCGGGACGATCGCGCGATTCCGGGCCATGAAGAACACGCGCCGGATGTACGACGGGCGCTCGGGGATCCCCTGCAGCGGCGGAAAGACCGGATCGTGCGTCGTGGCACGATCGTCGGGCAGGCTGATGCGCGCCACCAGCCGCTCGAAGTCGATCAGCGCCAGCAGGTCCTCGAGGGGCACCCGTCCGAGAAGTGTGGCGACGTCATCCTGCCAGGCGGTGGCCGGGATCGCGGCTCCGCGCAGATCCTGGCAATGGCCGTGGAGCTTGCGCAGCCAGTCGGCGAGGACCGGCGCAACGGCCGTCGGCACAAGGCCGGCGGCGTGCACCGCATCGAGGAAGCTGATCGCCACGAAGGGCGTCAGACCGGCTTCCAGAAACTGCCGCCGGGAGATCATGCAACGCTCCGCGATCTCAGTCCCGGACACCCTGATCTTCGGTCGGCCACTGGAAACAGACCTTGTAGCCGTCGGGATCGGTCGCATACAGCTGCTTCATCCCGTATGGCGCCACTTCGGGCAGGTCGGCCTGGACGCCGTGCGCAACGAGATACGCGTACGCTCCCTCCAGATCCTCGCAACCCAGGTAGAGGATCGTGTCCCCGTGCGCTGCCACCCGCGCCGGATCCGGCCGGTCCGGCCGCTGGGTGTCGAAGGCCGTGTTCAGCATCAGGGACGCCTCGCCTCCGTGCCGAAGCCACGCCCAGCCCACATCGTCACCCTGTCCGGACTTGGCCACCTCGTCGAACCCGAGCACGTCGCGGTAGAAGCGAAGGGACGTGGACATGTCGAACACGGAGATCAGTGGGCACAGCCCGCGTACCGCTATTCCCACGCCAATCCCCCTCTCAAGCCGGCCGATTCATCTGCTCGGCTTCGTCGCCCTCGACTCCTCCTCGCACGCATCGCGGGCGAGCCCGATGTACTGAAACGAGTTCATGAGCTGAATCTGTTCTGGGCAGTGTGTTCTTGTTGGCTGGGCGGCCTTGTCATACGTACCGGCGAGTGTCGTACCTTCATCACTTTCGGATAGGAACCGAAAGCGAGCTTCCGCGTGTCCCCCGTTCAGATCGATGCGGATCTGATAGTCGGCTTTTCCGTCGACCTCATCCTTCAGAACTCCTTCAAGCACCGTTCCGTCGCGCGTCAACGCCCCCTTTGCTTTGTTGACTTCCCAGGTTGGGCCGCGGGTCACCGAGATGAGTTCCCATTCCCCGCCGGCCTCTGCAGGAAGTGCCAGTAGAACCGAGCAGAGGACAAGGATGTGTTTCATGGGGGATCCTCCTGACAAGGAAGGCGCAAGGGTCACAGCCCGCATGGCGCCATTATCCCCGCAAGCGGCTGCGAAGCGGCCTCGGCGCGGCGCCCCCCCGAGGTGAGTGCCTAGTTGCCGACCCTCACCGGCTCGGCCCGGACGGCCTTGAGCAACCGCTCCGACCAGAGCGGCAAACCGGCCGTCTTGCTCGTCGCCACCGCCATGTTGTAGGTCGCGAGCAGCCGGCGTGGGTCGAGCATGCATTCGATCAAGGCCGCGCGGCCGTAGGTCTGCTCGACGAGGACCGCCATCCTCCACCCGACGGTGTACCACGGGCCCTGGACGCCGAAGAAGGTGAAGCCTTTCTGGTTGGCCTCCTCCTCCTTCAGGCGGCCATCGACGATGTCGAGGAAGAACGTCTCGACCGTCCGCAGATCGTCGCCGAACTTGGCGACGTCGCGGTCCCACCGAGCGCGGTCCTCGGGCGAACTGTTGGCGTGGGGATGGACGTCAGGACCACCCGCCGCCGCGAGCATGGCCAGGCCCTCGCCGAAGCCGCCCATCCATTCGGCTGCAGCCTTGGCTTCGGGAGGCAGGTCCTGTAGTGACGCGTCGGAAGACACGCTGCCCAGGCCGATGTGGTGCAGCTCGTGGCGGACGGTGTTGGCGAACTGTTCCGCCGTCATGGCCGGATCGACATAGAGGAAGATCGTCGGGTCGTTCTTCACGTCGAAGACGAAGCTGTTGGTCTTGGGCTTGATCACCGGGAAGACCTTGGCCCGTATCCGCGCCTGGGCCGGCAGGTAGCCGAGGACCTTCCGGGCGCTGGCTTCCAGGTCGACCTGCTTCCACGCGGCGAGGGTCTGCTCCAGCTTCGCCTTTCGGTTCGACAGATCGTCCGAAAGGACGAACTGCCGGAACTCGGCGTCCTCGAACGGCCGCTTCATCTCCGTCTCTCGCTGCTTCAGGCGCCGGTACGGCCGGGTGTCGAAGAGCCGCTGCCAGTCGGCCTCATCGACGGCCATTCCGCTGGCGCGGCGGGCCAGGATGGCCAGGACCGCGTCGGCCTCGCTGGTATCGATCTCGAGGCGGACGGCGTCGTCGGCTTGCGACGGTGGAGCGAACGTCAGGAAAGACGCGAGACAGGCGACAACGGCGATGTGCGGCAGGCGCGGGTGGCGGTGCCTCCGCGGAGGGCTAGAATACCCGGCCATGCTCGACTCCAGGGTCGCGACGCTCCTCACTGCCGCTCTCCTCGCCACGATGGCGTGCAACAAGCCGGCCAAAGAGGTCCCAGCCGCGGAGGCACCATCCAGGAAGACGACCGCGGCCGACGGAAAGACTCAGGCCTTCCTGCAAAAATTCGCCTCCGCCATCGTGGCGCGCGACTACACCACGGCCTATGGTGCGGTGGCCACCGAGCGGCGGGCGACGCTGACGCAGCAGGAACTCGAAGAAGCGTTCCGGCACTACCGGGACGGGCTTCCGGACGGATTGAAGGCGTCCGTTCAGTTGGATCCCTACGACAAGGAAGCCGCCGTCCTCGTCCCCGACGAGTTCAAGGACCGCGTCACCTCCGAGGGGGTGATCCACTTCGAGCCGCCCGACGAGGAGATGGAAGGCTTCTCCGCCAGCGTCTGGATCGTCGATGAGGGAGGGGAGCCCAAGCTGGCCGCCTTCTACGTCGAAGACTGAGGGCTCACCGGGTCCGCTGGTCGCCGTCCCCTAGCCGTCCTTCTCCTGGCTGATCCCGTAGTGCTCCAGCTTCTTGTAGAGGTTCGAGCGCGGGGTGCCGATGGCAGCGGCGGTGGCCGAGATGTTCCAGCGGCTCTCGCGCAGTTTCTGGACCAGGAAGGCCCGCTCGGCGGATTCCTTGAAGTCCTTGAGGGACCCTGGCGGCTCGGCCGGGGCTCCGCCTGCTCCGCCTTCGGGCGCGCGCCGCAGGACGTCGGTGAGATTCTCTGGCGTGACCTGGTCCTGCGGCACCATGATCATCAGCCGCTCGATCGTGTTCTTCAGCTCGCGGACGTTGCCGCGCCAGGGATGGCGCTTCAGCACGGCCATGGCCTCGGGACTGACCGTCTTCTTGCGGAGGTTGTTCTCCGCCGAGAACTGGGCCAGGAAGTGCTCCACCAGCGGCGGGATGTCCTCGCCCCGCTCGCGCAGCGGCGGGACCCGGATGGGGATCACCGAGAGGCGGAAGTAGAGGTCCTCGCGGAAGTCCCCCTGCTCGATCGCCTCCTCCAGGTTCTTGTTGGTGGCGGCGATGACCCGCACGTCCACCTTGATCGTCTTCTGCGAGCCGATGCGCTCGACCTCGCCCTCCTGGAGCACGCGCAGGACCTTGGCCTGCGTGCGCTGGCTCATGTCGCCTACCTCGTCCAGGAAGATGGTCCCCTTGTCGGCCAGCTCGAACTTGCCGATCTGCTTCTCGGTGGCGCCGGTGAATGATCCCTTCTCGTGGCCGAACAGCTCGCTCTCGATCAGCTCCTCGGGGATGGCCGCGCAGTTGACCTGCACGAACTCCTCGTCCTTGCGCAGGCTGTTGCGGTGGATGGCGCGGGCCACCAGCTCCTTGCCCGCCCCGCTCTCCCCGATGATGAGGACCGTGGCGTTGGTGGGGGCCGCGCGGGCCACCGACTCCCGCACCTGGTCGAGGACCGGGCTCACGCCCACCATCCGGTAGCGCCCGACCTCGCCGTCCCGGAAGCCCGCCACCTTCTTCTGGAGGCGGCCCTGCTCCAGGGCGTTGCGGGCCACGAGCTTCAGCCGCTCGCTCTCCGGCGGCTTCTCGATGAAGTCGAAGGCCCCGAGCTTGGTGGCCTCGACCGCGGTCTGGAGGTTGCCGTGGCCGGAGAGGATCACCACCGGCGCGTCCTCCCCCTCGGCCTTGAGGCGCTTCAGGACCTCCATCCCGTCCATCTGCGGCATCTTGATGTCCAGGAGGATCAGGTCCGGCGACTCGCGGGCCGCGATCTTGAGGCCGGCCTCGCCGTTGGCGGCCAGGACGCAGTCGTAGTTCAGGTACTCGAAGGTCATCTTGAGGGAGGAGCGGATGTCCTCCTCGTCGTCGATGATGAGGACTTTGGGCTTCATCAAGACGAGACTATCCTAATTGAGCTGGGGGGTGCTGCGCCGCACCCCCAGACCCCCTGCTCGCTCCGCGCGAGTGAATCGCGCTCCGCTCGCCGCTCTAGTTGATGGCGCTGACTGTCGCGCCCGAGCTGCGCTACCTGCGGTCCTCGACCTCGACCTTGGCCAGGAAGGTGGAGACGGGCCGGGGCCGGTACACGATGAGCATGGCCAGCTCGCCGGGGCGCAGGCCCGACAGCACCTTGCGGTAGGCGGCCACGTCGGGCACGGGCTCGCGGTTGATCTCCATGATCACGTCGCCGTGGGTCAGGGCGTCGGCGTCGGGCGAGAGGCTCACGATGTCGTCGACCAGCACCCCGGAGCGCGAGAGCGGGATGCCGAGCGTGGCCTTCATCTTCCGGTTCAGCTCGCCCACCACCAGGCCCAGCTCGTCGCCCCCGGGCGCGGGCGCGTTGTCGGCCGGCTCCACCGTGACCTCTCCCACCGTCTCCTGCGCCTCGCGCTCGGTGAGCCGGGCGCGGAGGTTGACGTACTTGCCCTCGCGGAAGACCTTCAGCGTGACCGCGCTGCCCGGGGCCTTGGACGCGATGGCCCGCACCAGGTGGTCGCCGTCGTCGATGGGCTGGTTCCCCAACGCGGTGATCACGTCGTAGCGCTTGAGCCCGGCCTCCTGGCCCGGCTCGCCGTCCACCACGTCGATCACGACAGCGCCCTTGGAGTCGCGGATGCCGAGCATCTTCTGGAGGTCGGGGTCCAGCTCCTGGAGCTGGATTCCGAGGTAGCCGCGGGTGACGCGGCCGTGGGAGCGGAGCTGGTCGAGGATCTCGCGGGCCACGTTGATGGGCACCGCGAAGCCGATCCCCTGGCCCTGCGTGCTCACCGCGGAGTTGATGCCCACCGCCTCCCCCTCGCTGTTGACGAGCGGCCCGCCGGAGTTGCCGGGGTTGATGGCCGCGTCCGTCTGGATGTAGGAGTCGAAGGACGCGTCGTAGATCTTGCGGCCCTTGCTGGAGACCACCCCCGCCGTCACCGAGTGATCCAGGCGATAAGGGTTGCCGATCGCGAAGACCCAGTCCCCCACCCGCAGCTTGTCGGAGTCGCCCAGCGGGACCACGGGCAGCGGCCGCGGGGCCGAGACCTTCAGCAGGGCCAGGTCGGTGTTGGCGTCGGACCCGACCAGCACCGCGGTCAGCTCGGTCTTGTCCGCCAGCCGCACCCGGATGCGGGCGGGCGTGGCCACCACGTGGTGGTTGGTCAGGATGTAGCCGTCGGGATCGACGATGAAGCCGGAGCCCTCGCCGCGGCGGGGAGCCTCACGGTCCGTCGCGTCGCGGCCGTTGTTGTTCTCGACCACCGTGACATGGACGACCGCCGGGTTCACGTGGTCGATGACGTCGGCGAAAGACCCGCCCAGCCGGACGACGGGCTCGTCCTTCGGTGGATCCTGCGGGACGCTCCCTCCGCCACCCGCCAGCAGTCCCAACAGGGCGGCCAGCCCGGCGGCGAGGCCCAGGAAAAGGCCGTGTACCGTCCGCGACATTCGCGGCAAAGTATAACCGGACTTCTGCCGAACCGGGTCCTAACCTCCGGCCAG
>JBIOYQ010000214.1:0-8161 GCA_044870295.1 Actinomycetota bacterium
ATCACGGAGTCGGTGAGCGTGCCGACGATCGGGATCGGGGCCGGACCCCACTGCGACGGCCAGGTGCTGGTCATCAACGACCTGCTGGGACTGGGGTTCGGGACCTACCCCAAGTTCGCGAAGCCCTACGCCGACCTGCGGACGACCATCAGGCAGGCCGTCACCGCCTTCGCCGAAGACGTCCGGTCCGGGACGTTCCCGGACGAGGCCCACTCCTACCGGTAGGCTCCTCACCCGTGAGGGTGAGCGCCGCCTCAGGGCGGTCCTGAGCAGCTCGTGACGTCCCCGCCGGTCCATCGAGCCACGGCCAGCGTCTCGCTCCTGGCCGTCCTGGCCGCGACCGTGGTCACCCTGACGGCCGGGGCGCTGATGAAGTCGCCGTGCGCATCGGGGAGCTGGGCGGACGGGCGCCAATACCGGCGCCTGTGCTACTCGGACATCGTCCCGTTGTACGGCACCGAGCACCTCCAGGGCGGGCGCCTCCCCTACTTCGACCGTTGCCCGGACACCGGGGGCCAGCAGAACTGCGACGAGTACCCCGTCCTGACCATGTACTTCATGCGGCTGGCCGCCTGGATGTCCGATAGCTACGGCGGCTTCTTCTGGGCGAACGCGGTGATGCTCTCGCTGCTGGCCCTGGTCACCGTGGTGTTCCTCTTCGCCCTGGTCGGCGAACGGGCCCTGTACTTCGCGGTGGCCCCCACCTTGATGATCTACGCCTTCGTGAACTGGGACCTGCTCGCGGTGGCGCTGGCGGCCGCGGCCACGTGGGCGTTCCTCAGGAATCGGGATTCGCTGTCCGGAACCCTGATCGGACTGGGAGCGGCGGCCAAGCTCTACCCGGCCCTCCTGCTCGTCCCGTTCGCGCTGGATCGGTGGCGAGCCCGTCGCGCCGGTGGGGCCATCAGCGTGCTGTCCTGGGCGGGCATCGCGTACGGCGTCGTCAACCTCCCCTTCGCGCTGTTCTCCCACAGCTCGTGGCTGACCTTCTTCCGGTTCAACCGCGATCGCGTGGCGGACTTCGACAGCCTCTGGTACATCACCTGCCAGCGCCTGCACCTCGGCTGTTCGCTCAGTCCCGCGTGGATCAACGTCCTCTCGGTCGTGTGCCTCGCCGGGGCCGCGGCCGCGGCCTGGTTCCTCCGCCGGATGCGGGACCCGGGGTTCGCCCGGTGGACCTTCGCGTTTCCGCTGCTGGTGACGTTCCTGCTGTCAAACAAGGTGTACTCGCCGCAGTACGGCCTGTGGCTCCTGCCGTGGTTCCCGCTCGCCCTGCCCGACATCCGGCTGTTCGTTCTGTTCGAAGCCGCCGACGTGGCGGTGTTCGTCACGCGGTTCAGCTGGTTTGGCCGGTTCCAGCTGGGCGTGGGCGGCGCACCCCTCGGGGCCTTCCAGCTGGCGGTCGTCCTCCGCGCCGTGGTGCTGCTGGCCTGTCTCGTGGCATGGGTGCTCCGTCGGGGCGAGGAGGTGGCGGTCACGGAGGTGCCGAACCGGCAGCCCGCAGGATCGACGGAGGCACTCGGTACAGCGTGACCCCCCCGATGGAGACGGGCCGGGGATCGATCCTCGAGAAGAGTTCCGACCACGGGCCGGGCCGGCCGTCCTCCACGACGATCGCGGTGATGCCCTTGTCGCGAAGGAATCGACGCAGCTCCGCGTCGACGGTGGGAACGAGCTCTCCGTCGTAGAGCGTCTTCAGGATCGGATAGCTCGAGAACTCCCGCGGAGGAACCACCGACACGTAGCCCTGGGCCATGTCGAAGGCGAAGCCGCTCTGAGCCTGCCACAGCATGGAGTTGCCCCGATCCGAGTACGGGATGATGAGGAGGTTCTCGTGCGCGCGGAGCGAATGCCGGTACAGGCCGTCGGCGAAGAAGGCGGGAGCATCGATCGGGCTGTGCCACAGCGGCATGGAGGGATTGGGCGCCAGGAACGCCACGGCCAGGCCCGCCACGACCCACCGGGCCCCTCGAGGGATCCCCGGCCGGTCCGACGGTCCCGCCAACCACAGCGCGACGACCACTCCAACCAGCAGGGCCGCGTACATCATGAGCCGGGCCGGAAGGATGTATTTGACGAGCGGGATGCCGGTCATCAGTCGCCATGGACCGGGGATCGTCGCCGTCCCGACCACGCGGATGGTTGGGCCGAGCGACGCCACGACCACGACGGCCAGCACGACGGCGACGAGCCGGGCCCACGCCGCTCGCCATCGGGACGCGACGAACGCGACGACCGCGACGAGGAGGGGCAGCCCCACGTACCCGACCTGCTCCGAGATGTTGCCGCTGAAGTTCGCGGTGAAGTGGGCGAAGCTCTTCCCGCCGAGGAACGACAGGGGCGTGGGGACGACGAGGTTCAGGGCGTCGGTGGCGTAAAAGGACGGATAGAACGCGTAGATCGGGGTGTGCGATGCGCCCTTCGCCACGTAGTAGAGGTACGGCGCCAGCGGGACGGCCGTGATCGCGTAGGCCAGGACGACCTCGACCGTCGTGCGCACAAGGGTAGGCCTCCTCTCCCGGCCCAGCATGGCGACCGCCAGGACGAGGGCGAGGGCGCCGAACAGGGCAAGGGTCAGGGCCACCTCGGTCGAGATCAGGAACTGCCCAACCAGGACCAGGGCGAGCAGGGCCACGAACCGTCGCGGCGACAGATCCTTGTCGATCCGGCGCAGCACGAGCAGGATGGCCACCGGAACCAGGCCCACCAACGCCAGGTTGGGATGGCCGCTCATCTGGCCGAGCTCGTAGGTGGAGAACCCGAACAGGTATCCCCCGACCAACGAAGGCAGGAAGGCGCCCGTGAGTCGGCGACACAGGAGGAACGCCGTCCAGGCGGACAGAGCCGGCGCGGCCAGGCTCAGCAGGTCGTAGCTGACCACGGGGCCGAACAGGGCCGTCACCGGGGCCAGCAGCAGGCTGGGCCCCGGCATCGAGGTGCTGCCAGCAAGGTTGTACCCGGATGGAGCCCAGACGGCGTGGGTCAGGAACGGGTTCGTCCCCGAGGCGATGGCGTGCGGCCACCACGCCAGGAACCACACGTGGGATCCCGGGTCGACCCCCCACCCCACCAGGTGCCCCCCTGGATTGGCCACGACCGGCAGGCCGAAGAACGCCACGGAGGACACCGCGAACAGGCAGAGGGCCAAGAGCGACTGCCCGCCCCGCCCGGCGGGGAGCCGCCACCGGGGCGCCGGCTTCACCGGCGCCATCCTGGCATCGTCGAGACGAAGGGGTGGCACGCCGGGAACCCTACGCCGATGGTCTCGCCTGGGCGTCCCCCGGGAGCGCTCGAGCATCCGCCAACCTCGCCTTCGGGCGCTCCCCACCCTAGAATGATTGCCTCGGGAGGGGGCTACAGGCAGGCCCCTCACCAGCCGATGGAACTGGTATGCCGATCAAGGTAGTCATCGCCGACGACCATTCGCTGGTCCGGCAGGGTCTCCGCCGCTATCTGGAGATGGCGGGGGACATCCAGGTGGTGGGCGAGGCCTCGAACGGGCGAGAGGTCCTCGGCCTCATGGAGAACGGCGGCGGGGAGCCCGACATCGTCCTGCTGGACATCCGCATGCCCGAGATGGACGGCCTCGAGGCCGCCCGCAAGATCAAGCAGCGGCACCCCAAGGTCGGCGTGATCATGCTGACGGCCTACGACGACCGTCAGTTCGTGGTGGAGGCCGTTCGCTCCGGTGCCCGGGGGTACGTCCTGAAGGCCCGGGACGCGGAGCACCTGATCCAGACCGTCCGCCTGGTGGCGGGCGGCAACATGGTCATCGACCCCCAGCTGGTAGTGGCCCTGGCCGACGAGCTGTCCCAGGCGAAGGAGCGCGACCGGAAGGCCGAGACCCTCACGGCTCGTGAGGTGGAGGTCCTGCAACTGCTCGCATTCGGTCACACCAACAAGGACATCGCCGACCAGCTCTTTATCTCACCAGACACGGTCAAGACCCACCTCGAGCACATCTTCGAGAAGCTCGGCGCGTCCGACCGGACCGCCGCCGTGGCCGAGGCCCTGCGCCGCCACCTGATCGAGTAGGGCCGCCAGGCCGGCACGCCGGCCTCCGAAGCTCGGATCGCCCCGATCGGGCCGCCCACCAACTAACGGTCCTTCGCCGGACGGCCGATACCAACAGCGATGCAATCCACCTCGGTGCAGACCGGCCACGGTGTCCCCTCCCGGACCGAACTGCTGGACCGGCCAGTTGGATACCGCGAGCCGCACCAATTCGCCCTGCTGGGCCTGGGAGCGATCGCCGTGGCGCTGGTCGTCGCCGTGGCGCCTCGGCTGGGCGAGGAGACCTCGCGGGCGGCGATGGGCCAGGTGGGCGTCCTCATCGCCACCGTGACGTCCTTCGCCGTGCTCACCAGGGCCGCCCGGGTCCGGGGCTCGTGGATCGGCACCCGGCTTGCCTCGATCGGGATCGGGGTCGCGCTGCTGTTCCAGTTGGCCGGGTGGGCCCAGCGATACCTCGTCTCCGAGCCGGCCGCCCGAGGGGTCTTCACGGGCACGGTCGTCCTCCTCCTGCTGAGCTTCCTCGTCGTCCTGGGCGTCGACTTCTTCGAGCACATCCAGGCTGGCCGGGCCGAGCTGATCTCCGACATCCTGCTGGTCTGCACGCTCACCGGCGCGGCCGAGTTCCTGCTGCTCCATCAAGGGAACCTCGGCTCACCGTCCCTGTGGAACTTCACGCTCCTCGCCGCCACGTCCGCCACCGCGATCCTGGTGGTCGTGGGGTGGGGTGTGTTGGCGCTCTGGTGCACCACCCCGATCCATCTCATGCTCTTCGGTTGCGCCATGGTCCTGGGCGTCTCGGCCATCGGGCTGGACAGCGTCCGCCACCTGGGATGGCAGGACGGGTCGCTGGTTGCACCCCAGGCCGCCGCCGCGACCGCCCTGCTCGCGCTGGCGGCCGTCTTGGTGGTCGAACCTCGGCTCAACGCGGGGACGCCCCGCCCCCCGCGGGCCGTGTGGTGGATCCGGCCGACCCTGATGGTCATCTCCCTGATCGGGGCGTGTGGCCTGGTCGTGGTGGCGCTGGTCTCCCGCGACATCCGGCTCTCCGTCGCCCAGAGCGTCGTCCTGACCGTGGTCGTGTTCGCCACCGTTGGGCTGCGGACCCTGTTGAACCAGATCGCCATGAGCCGGTCGGCCCGACAGCTCGAGGGGGCGCTGGGACAGCGCGAGACCGCCTTCGCCTCGCTGCGGTCGGCCGCGGAGGTGATGGCCGCGTCCGAGGCACGGCTCCGGCTGCTGCTGGACGCGGCCGTCGACGGCGTCGTCGAGCTCGACTCCGTCGGGACCATCGTCCGGGCGAACGGCGCGTTCTGCACCATGGTGCACCTGCCGATCGAAGAGGTAGATGGGCGTCCCTGGGGAGAGATGGCCCGGCGGTCCGAGCGCGGCGGCGACTCCCTGGTGGGCCTGCCCGAGACGGGCGAGGCCGTGATCAGCAGCGACACCGGGACGTCCTACTTGGAGGCGCGGGCCTCGGTCGTGCCGACCACGCCCCCGGGGACCCTGCTGATGATCCGTGACGTGACCGCCAGCAAGACCGCCGAGCAGACCATCCGCACGCTGTTCCAATTCCTGCAGGACCGCGACGAGGACCGCACCCGGCTGCTGCAGCGGACGAACGCCGCGATCGAGGCGGAGCGGAACCGCATCGCCCGCGACCTGCACGACGGACCCATCCAGGGCATCTCGGCGACGACCCTGTCGCTCGAGGCCGTCAAGCTCATGATGGAGACGGGCAACATGGAGCTGGCCCTGGACACGCTGCGCAAGGTGTGCGAGGAGCTGTCCGAGGAGGCCATGAACCTCCGCCGGGTGATGAGCGACCTCCGGCCCCCGGTACTGGAGGAGCGCGGCCTCATCCCCGCGGTTCGCGAGCTGTGCGACCGCTGGCACAACGAGACCGGGGTCGCCGTCGAGGTGATCGCAGACTCCAACGCGGAGTTCGGGCAGGACGTGGAGACCCTGGCCTACCGCGTGGTGCAGGAGGCACTCTCCAACGTGAAGAAGCACGCCAAGGCGAACCTGGTGACCGTGCGCATCGAGGCGCCGCCGGGAACCCTCCGCGTGGAGATCCGCGACGACGGCCGGGGCTTCGATGCCGAGAAGGCCAGGGAATTCCTGAAGAACGGCCGTGTCGGTCTGGCCTCCATGCGCGAGCGCGCCGAGCTGGCGGGCGGGACCCTGACCATCAAGAGCACGCCGGGGTCGGGGACGGCCATCACGGCCACGCTGCCCTTCGACGTGCTGGCGGCGGCCCAGACGGCCGCGACTTCCTGAGGTCGGCTCGGTCCAGACCCAGGACCGAGGATCAGAAACGGTTCGGCCGAACCAGGAGCTGGGCGGGTTGCGAAGAACCTTGTCTGGCCGCCGGCTCGGACGGAGGCAGGTCCCCCGCGGACGGCGACGCCGATGGCGATGGGCTGGGTGAAGAGCTCGGGCTTGGCGACGGGCTGGATGACGGACTAGGGCTGGGCGGCGGCGTTGGGCTGTTCGACTCCGTGGGGCTCGGGGACGCGGACGGACTGGGGCTCTTGGCTCCCTTGGGGTTGACGTCGTAGCCATCGAAGCTCGGGGTGGCGAAGCCCTTCACGGGCAGGTTGGCCACGGCCGCGCTCATGTAGTCATGCCAGATCTCAGCGGGGATCGAGCCGCCGAACACGTCCGGGAACCCTTCGATGTTGTGCATGGGCACCCGGCCCTTGTTGTAGCCGACCCACACGCACGTGGTGAGCTGGGGCACGGAGCCGCAGAACCACGCGTCGGTGAAGTCCTGGGTGGTCCCCGTCTTGCCGGCGGCGGGCCGGCCGATGTTGGCCGCGACGCCCGTGCCGTGGTCGATCACGCCTTGCAACGCCAGATTGACCAGGTCGGCGTCGTTGCGCCCAAGGGCCGGGTCGCTCTCGATCGTCGCCTGGAACAGCTGCTTGCCGTCGGGGGTTTTGACCAGCGAGATCGAGGTCGGCGGATGGTGAGTCCCGCGGGCGGTCAGCGTGGCGAAGGCGTTGGCCATCTCGAGCGGCGTGACCTCCTGGGTCCCCAGCGTGATGGAGCAGACTGGCTGGAGATCGGACTGGATTCCCATTCGGTGGGCCACGTCGACGACGGCCTCCGGGCCGACGGCCACCACGAGCTGGGCGAAGATCGTGTTGACCGAGTGGGCGGTGGCCTCCAGGAGATTCATCGTCCCGCCGGATTCGTCGGCGAAGTTGTGCGGCTGCCAGTCGGTGCCGTCGGGGTTCTTGCACTGCGGGTCGGTGATGTCGATCTGCGAGGGTCCGTTCCACACCGACTTCGGCGAGATGCGCTGTTCCACCGCCGCGGCCAGGGTGAACGGCTTGAAGGCGCTTCCGGCCTGGCGGTGGGCCTGGGTGGCCGCGTTCAGCTTGACCTTGTCGAAGTTCTTGCCTCCCACCATGGCCCGGATCTCGCCCGTCGAGGGGTCGATGGACACCACCGCCACGTCCGGGTCGCCCTTGGCGGACAGGTGATCCGCCACCGCCTTCTCGGCGGCCAGCTGGTACGCGCTGTCCAGGGTCGTGGTGACGCGCAGGCCCCCGGAGAACACCTCGGCGTATCCGAAGTCGCCCTGCAGGGCGTGGCTGACGTAGCTGGTGAAGTACCCGAACTGCGTCGACTCCTCCTTCGGGGGCGCCTTCGTGACCTCGACCGGCTTCGTCTTGAGGTCGGCGGCCTCGGCCTGGGAGATGTAGCCCTGTTGCGCCATGAGATCGAGCACCAGGTCGCGCCGGGCTTTGGCCTGGTCCGGATGGTTGACGGGGTCGTCGTCGGCCGGTGACTGGATCAGGCCGGCCAGGGTGGCGGACTGCAACGCGTCCAGCTTGCTGGCGTGGATCCCCCAGTAGGTCCTGGCGGCGGCCTCGGCGCCGTATGCCCCGTTCCCGAAGTACACGATGTTGAGGTACTTCTCGAGGATCTCGTCCTTGGAGTACTTGTGGTCGAGCTTGACCGCGATGATCGCTTCCCTGATCTTGCGGCCGAACGTCCGCTCGCTGCCCGTGTACACGTTCTTGACGTACTGCTGGGTGATGGTGGAGCCACCCTGCTGGATCTGCTTGTGGGTGAAGTCGGCCAGGGCGGCTCGGACGATGGCCTGGTAGCTGAGACCCCCGTGTTCGTAGAAGTGCTC
>JBIOYQ010000215.1:0-12838 GCA_044870295.1 Actinomycetota bacterium
ACGTGGGGACGCTCCCGCAGCGGTGATGGTGGCAACGTCGGGGAGAGAGGACTCCGTCGAGCAGGACGGCGTTGCTGCGGTCATGTTGGACCTGCGGGATCTGACCTTCATCGACTCGTCCGGCCTCCACGTGTTTCTCCAGGCAAAGAACTGAGCCAAGATGAAGTCTTGACCAGGCGAAGGTAGCGACGGTCCCGCCGTTGCTCGGATCCGCCTTAGGATGCGCGGATGGGCAACTCGATCCGCGTGATGGTCGAGCGGGGCAAGAAGAAGCGAACGGTCGCGTGCGCGTTCGACTGGTCCGGCTGGGACCGGAGCGCCAAGACCGAGGAAGCTGCGCTCGAGGTGCTGGAGTCCTACCGGCCCCGCTACGCGAAGGTGGCCGTTCTTGCCGGACTCGCCAAGGAGTTCGGCGCGGCGGGCAAGCTGGTCGTCGTCGAACGGGTCGACGGCATCGGGATGACGGATTACTACGGCCTCTCGGGCCGGACGGCCGGACCGGAGCAGGAGCGGATGACCGACCGGGAGTGCGAACGAAAGATCGCTCTGCTCCGGGCCGCCTGGACGTACTTCGATGACGTGGCCGCGCGCGTCTCGCCCGAGCTGCGGAAGGGTCCGCGCGGTGGCGGACGGGAGCGGGACGAGATCATCCGCCACGTCAACGGCAACGAGATCGTGGAGTACGGGAAGAAGGTCGGCGTGCGCTCCTCGCCCGACGCCTGGCGGGACGCCGACGAGCTGCGCGCCCATCGTGACGCGTTCTGTGCGGGGATCCGCGAGACCAACGCCCGCGGCGCCGCGGCGGGGTCGTGGTGGACGGTCCAATTCCTGATCCGTCGCACCGCGTGGCACATGCTGGACCACGCGTGGGAGATGGAGGACCGGGACCAGTCCTGAGGTGCCCGGAGTCCTGATAGCACCCCCTGACCCGCTGGCGGGCGTTCCATGGCGGGGCCATGCGACGCATCTAGGGTGTTCGACCCAGATCTTTCGCGCCGACAGGCCGACGCAAAGATGGAACGTTCGGCCTACCCCGTCGAGGCCATGGACCAATAGGGATGAGCAGCGCCGCGCCGACATTCGAGGGAGAGGAACAGTTCTCATAGGGCGTAGCCCGGACATGTCACCCGTGGATCTGTGAGTAGGAAGGAACGAAGATGAGAAAGGATTACTCCTCGAGGCTCCGAGTGACGGCGACGTTGGTCGTGACGTGCGCCGTCGCCTCGTTGCTGGGTCTCTCCGGGGTGGCAACGGCCGCCGGAGGCATGGCTTCCGTCACGGTCAGCGACGTCACCGTCACCGAAGGGAATCCTGGTTCCGCGGTGGTGGCGACGTTCACGCTCAAGGTGAGTCAGCGGGCCCGCGGCTCGGTTGCCTACGCCACCGCGAACGATACGGCGAAGCAACCCGGCGACTATCTGTCGAAGAGCGGAGTGATCAAGCTCAACGGGAAGGGCTCGAAGAAGGTCTCCGTCACCGTCCAGAGTGACGCGGTCGACGAGTCCAACGAAACGTTCTTCCTCCGTTTGTCGAATCCCCAGAACCTCGTCATCGGCGACGGCGAAGGGATGGCGACGATCCTCGATGACGACGCCCTCCCCGCCCTGTCGGCGTCCGATGCTGTCGTACCCGAGGGCAACGCTGGGGCCACCACGCTGGCCTCGATCGACGTGGCGCTGACCGGGCTCACCGAGAGAACCGTTCAAGTCGACTACGCGTTTGCGGCCGCCTCGGCGGCTGCGCCCGATGACTACTCGAGCACCTCGGGGACGCTCACGTTCGCCCCTGGGGAGACGCTCCAGAGCGTGCAGGTCGCCGTCGTGGGCGACGACGCGGTGGAGGGCGACGAGACGTTCGCGCTGAATCTGTCGGCAGCCGATCAGGCGTCGATCGGGGATGGACACGCCACGGTCACGATCCTGGACAACGACACCCCCGCCCTTGTCACCGCGAGCATCGGGGACCAGTCCATTCAGGAAGGCGACAAGGGCTCCAAGACGCTCACCTTCACGGTCGCCTTGTCGCTGCCGGCGGCCGCTTCACTCGACTACCAGATCGCGAACGGTTCGGCTCTGGCTCCGGCCGACTATGTCGCGACCGGCGGTCACCTCGACTTCGCCGCTGCCGGACCCACCAGCCAGACCGTTTCCGTCTCGATCGTGGGCGACCGACGCTTGGAGCACCTGGAGAACTTCTTCGTGAACCTGGTGAATGTCTCGGGCGTGCAGGTCGCCGATGGCCAGGCCATGGGGGAGATTCGCGACAACGACACCCGGACGAAGCTGACCAAGGTGTGGAAGCAATCGGGTCGGATCCACGTGAAAGGACTGTTGACCCCTGCCCACCCCGGCAAGCGAATGACCGTCAAGCTGTACCGGTACCGGAACGGCAAGTGGGTGTGGCTGCGGACCCGGCGTCCCTACCTCTCCGGGAACTCCGACACGAACCTGGATGGGTTCGTGGACAGCAGCTTCAGCAAGTCCTTCCTCCGGCCGAGTCCTGGCAGCTGCAAGGTCGTGGCGACCTTCCCCGGCGATTCCGATCATCGCAGCAGCAAGGCCACGAAGAAGATCAGCTGCTGAGACCAACTCCACACGAGGGGCTCCGACCGGCTGTTTCAATGAATCGGTCGGGGCCCTTCCGTCAAGTTACGGTCAGCGTGCCCTTCATTCCGTTGGTGGCGTGGCCGCCGTTGCTGCAATAGAAGCCATAGCTGCCGGCTGGGACGTCCTCCAGGATGAAGACACTGTCATGCCCGGGCTCGACCCGTGCACTGTGGGCCAGGATGTGCCCCGTCGAATCGGTAATCACCATGTCGTGGTCCAAGCAGGTGAGCCCTGGTCCGGCCACATTGCAGTCCGTGGGCGGGGTCTCCATGTTGACCAGGTGGACGACGATCTGGCCGTGCGGAGCCGTGATGGCCGGCGTTTGATACTTGATGTGGCTCATGACTTCCTCGAGAGCGCCCGGCGGAGCCGGGCCGGGCTCATCACGTTGGGCCAGCTTCGTCACGGCTGCCGAGGGGACGTTGCTCGAGACCGACTGAGCCGGCGGGGCGGACGAGCTTCCGGCACACCCGGTAAGCACGAGCAGGACGGCTGCGACGATCCTCGATCTCGCCGCCCATTCCATGCCCGGAGTTTGTCAGAACCGAGATGCAAAGGGAATCGAGTCCCACGAGGGTTCAGAGCCAGTCGATGCGTCGGAACAGCCGGTAGAGAGCGAAGGTCCCGCCCACGATCAGGGCGCTGGAGACAGCGGCGCCCCAACCCTTCAGATAGCCCGGGAAGGGGACGTTCATGCCGTAGTAGCCCGTCACCAGGGCAGGGACGGCGATGATGGCCGCCCAGCTGCTGACCTTCTTCACGATCTGGTTCTGCCGGTAGTCGCGCAGGCTCAGATTCGTCTCGACGATCGTGCCGACCAGGTCGCGGAGCGAGTCGGAGGCCTCGGTGACGCGCAGGATGTGGTCGTACACGTCTTGGTAGTAGGGGTAGAGCTGCTCTGAGACCAAGGAATGCTCGCGCCGCATCAGACTGCTGACGGCTTCCCTCATGGGCACGACCAGTCGATGGAAGTGGACCGTGGCGCGCCGCATGTCGAACCAATGCCGCTGCTTGGCGGGTTCGAGCGGGCGGTCTGCGAAGAGTCCTTCGCTAACCTCTTCGTAGTATTCGTCGAAGACCTGAACGGCATCGAAGTAGCTGTCGACGATGACGTCGAGCAGCCCGTAGAGCAGGAAGCTCACCCCGTACATCGCGAGGTCGGGCGATCGGTCCCAACGCTGGAGGACCGGATCGATGGGGAAGCCGTCGTCCTTTCGAACGGTGATGAGCCAGCGCTCGCTGATGAACGCGTCGACCTCGGTCTTCTCCAGGTTGCCGCCCTCGAGGTCGACCCGCACGGCATGGCTGGAGAGGAACAGGTGGGTGGCGTAGTGGTCGAGCTTGGGGCGCTGGTGGGGACCGAGGGCGTCCTCGACCGCGAGCTCGTGAAGGCCGAGCTCTCCGGCAAGCTCGTGGAGCTGCTCCACCGAGGGACCGCAGACGTCCACCCACACGACGGTGTCGGGCTCCTCGAGATGCTCTGAGACGTCGGCGACCGGGAAGCCCTCGGCTTCCAGGACTCCCTTCCGGTACAGCCGTGTCATGGGATCGCCCATCGGTGGATTATCCACCGGCGGCGGGGAGGCGCGGCCGCGGCGAGGCCAAGGATCGATGACGATGGACGACCGTCCCGCCCTAGGACGCCTTTTCCCCCGCGGCCAGCGAGGTGAGCCAGCTGCGGATCTCATCGCTGTCGCCGGTGGCGAAGGACTGGCTGGCGGCACTGAGCGGCGGGGGGACGAACTCGGAGACGGTCTCGAGCTGATGGGCATCGGTGATGATCACGACGGCCGCTCGACCCGGCTGGAGCGCGGTGCCCAGGTCGCCCAGAAAGCGCTCCTGCAGCGTTCCGCTCCGAAGCTTCCCGATCCCCGCGCCGCCCGCGGCGCCGAGGGCGCCGGTCACCAGGAGGCTCGGTGGGAAGACCAGCCCGACCACCGCGCCCGCCACCAGCCCGCGCTTGGCCCCCTTCCGAGTGCCATGGGCCGGATGGACCTCGACCTTTCCATCGGTGCGGCGCAGGATCTTCGCCTGGTCGTACACGTCGAGCATCAGCAACCGATGTTCCAGGGATTTGACTTCCTCGAGCGCGGCGTCGGCCAGGTCCTCCGAGTCGTACACCGCGACGAAGACGCCAATGGGGCCATGGGGACTCGGCATCTCTGCCTCCAATCCTTCGTTCGGATGAGGATAGCCAGGTGCTTCGTTCATCTCGGTTCGCAACCTGACGAAGTGAGCCGGGGTCCTCAAGCCGTGGGGCGAGGCCGCGTAGTCTTGTGCCGTGCCCCTCGTGCGCATCGACATCTTGGAGGGACGATCAGCCGCCGAGCGACGGCGCCTCCTCGACGGCGTGCATGCCGCACTCGTCGAAGCGTTCGGCATCCCCGACGATGATCGGACACAGATCCTGTCGGAGCACGCTTCGGAGAACTTCGACATCCCACCAACACATTCCGACCGGTACACGATCGTGGAGATCACCGCGTTCCCAGGACGGTCGCAGGACGCGAAGCAGACGCTCTACCGGGTGATCGTCCAGAATCTGGGAGCCATCGGCGTCCCTGCGAGCGACATCATGGTGGTCATGCTGGAACCGCCCATGGAGAACTGGGGGATCCGGGGCGGACGGCCGGCTTCGGACGTCGACCTCGGCTATCGAGTGGACATCTAGCTCACCAATGACTGGCGCACGACAGGAGCCATGGAGGGATGCTGCTGGAGGACCGGAGTCGCGCGGTCGTCCTGGTGGAGGGAGCTAGCGATCAGGTCGCGCTGGAGACCCTGGCCCGTCGCAGGGGATTAGACCTCGAGGGCAGGGGCGTCTCGATTGTGGCCATGGGCGGCTCGAAGAACGTCACCCGGTACCTGGAGCGATTCGGTCCACACGGCCTCGGCCTCAGGGTGGCCGGCCTGTACGATGCGGGAGAGGAGGAGGATATCCGGCGAAGCCTCGAGCGCGCCGGATTCGGTGCGGACCTCGTCGGGTCGGACGTCGAACGGCTGGGGTTCTTCGTCTGCGTCGAGGATCTGGAAGACGAACTGATCCGCTCGGTCGGCGCCGAAGCCGTCCAACGGCTCCTCGAGGCTCACGGCGACCTCGGGTCGTTCCGAATGCTCCAGAAGCAGCCCGCATGGCAGGGACGTCCCGTCGAACGGCAGCTGCGACGGTTCATGGGGAGCGGCGGTAGTCGAAAGGTCCGATACGCGCCCAGGCTCGTCGAGGCGTTGGACCTCGTGCGAGTTCCTCGGTCGCTGGACCGTGTCCTCGACCATGCCGTGTCGCCCGACGACGCCCGCCTGGCATGATGGGCTTCGGAAAGGAGGCGGGTGATGGCGTCACCGAAGAGCGTCGAGGAGTACCTGTCCGCCCTTCCCGCCGACCAGCGGAAGGCGCTCGAGAAGCTTCGCCGGCAGATCAGAGCCGCCGCTCCGGAGGCCACCGAGGCGATCAGCTACCAGATGCCGGCGTTCAAGGACCAGGGCCGGTTCCTGGTCTCCTACGCCGCGTTCAAGGACCACTGCAGCCTGTTCCCGGCCAGCTCTGCCGTCATGGAGGCGCTGGGCGACCAGCTCGAGCCCTACGTCTCGGGCAAGGGCACGTTGAGGTTCACGCCGGAGCAGCCCATCCCGCCCGGGGTAGTGAAGAAGATCGTGAAGGCGCGGCTCGAGGAGAACGCCGCCCGTCCGCACCGGTGAGGCTGGACGTACGCGGGAGTCAGCCGATTATGGGATCGGCGCGTGGCACGGATGCAGGCAGGCGGCGACACCGAGCGAGTCCCCGAATTCGTCCCCCGGCTCGGCTTGTTCGTCGATCTGAAGATTGTCTTGGGTCCAGAACTGGTCGTCCGGGCCGCCCTCTCCGGTGGCCTGGAGGCCCGTCGCCGAGCCGTACAGGACGTTGAGCGCGCCCGCGTCCGCGTAGCCGTTTACGTCCTCCAGGGGAACGCCGATGATCAGGTCGCTGAAGCCGTCGCCGTTGAAGTCGGCCGCGGCCACGTTCCAACCGAACTCGTCCTCCGCGTCGGCCTGGTTCTCCACGCCATCGCTGTCCTGCGTCCAGAACTGATCGTCCGGGCCGCCCGTCCCGTCGGCCTGCAGGCCGGTGGCCGAGCCGTAGAGCACGTTCACGGCACCCGCGTTGAGGACGGAGCCAACGTCCTCCACGCGAACCCCGACGGCAAGGTCGCCGAAACCGTCCGCATTGAAGTCATCGATGGTCAGCGACCACGCGAACCAATCCTGGGACTCGGCTTGGTCTTCGACAGCGGTGCTGTCTTGGCTCCAGAACTGGTCGTCCGGTCCGCCCTCTCCGGTGGCTTGGAGGCCCGACGCCGATCCGTACAACACGTTGACCGCTCCGGCCCCGAGCACCGCAAGGTCCTCAAACGAAGCGCCCATGGCGAGATCTCCAAAGCCATCACCGTTCAGGTCACCCGCCGCCACCGCCCAGCCCAGTCGGTCGCGGTTGTCCGACTGGTCCTCCACGCCCTCGCTGTCCTGGGTCCAGAACTGGTCGGCCGGTCCGCCCTGTCCGGCGGCCTGGAGGCCGGTGGCCGAGCCGTAGAGGACGTTCACTCCTCCGGTCGACTTGATCTGCTGGGCTTCCAGGGTCTCCATTGGGACTCCGATCGCGAGGTCCGCGTACCCGTCGGTGTTGAAGTCCTCGACGGCTGTCGCCCACCCGAATCGATCGGCGGACTGCGCGGCGTCCTCGACATCGGTGCTGTCCTGGTTCCACATTTGGTCGTCCGGACCACCTTCGCCCGTGGCCTGCAGGCCGGCGGCCGAGCCATAGATCACGTTGAGGGAGCCCGCGTTGTAGCGGCCGTTGACGGTTTGGTAGGGCACGCCGACGACCAGATCGTCGAAATGGTCGCCGTTGAAGTCCGCAGCCCCGACGGAACGGCCGAACCGGTTCTCATTCCCGGCGCCGCCTTCGAGGTCCGGGCTGTTCTGGGACCAGTACTGCGCCGCCGGGGACATGGTCTGCAACCCACCGGCGGAGCCATACAGCACGTTCACCGCTCCGGCATTGCGGAGCCCCGCCACACGCTCGGTGGGGGCCCCGACCGCGAGGTCCCCGAAGCCATCGCCGTCGAAGTCGGCGCAGGCCAGCGACCATCCGAACTGGTTCCCGGGCTTGGCCACGTCGGGCATCCCAGGGCTGCTCTGTGTCCACTCCTGGGGCAGGGGACTGAACGTCTGGAGCCCGTCGGCCGACCCGTACAGCACGTCCACGACGCCCGCGTTGTTCAAGCCGTCGAAGCCCTCGCTCGGCACCCCGATCGCTCGGTCAGGCAGACCGTCGTCGTTGAAGTCGCAGACGGCCTGGGACGAGGCGTGCCCGGGGGTGCCCTGGGCGTGCGGAAGAGCCGGTGGGGCGGCTGGGATCTTGGCCCCCAGGGCGATCAGCAACAGGGGTAGCAGCGTGCGGGTCCGCAACTCTCCCTCCTCTCGGGAGCACCACAACTCGTCGGCCGCTTCGTTCGGCCATGTGTACCCCCGCAGGCACGTACCTTAACGACTTGGTGCGGCTCCGTATGTCATGTTTACGACGCTCCCCGTGACGGCCGCGGCGAGGTCGGAGGCCATGAAGGCCGCCATGTCGGCCACGTCGGCCAGCGACGTCAGACGGCGCATCATGGTCTTGGCCCGCATCCACTCGACGTGCTCGTCCCTGGTCATCGACGTCCCCGTCCCGTAGTCGGGCGCGACGTCTGCGTGGACCGCCTCGGGGATGCCGGTGGTCTGAAGCCACAGGACGCGAACGCCCCGCGGGCCCAGCTCGCAGGCCCACTGACGGCACAGGCTCTCGATGGCGTCGAACGTCACGCCCGTGCCGCCCACGTTCGGGATGGACTGCCTCGCGGTCGTGGCGGTGATCGCCATGATGACGCCCGACCCCTGGGCGACCATGTGGCGCGCCGCGGCTCGCGCGGTCAGGAACTGCGTCCGCATGGCGGTGGTGATGGGCCGGGCGAAGTCCTCGTAGGCCATCTCGAGTAGCGGGACTCCATGAACGTCGCCGTGGCTGATCGCGTTGAAGGTGACGTCGATCCCCCCGGCCTTCGCGACGACCTCGTCGACGAACCGGTCAACGGCTGCCTCGTCCAGGGCGTCGACCACGGCTGCCTCGGCCAGGCCCCCTGCCTTCTCGATGTCGGCGACGACCTGGCGCAGGGGCTCCAGTCCGCGCCCGGCCAGGAAGATCCGCGCGCCCTCCCGGGCGAACCCTCGAGCGACGGCTCCTCCCACCAACCCTCCGGCTCCGTAGACCACGGCGACCTTGTTCTCGAGCAGCACGCCTCGTCCTCCTGTCCCGAGCCCGCCTGGAAGCGCCAGCGTAGAGGATCGCGGTCCACGGGGCGGACCCGGGATTCGCTACATTGCCGGTCCGACATGGCGACGCTACCGACCGGGACGGTCACCTTCCTGTTCACCGACGTGGAGGGCTCCACGCGACTGCTGCAGCAGCTCGGCGGGGTGTCCTACGGCCAAGTTCGGGATCGCCACGCCGAGATCCTTCGGACCGCCATCGCCCTCGGGAGCGGGCTGGAGGTGAGCACGGGGGGCGACTCGTTCTTCGCGGTGTTCCCGGACCCCGTGGGGGCGGTGGAGGCCGTGGTGGCCGCCCAGCGGGAGCTCGCCACCGGCGACTGGCCACACGGAACCCCGCCGCGTGTACGGATGGGACTGCACACCGGGGAGGCCGTGCTGGGAGGTGACGACTACGTCGGGATCGACGTGCACCGGGCCGCCCGGATCACCGCGGCGGCCCACGGGGGACAGGTGCTGGTCTCGGAGGCCACGCGCAGCCTGGTGGAGGGCTCCCTCCCGGACGGCGTGTCCCTTCGCGACCTGGGCGTGCACCGGCTGAAGGATCTCGACCGGCCGGAGGGTCTGCACCAACTGGTGGTCGAAGGGCTCCTCGCCGACTTCCCACCGCTCCGAACGATCGATGGTCGCCCGACCAACCTCCCTCCCCAGCTCACCTCGTTCGTCGGACGGAGCGAGGAGATCGCGGAGGTCCAGGACCTCCTCGGACGGACGCGCCTCCTGACCTTGACCGGCGCGGGCGGCACCGGGAAGACCCGTCTCGCGCTCCAGGTGGCCTCTGCGACCCTGGAGGAATACCGCGACGGGGTCTACTTCGTCGATCTGTCATCGGTGACCGACCCGTCGCTAGTGGCCTCGGGCATCGCTCAGGCCATGCGCATCCCGGAGACGCCAGGACGCCCGATCCTCGACGTCGTCGCCGACTACCTGCGTGAACGCGAGCTGTTGCTGGTCGTGGACAACTTCGAGCAGGTGGTCGAGGCCGGGCCGGTGATCGAGCAGCTCCTCACCGACGCGCCGCGGCTGACCGTGATCGCCACGTCGCGGATCGTCCTGTCGTTGCGGGGGGAGCAGGAGTACGCGGTGCCGCCGCTGGCTCTTCCCGACCCTGGCCGGGTTCCGGACGTCCTGACGCTTGGTCGGTACGAGGCGGTGCAGCTCTTCACGGAGCGCGCCATCGCCGTACGGCCGGGCTTCAGGGTGACGGAGGAGAACGCGCCGGCCGTGGCCGAGATCACGGCGCGGCTCGACGGACTGCCGCTGGCCATCGAGCTCGCCGCCACCAGGACGAAGGTCCTGACCCCGCAGCAGATGCTCCCGCGCCTCCAGCAGCGCCTCTCGATCCTGACCACCGGCGCCCGGACGCTCCCAGAGCGCCAGCGAACGCTCCGCGGAGCCATCGCGTGGAGCCACGACCTGTTGGAGGAGTCCGAGCAGCGTCTGTTCGCCCGGCTGTCGGTCTTCGCCGGCGGGTGGACCCTGCCGTCTGCGGAGGCCGTGTCGATGCCGGAGGAATGTGGCCTCGACGCTCTGGAGGGGCTGACCTCGCTCGTGGACAAGTCGCTGGTGCGGCGCACGGATGCCAACGGCCAGCCGCGCTTCGCGATGCTGGAGACGATCCGCGAGTTCGGGTACGAGCAACTGGCGGCCAGTGGCGACCTCGATGTCACCCGCGGGCGGCACGGTGAGCACTTCCTCGCGTTTGCCGTGGAGGCCGAACCGCACCTCACCACCGACGAGCAGGGGGAGTGGCTGGACCGGTGCGAACAGGAGCATGCGAACATCAGGTCAGCATTGCGGTGGGGGATCGACGCGGGCGAGGCCGAGCTGGTGCAACGGGCCGCCGGCGCCCTGTGGCGGTTCTGGCAGCAGCGAGGCCATCTGGCGGAGGCTCGTCGGTGGTTCGACGAGGTGCTGTCGATGCCGGCCGGTCAGGGCGCCACGGCGCCGCGGGCGGCTGCGTTGATCGGTGCCGGCGGCATCGCGTGGTGGCAGAACGATCGGCCGACCTCGGGCCGAGCCTACGCCGAGGCCGTGGACATCGAGCGGGCGCTGGGCGACCCGGTCCGTCTCGCCGAGGCCCTCTACAACCTGGCGTTCGTGCTGGCCGCCGAGGACGACATGGATGGGGCCCTGCGCATGCTCGAGGAGAGCCTCGAGCTGTTCCGAGGTGCCGGCCACGAGCAGGGGGTGGCGCAGGTCCTGGTGATGATGGTCATCCGCGACGCGATCGGCGGGGCCTGGGACCGGGTGATCGAGCGCATCGAGGAGGTGGCGGACATCTGGCGGCGCATGGGCAACCGCTATCAGCTGGCCAACGACCTGGTGTGGCTGGCGATCGCGTACGCCCGAGTCGGCCGGCGCGCGGACGCCCGCTCCGCGGCGCTCCAATCGCTCCAGCTGTTCCGCGAGGTGGACAACTCGACGGGGATCGCCCTGGCCTTGCGGTGCCTGGCGTTCCTGACGACGTGGGAGGGTCGTCACGAGGATGCCATCCGCCTGATGGGGGCCTCCCTTTCCCTGGACGAACGGGTCGGTGCGGGGGTCACGACCGGCTTCGCGGGCCTCCTGGAGGGCGATCCCGCCGAGGAGGCTGCAGCGCATCTGTCCGAGGCTGCCGCAGAGGGCGCGCTCCGGGAGGGCCGCGCCATGAGCGTGGAGGAGGCCGCCGCGCTGGCCGGCGCCCCGACTCCCACGCCGCCGACACGGTGAGGTCTCGGCAGGACTGGAACGCCTCTGCCCAGGGGATCATGAGGTGGGTCCCATCCTCTTCTCAGGTTGCCGGCCCAGCATGCTCGGTGTCGGTGCAGGTCCAGACAGGGAAGGGCCGGTGGGAACGTGACCGATCCTCCCGCAGTTGATAGAAGAGAGGCGCCATGACGGATCATCCGGACGACCACCAGGATCTCCACGAGGAGCCGGTCGAGCCGGCCGGGGCGGAGCCGCCGCCCCCGGAGTTCCCGCCCCCACCACCCGGCCAATGGCTGCCATGGGCGGGGGCGGACTCCACGGCAACGTCAGCGGGCGCGCCCCCGACGGCCCCCGAGCGGAAGCACGGCCGATCGCTGGTGGCGGCGGTCCTGGCGACGCTCCTGCTGATCAGCGGGATCGGTATCGGATGGGGGCTCACCAGAGGGTTCGGGAACGGCGGCGCATCCGGCGGTCAGGCTCCCATCACCGCCGTGCAGCAACCGCGCGCGGACCAGGCCATCAACGTCGCCGCGGTGGCCGCCAAGGTGAAGCCTGCGGTGGTGGACGTCAACACCAGGGTGCTGGTCGACGTGAGCGGCAGGACGGCCGAGGCGGCCGGGACCGGGATGGTCCTGACGGCCTCCGGGCAGGTCCTGACGAACAACCACGTGATCCGGGGTGCTACCAGCATCCAGGTCACCGTGGTGGGACGCCCGGGGAGCTACACGGCCCAGGTGGTGGGGGCCGATCCCACCGACGACGTCGCCCTCCTGCAGATCCAGGGGATCTCGGGCCTGCCGACGGTGACGCTGGCCGACTCGTCGACCCTCGACGTGGGTCAGGACGTCGTCGCCATCGGCAATGCCCTCGGCCGGGGTGGCGAGGCCGCGGTCACGCAGGGGAGTGTCACCGGGGTCGGGCAGTCCATCACGGTGAGCGATGGGCGGGGCGGAACCGAATCCCTCAACGACATCATCGAGACCGACGCTCCGATCCAGCCGGGCGATTCCGGCGGCGCGCTGGTGAACGCGGCCGGCCAGGTCGTCGGCATGATCACTGCCGGATCCAGAGAGGGACGCTCTCAGACCGTCTCTCGGGTCGGCTACGCGATCACCTCGAATACGGCCCTGCGCATCGTGAATGAGATCCGGGCCGGCCGCTCCAGCTCCACCATCATCATCGGGCAGGTCGGGTTCCTCGGCGTC
>JBIOYQ010000216.1:0-9203 GCA_044870295.1 Actinomycetota bacterium
TGTTCGATGGTCATCGAACAATGGACGGTACGTTCCCGGAGGCACTCGAGCGACCTCCGTCCGGTCCAACTTGACACGGGAAGCGTAACGACGGTAAGTTACTGCGCCTAGGCGTGTGGGCAGCACCGTCGGAGGGAGGAAAGGCCATGCTGGAGCGACTGGGAAGGTTCGCGGTACGGCGGCGGCGGGCGGTCCTGGTCGGGACCGTGATCGGGGTGATCCTGGCGGGGGCGTTCGGGGGGAGCGTGGTCAAGAACCTCTCGAACGGCGGGTTCACGGACCCCAGCTCCGACTCCCAGCGAGCGGACGACATCCTGGCCGACTCCTTCCACGGCGGCGTCCCCAACTTCGTCCTATTGGTGAACGCGCGAGATGGGAACGTCGACGACCCGGCCGTGGCCCAGGCCGGGGCGGCGCTGACCCAACGGCTGGCCAAGGAGCCAGGCATCGAGGCTTCGTTCTCGTACTGGACGCTCGGGTCCCCGGCGCCGCTGCGGAGCACCGACTCGACCGAAGCACTGGTCCTGGCCCGCATCGAGGGGGACCCGGATGAGGTGCGTGACCGGGTGAAGGAGCTCTCGCCGACGTACACCATCACCGATCCGGTCATCACCGTCCGCGTGGGCGGGCAGGCCGAGATCTTCCGCCAGGTCGGCACCCAGGTCGAGGACGACCTGCGCAAGGCGGAGACCATCACCTTCCCGGTCGTGCTGATCCTGCTGATCCTGGTGTTCGGCAGCGTCGTGGCGGCCGGTCTGCCGCTGGCCACGGGCGCCATCGCCGTCGTGGGCACGCTGCTGGTGCTGCAGGTCATCGCGGCCCTCACGGACGTGTCCATCTTCTCCTTGAACCTGACCACGGCGCTCGGTATCGGGCTGGGGATCGACTACAGCCTGTTCATGGTGTCGCGGTACCGCGAGGAGACCCGCCACGGCCTGGCGTCCGACGACGCCGTCGTCCGCGCGGTGCAGACGGCGGGCCGCACGGTCCTGTTCAGCGGTCTCACCGTGGCCATCTCGATGGCCGCGCTGCTGGTCTTCCCGCTGTTCTTCCTGCGGTCCTTCGCGTATGCGGGGATCGCGGTGGTGGCGCTGGCCCTGATCGGCGCGCTCTTGTTCCTGCCGGCGCTGCTGGCGGCCCTGGGGCCGCGGGTGGACAAGCTCACGCTGTGGAGGCACGAGCCGAAGGAGGTCGGCGAGGGCATGTGGCACCGCATCGCCATGTTCGTGATGCGCCGGCCGATCCCGATCGCCGCCGGCGTGGTGGCGCTGCTGGTAGTGCTGGGCGCGCCGTTCCTCGGGGTGCACTTCGGTCTTCCCGACGATCGCGTGCTGCCCGCCACGGCCACCAGCCGGCAGGTGCAGCAGGAGATCCGGACGAACTTCTCCTCGGAGGAGGCCTCGGCTCTGTCGGTGGTGGCGCCCGACGCGGGCGCACCGAGCGAGGCGCTGAACGCGAAGGTCGGCGGGTACGCGGCCACGCTCTCCGGGCTGCCCGGCGTGGCCCGGGTGGACGCCGTCAGCGGCTCGTACGTCAAGGGACAGCAGGTGGCCCCGCCGAGCCCGGCGTCGCAGCGGTTCCAGGGACCCACTGGCACCTGGCTGTCGGTCGTCCCCGCGATCGAACCGATCTCGGCCCAGGGCGAGCAGCTGGTCCACGACATCCGTTCGACCCCGGCGCCGTTCGCCACGTTGGTGGGCGGACCGTCGGCGCAGCTGGTCGACAGCAAGGCCTCGATCTTCGGGCGGCTCCCGCTGGCGCTCGGCATCATTGCGCTGGTCACCTTCGTCGTCTTGTTCCTGATGACCGGCAGCGTGATCGTGCCGCTCAAGGCGCTGGTGCTGAACGTGCTCAGCCTGTCGGCGACGTTCGGCGCGCTGGTGTTCATCTTCCAGGAGGGCCACCTGGCGAACCTGCTGCACTTCACGTCGACGGGTACCCTGGACAGCTCCATGCCCGTGCTCATGTTCTGCATCGCGTTCGGCCTGTCCATGGACTACGAGGTGTTCCTGCTCTCGCGGATCAAGGAGGAACACGACAGGACGGGCGACAACATGACGTCCGTGGCGGTCGGGCTGGAGCGGAGCGGGCGGATCGTGACGGCCGCCGCGGCCATCCTGTCGGTGGTGTTCATCGCCTTCGCCACCAGCGAGGTCACGTTCATCAAGATGTTCGGCGTGGGGATGGCGCTGGCCGTGATCGTGGACGCCACGCTGGTGCGGGGCGCGCTGGTGCCGGCGTTCATGCGGCTGGCCGGCAACGCGAACTGGTGGGCGCCACGTCCGCTGCGTCGGCTGTACGAGCGGTTCGGGATCTCCGAAGCGGAGCCTTCCCCGACGCTCACCGTCGCGCTTCCCGAGCCAGAGCGGGTCGCGGTCGAGGGACGGTAGATGGCGACCACCACTCCGAAGTCGATCTCCCCTCGCCGGCGGCGGGCCCGGCGGGGGGAGGGCGAGCATCTCCGCGAGGAGATCATCGAGGCGGTCGAGCGCCTGCTGATCGAGACGGGCGACGAGGCGGCCGTCACCATCCGTGCGGTGGCAGACGCCGTCGGGGTCACCCCGCCGTCCGTGTATCTCCACTTCGCCGACAAGGACGAGATGCTGTTCGCGGTGTGCGAGCGGAACTTCGCCGAGCTGGACCGGTTGACCCAGGAGGCGGCGGCAGGATCCGACGATCCCATCGAGTCGCTGGCCCGGCGGGGCAGGGCCTACGTCCGGTTCGGGGTCGAACACCCCGAGCAGTACCGCATCCTGTTCATGGGCAAGCCGTCACGGACGCCGGAGAACTTCGACCTGGAGCGGCTGGGCGACGCCGCGGCCTTCGGCCACCTACTGGAACACGTCAACGCATGCGTGCAGGCGGGGTTGATCGACGGCGACCCGATGCGGGTGTCCCTGGTCCTGTGGGCTGGGGTGCACGGGCTGACGTCGCTGCTGATCTCCAAGCCCGAGTTCCCATGGCCGCCGGTCGACGAGATGGCAGATGCGGTCTGCCACGCCCTGCTGCACGGCCTGGCGCCGCGCTAGGCACGTAGGCGCTTCCGTCGCGAACCGGGTGGTGCGTTAGCCGGTACTGAGCTGGTCGCGGATGGCGCCTCCTGGGAACGTCGGCGTGTGCACGTTCACGTAGTACTGGCTCGGCCTCTGGAGGATGTCGGCCAGGAGGGCAGTATCGGCGGTGACGCACTCGCTGGAGGCGCCTGGGTCGCCGGATGCCGGGATCGTGAGCGGGATGACGATGGGGCCGTTCCTCCCGGCGTTGGCCACGTGCACGTGCGCGGCCGTCGGCGCCTCGAGGTTGCTGATCGTCAGCCCATAGCAGAACTGGTCGCCATCGATGACGGCGCTGAAGCTCCCGATGCCATCCGGATCCGCGTCCGGGATCTCGTTGTGGCCCTTCAGCGAGGCGAACAGGGGTCCCTGGCTCGACGCCGAGAAGACGGTGCTGGCGGATAGCACCCCTCCGACAAGGGCGGCCACCAGGAGCAGCACACCGGCACGGAGTCTCATGGCTGGGCTCCTTCCTGTGAGGGACGGTCAGGCTATCCCCTTCCCCCAGAAAACGCGCCGCGGTGCTTCCCTTGCTGGGCGAGTCCCAGCCCGCGGTCGTCACGGCACGTCGCGGCCGTTTGCGACGCCCGGACCATCGGCTCATAGTCCTTTCATGGCATGGGGTCGCCCGCCCCGTGGTCCTCCGAGCCGGCTGCGCTGGTGTTCGTCTACCGCGATTCAGCTTCCCTCCGAGAGGAGTGGCCCGTGCGACGACTGATTGCTCTGCTGGTTCCCGCCTTCCTGTTGATACCGCTCTCTGCGCTGCCGGCGTCGGCCGACAAGCCGATCAGGGAGCCGTTGATAGCCGAGGACTTCACCGTCGAGGGCAGCTGCGACTTCCCCGTGTTCGTCGACTTCGTCGCGAACCACGAGTTCATCAAGACCTTCTTCGACAAGGATGGGAATGTCACCGATCAGATGATCACCGGCCACCTAACCCAGAACCTGACCAACCTGGACACCGGGAAGACCATCTTCTACAACGTGTCCGGACCCGGGTTCCTCATCTTCTTCGAGGACGGCTCGCTCGACTTCGTCCTTGGAGGAAGGTCCTCGGTGTTCCTCTTCCCTGGCCAAGTGGAGGGCCTGCCGCTGTTCTTCGTGAACTCGGGCCAGGTCACGCTTCACCTCGACGCGGAGGGCAACCTCGTCAGCGTGGAACAGGTGGGGCACATCGAGGACGTCTGCGCCGCGCTGGCCTGACCACGCGCCGAGCCTTCCTGAACAGCCGGGATCTCAGGCCACGGTTGCCGCCGGGGTCCTCTGATCGCTGGTCTGCTGACGTGCGGCGATGTGCTTGGCCACGTACTCCGCGTCGCGGCGGACCCCCGTGATCACGTCCGACGAGAGCGCGTACTGGAGCTCGAGTCCCATGAAGTACAGGCCCGGCTCGTCCACGACGATCCCCCGCCGGTGCTTTGGCTCGCCCTCCTCGTCGAAGATCGGGAGATCGATCCACGAGAAGTCCGGGCGGAATCCCGTGCACCAGATGACGTTGGCCACGTCCAGCGTCTGCCCGTCGTCCAGCTGCGGCATACCGTCATGGACGCCCGCCACGCGAGGCCCCCGCTGCACGCCCGCCCGCACCAGGTCCTTTGGCTTCACCCGAACCAGCGGGGCGGCCATGTGCTTCATCTTCGGCAACACCTTGCGGCCGATCGGGTTCCCCCGGCTCAGCACGTGGTGGCCGATGAACCGAAAGATCGCGAACCCGATCACGGACCTGCGAGTGTCGATCCGTGGCGGGATGTGCCCCGACTCCTTCCCGGCCAGCCACGTCGGATGGCTCCGCACCAGCTCGATGGAGATGTCCGCTCCCGAATTGCCCACGCCCACCACCAGCACGCCGCCCTCTCGGAGCTGGGACGGATTCCGATAGTCCACCGAGTGCATTTGGACGATGCCCGGGTCCAGCTCCCAGGCAAACGGCGGCACCTTCGGGATCTGGAATGCCCCCGTCGCGACCACGACCTGGTCGGCTTCCAGCCGCCCCTCCGTCGTCTCCACCACGAATCGCTGACCCTGTCGAGACAGGCGCTGCGCCCGCACGCCGGTGCGGACGGGCAGCTCGAACCGGGCCGCGTAGGACTCCAGGTACTCGGCGAACTCGTCCTTGCTCGGGGCTCGCCACCACCGGCCGGGGTAGGGCATGCCGACGAGGCCGTCGAACATCCCCGGGGTGAACAGGCGCAGCGAATCCCAGCGCTTCCGCCACGAGTCCCCGACCCGCTCGTTGCCATCCAGGATCACGAGGGGCAGTCCTCGCTTCTTCAGGAGGTACCCGGTGGACAGGCCCGACTGCCCGCCGCCGATGATCACGGTCCCGACTGTCTCGCTCATGTTCAGCTCCTTGCTCGTGAGCCGACCGACGCGGCCAAGGCCTGCAGGAACGCGTCGGGCTGCTCGATGTGGGGGACGTGGCCGGCGTCCTCGACGACGTGCAGTGGCCAGCCGAACGCGGCGTGCGCCGCCTCGGCCATACGCAGGGGCGCCATCCGATCGTGCCGGCCCCAGATCAGGGTCACCGGAACGTGGATGTCGTGGAGCTCGGTGTCGCTGATCCGCTTCGTCCCGGCCTTCACCAGCTGCCGCATGGTCCGCTTGACCTGGCGAGCCTTCCCCCGCGACAGGATGTAGGCGGTGAACGCGTCGTACCAACCCGGATCGCGGCTCCTGGTCCGGGCGGGATCCAGGAGCGCCCACGCGGCGAACCGATCGCGGTTCCTCTCGGTGGGATGGATGGAGAACCGGATGGCCGTCACGATGAACCGGATGGGCGGCCGGTAGCGCCCGATCCCGGGTGCACCGATCACCACCAGGCGTTCGATCAGGTCGCTGTGGCTCGCCGCGAAACGAGTGGCCAGGCTGCCGTTCAAGGAGTGAGCGACCAGCACCGGCTTCTCCGACCAGGTCTGCCGGATCAGCTCGGAGAGCCACGCCGAGAACGCGGCTGCTTCCATCCGTGGAACCGGCTCGGAAATCCCCAGGCCCGGCGAGTCGGGGACGATCAGCCGGTACCGCTCCGCCAGCCGGTTAACGACCAGGGCCCAGTACACGCCGCCGGTCCCGATCCCGCCGTGCAGGAGGATCACGGGCGGGCCGTCACCGGCCTCCAGGATCGAGGTGGGGACCCCGGCCACGTCGAGCCTTCGGCTCGAAACCGGAACGCCCGCCAGCATCCGGGCGCGGTTGGCCTCGTCCTCGCGCTCCGAGCGATCGATTGTCGCCTTGCGCTGCTGGCTCATGTGCGCCTCCTCGCCGTCCGCTGATGAGGGCACGTTAGGAGTGAGGAGATGGCGGACGCATCGGGGGAACCGTCCATTTCGCCAAGGACGGCGTGGGTAGTTCTATGTAGGCGAACTCAGACCAGACCGTGCTGGTAGGCGTACGCGGTCGCTGCTGCGCGCGAGGACACGCCCAACTTGGTGAAGATGTTGCTCACGTGGCGGGCCACGGTCTTCTCGCTGATGACCAGCTCCGACGCGACGGCCCGGTTCGACTTCCCGGCCGCCACCAGCCGGAGCACCTCGACCTCGCGAGCGGTCAGTCCGCCCGCCGGTGGTGGCGCGGCCGAGGGCAGGAGCCGCTCCACGCTCGCCAGGTCCGCCTTGGCCCCCAGCTCCTGGAAGATCTGGCGCGCTCCTTCCAGCTCCATTCGGCACGAGTCCTCGTCCGCCAGCTCGCGGCAGGCCAGCCCGATCAGCACGCTGGCCCGGGCGGCCTCGTAGGGCGCCTCGAGATCGCGCCACGCTCCCGCCGCCGCTCGCAAGGACGTGAGGGCCGCTCGAGCGTCGCCCTCCGCCATCAGGACCGCGGCGGTCGCCTGCTGGGCCAGAGCACGCAGATAGGGAGCATTGACGTCGTCTGCGATCCGAGAGAGCTCCTCCGCGCCTGAACGAGCCGTCTCACGGTCGCGCACCGCCAGCATGATCTCGACGAACGCTGGGAGCAGCTTCGCCCGGTTCAGCGGCTCCTTCGCCTCGTCCATCTCTCGCCGGATGGCCGCCGCCGCCGCGTCCGCCTGCCCCTGGGCCAGCCGCATGAGGGCGAGGCCGGGCTGCGGCGATTCGCCACGCTGGCCGGCCTGGCGGTAGCCGTCCTCGGCCTGTTCGAACTCCCCGAGCAGGCGATGCAGGTCGGCCAGGCGATAGAAGGCCGGGCCCACCACCCAGTGGCCCCACGGCTGGGACGCCAACTCGCAGGCCAGGAGCGCCTCCGCCACGGCCTCCGGCCAGGACCCGTGGATCTGCATGATCGAAGCCCGGTTCACCAGACACTCGCCGCGGAAGGCGATCATGCCCGGATCGGAGGCGCACCACCGGGTCAGTTCCGCTGTCCACTCCTGGGCCCTTCGCAGGTCGAAGATGTGCAGGCACGAGCCGATCACGGCGCAGTAGGCGATCCCGGTGAAGATCGGGGTCAGGTCCTCGGTGGTGACCGCGATCATGACCTCGTCGAGCCACCTGACTCCCTCGGCCGTCTCTCCCATCTGGATCAGGGCCTGGCCCCGGCCCATCCGGGACATCGCGAGCAGCTCCGGGTCGCCGAACCGTTCGGCGATCTTGCCGATCTGCTCGAACATGGCGAACCCACCCTGGGCGTCGCCGGCCTGCTCCACCGTCATGATCGCCACCGGCACCATCAGGTAGCCCTGTTCGACGCACTCCTGCCCGGACTCCTCCAGGAGACGATGCGCCCGAGCCATCCAGCCACCGGACCGGGCCAACTCACCCCGGTTGAACAGCGACATCCCCAGCCAGAACCCGACGCGAGCCGCTCGGCACGGATCTCCAAGCCGGAGGTGCTCGTGGTGGGCCCGGGTCCCGATGTCGTCGGACTCATCGTCCTTGCCGATCAGGGAGGCCGCCATGCTGAGGCGTTCCAGGTCCTCGGCGGCCAGCGGCTCGTCCTGGTCGGCCGCCGATAGCTCGGCGTACGCCGAGCCCCAGGCCCTCCGGGCGAAGGACGCCCGTCCGCGATCCAGAGCCGTGTCGGTCGTCGCAGTCCCCCGATGCGATGAGCTGCGGGCGTTCGCCCGGAGCATAGGTCAGATCCGATGGGTCACGCCGACGGGGGGAGCGCCCCGTCCTGCTCGTTGCCCGGGAGCGCCGCAACCAGGGTAGCCTCGCCGCCGTCGAGGTTCATCACCCACAGGTCACTCTCGCTGCCGGGATTGCGCCGGTCCGAGCTGAAGAACACGTGCCCGTCCGTTGACACGGAGTTGAGGCAGTAGCTGTCCTCGCCGTCGGTGACTCTGCGCAGCTCCGAACCGTCGGGCCGGATCACGTACATGTCGCCGCACGGGCTGACATCGCCGGGGTTCTGGTCGCGATTCGACATGAACACGATCAGCGAGCCATCGGGCGACCAGCCGACGGGATGGCTGATCCCTGGGTCGTCGGTGATGCGGCGCAGGCCGGTGCCGTCGGCGTCGACCACGCAGACCTCGAAGTCACCGACTCGCGAGGCCAGGATCCCTCCGAGCGTGCAGGCGAACGCGATCTGAGAGCCGTCCGGTGACCAGGTGGGGTACTCGTCGATCCCGGGCTGCTGGACCAGAGGTCGGGGATGCGAGCCGTCGGGATCCATGAGCCAGAGGTCGTTGGGGTCGCCCGAACGATCGGTGGCGAAGGCGATGGTCGAGCCGTCCGGGGACCATGCCGGTGAGTAGTCGGACGTTGGATTGTTCGACAGGTCGCGCTGCCGGGTCCCGTCAGCGTTCATGACGAACACCTCGTCGTCGCCACGTCGGTCGGACCTGAAGGCGATCCGCTTGCCGTCCGGCGACCAGGTGGGTGAGAAGTCGTTCGCCGGATCGGTGGTCAGGCGGTGAAGCCGGCCGCTCGGCAGGTCCATGACCCAGACGTCGATCGTGCCGCCGACGTCGCGGGACATCACCAGCCGGCCCCGCAGCTCGATCGGCGACGCCGACGGCGAAGGCGAAGGTGGTGCGGTCGCCGGGGACGGCGATCCGGTCTTCGGAGGAGGTGTCGCCCGGCCCGACGACCCTGTGCATGCCGAAGCGGCCAGGGCAAGCGCCATCAGGATCGTGGCGAGCGGCACACGAATGCGAGGAGCGTTGGTCCGATCGGAGTCGGTGCTGATGCTTCCCATTACGCCTCGGCGGGCGGATCGGTTCGGGCCGGCGGC
>JBIOYQ010000217.1:0-6372 GCA_044870295.1 Actinomycetota bacterium
GTAGGCCGGCCCGTAGCCGTAGACGTCGGCGACGCGACCGAGGGCCGGTTGGGCGACGACGCCCCCGACCGAGCCCATGAGCGAGTCGAACGACAGGACGGTCGCGCGCTGGGCGGAGGGGATCACGCCATTGAGGTAGGCCTGGCGCATCGGGCGGGTGATGGCCCCCACGAATGACCAGGCGGCCAGCAGGAGCAGCGCGACCACGAACGCCGGCTGCGTCCCAAGCGCCGCGAGCATCAGGATGCTGACGACGGCACCGCCCAGCAGCGCATCGGTTCGGCGCCGGAAGAGGCGGCGGGTCCAGGGCACCAGCAGGCCACCCGCAATCTGCACCGCCGAGAAGATGGCTGCCGCCAGGCCCGCGATGCTGTAGGCCGTCGGATCGCCGTAGAGCTCGAGCAGGTACGGCTGCGCGGCGTAGAACAGGTAGATGCCGGTCCCGGCGGTGAACGGGATGGCCAGCATCAGCCAGCGCACTGGCGGGTTGCGGAAGCCCGAGTCAATGGAGCCGCGCACCACATTGCTCACGGCCTTCATCGGTCCAACGTCGCGCTGCGGCGTGAAGCCGATGTCGCGCATCCAGCGCAGCGCCACCACCATCGTCACGCCCAACAGCAGCGCGCGGAGGATGTAGGGCACACCCAGGTTGGTGATCTGCGCCACGAAGCCGCCGGCCACCGTCCCGATCAGCATCGCCGCACCGGTCGCAGTCTGTGCGCGACCGAAGACGTGATCCAGGTGTCCGGTGAAGCCGGTAGCGGTCAGCGCGTCGACCAGCCATGCCTCGGTGGCGCCGGAGAAGAAGGTGAAGCCCAGCCCCAGCAGGATGGAGGCGATGGCCCACCCCCAGAGCGGGGCGTGGATCTGCCACATCAGCAGGTAGAGCAGCGTGGAGACGAGCAGGGTGGCCGTTCCGAGCACGTACGAGAACTGGCGACCGCGGGTGTCGGCCACCACGCCGGTCGGGATCTCGAACAGCACCATCCCCGCGGTGAAGAAGGCGTTGGCAGCGAAGGCCTCCGCGTTCGACAGCCCGGCGTCCAGCAGGAAGATGGTGTTGATGCCCCAGATGAATGAAGAGGCGAGCGTGCTGATCAGCACCAGCGACAGGTACGTCCGCTCGACGCGGCGTGCCGGGTCGCTATCGCGGGGTTCGGCAGCCATCGCGTGACTCTAGTCCGCTAGCCTGTGCCGGTGGAGATCATCTTCGACGAGCCGATCACCTTCACCGGCGCCGACGGCCAGCCAACGCATGCACCGATGGTGGCCGCCACCGTTCTGGGGGAATCCACGCGGCTCATCGTGGACACCGGCTCGACCGATCACATCCTGACCATCGAGCTGGCCAATCGGGTCGGGCTCAGCGCGGAGCCCGGGGAGGAGGGGACCGACGCCTCGGGCGCATCGGTTCCGTCATGGACGCTCGGGGATGTGCCGGTCGGGGTCGGCGAGATGAACCACACCCTGGCGAACGTGATCGCCATCGGGGCGCCAGGCCCGTTCGCGCGGCGCGGGATCGGCGGCCTCGTCAGCCCGCAGCACCTGGTGCCGGGTGCCTGGATGTGCCTGGACCTGGCGGGGGATCGGCTCATCGCGGTGTCCGGGTCGGAGGCCGATGTCGCCGACTGGCTGACCGCCCGGGCGCCAGACTTCCGCATCCACCGGCTGGCCCGCGACCAGGCGGATACCACCATCCTGGTGCGCGGCGCCATCGAGCCGTTCGACGAGGTCACCACGCTCCTCGACTCCGGTGGGAAGGCGTCGGACGTGGTCGCCTCTGCCGTGCCCGGCTTGAGCGGGGACGAGATCGCCAGCAGTGGGCGTGGCGTAGGTGGAACGGAATCGTTCGGGTCGGTGGCCCTAGACCAGGTGCTGCTCGTCGGTGAGGTGCGTCTGCCGATGCCGCGGCTCGTGGTCCGCGACGAGGTCGAGGGACGCGGGATCCTGGTGGGCATGGACCTGCTGCGCGGCACGATCCTCGCGGTCCACGGCGACATGGCGCAGCCCGTCTTCTGGCAGCTGCCGGGATAGGGGCTCCCATACCGGCCGCCGATTCCCGCGTGGCGGGACCAACGACGACGTGGGGTCCCAAACCTGATGCGAATTCCCGCTCGGGCGGGAATCGGCACCACGTTCCGACCCCCTCCGGCCCCTATTCCGCACTTCTTGGTTGTTAGTCCCGCTGGACGGGAATCCACGACAAGAACTGCCCTTAGCGGCGCCTTGAGGTTCCGTTACCGTCACGCCGCCACGCTGGACGCGTGATCGATCCAGAGGACGACGAGCGGATCTCTGACTTCCGCCCGCACCTGGAGGACCCGCCGTGAGCGCCGGCGCATCGGCTCTGCATCGGGCCTAGCGACGGTCATTCCGGTTCCGGCACCGAACATGCACCCCCGGTGACGGCATGTGTATGACGTGCGGTTGCATGGACGCCCACCTCGACATGGGCCCCAAGAACATTCGCTACGAAGACCTCAAGGACGCCGCTGAGGAGAACGGGCGCTCGGTCGCCGAGACGCTCGACATCTGGCAGCGCACGCTCGAGGCCGATCGCAGCGATCACGCCCAGGAGTATGCGGCGGAGTCGAAGGCCCGCGCCTAGTCGCTCCTAGCTGCCGAAGAACTCCAGGATCCGGGCGGTGTCGTCCGAGAACGCCCAGCGGGCGGTGACCTTCCCGTCCTTCATGTGGTAGATCTCGGCCGTCCGATACTGCAGCGTGCTCCCGTCCGCCTTGGTGGCGGTCACGTTCATCAGCTGCACGGCATGCGTGTCGTTGGCGACGGCGTCGTGCTCATCGGCCTTGATCGAGTACTCGCCCGCGGCCTCCGCCATGCGCTGACGCAGAGCCTCCTTGCCGACCGTCGGCTCGTCGCGTCCGATCTCATGCCATTCGATGTCGTCGGCGATGGTCGTCTCCAGATACGGCATGCCAGCGGGCAGGTCGCCCATGGCCTCCGCCATCTTGTGCAGGACCGTCACGTTCGGATGCTCGTCCATCTGTCCACTCCTGTCGCCACCGGCACGGGGAATCCGCACGATCGCGGATGGCGGATGAGAGCAGCGTAGGCCGCACCTCGCGGGTCCGCCAGCCCTCATCCGGCGAATCCGCGCAATCGGCCAAACCGACCACGGCTCATCGGGTGTCAGGTAGGCAGGCCCGTAGCTAGCGGGCTGTCTTTGGACACAGGAGAGCCCGATGCGCTGGTACTCCGGATCCCGATTGTTCGCACTTGGTCTGCTGGCGGCAATGCTCGCGGCCTGCGGCACCAGCTCAGCTGCCGGGGCTACGGCCACCGCGAGCCGCGCACCGGCCACACCCCATCCAACCCCGACGCCACAGCCGTCCTTCCCACCCCTGGACCACGGTCAGATTCCGCCCGAGGTGGTTGGCAATTACGCCTTCACCGTGTTCGACAAGGATTCCGAGATCGAGCTCCTGGCCGATGGCACGTACATCATGTGGCTCCCCGAGCGATTCGGAATCCGTCCGGTCGGCGTGCGCGGCGAGTACGGCGTATTCGGCGACACCATGCGTTTCGGCAATGAGATCGCCGAGGATTCCAGCGTTCGCGCCTGTATCGGCGAGGGGACCTACACGTGGTCGCTCGAGGGCAAGACGCTGAACCTGACGCTTGTCGAGGATGAGTGCTCGGTTGCCATCAACCGCCAGGCGGAATGGCAGTCCGGCTGGGTCCGCCAGGACTGACGGCCCGTTAGGAGCCAGGCAAGCGATCGGCAGTTTGCCGTGGAACCGGCTAGGATGCGGCCCGCGCGCCGGTGGCCCGGCGCGCGTCGCCATCCCGCAAAACCGTTCGCGTCCGCGCCGGTGTCTGGCTGGTGTACGGAGGAGATCGGTTGGACATCGAGAAGGCGAAACGTGGCGACCGGGAGGCATTCGGTCGCATCGCGGAGCGCCATCTCGCTGATCTCTACCGCCTGGCTGCTGCGATGGTTGGTGAAGACGACGCGCGCGACGTGACGCAGGAGACGCTGGTGGCCGCCTGGCGCGAGCTGCCGCGCCTGCGCGACATCGACCGCTTCCCCGCCTGGCTGCGCAGTATCCACATGAACCGATGCCGGAACGTGCTACGCACCCGCCGGCGCCGCCCCGCCATCAGCCATGGCGTCGATCCCACCGCGCCGTACCTCGCCGATGAGCGCCTTCGCGATGAACCGATCAGCCGGCTCCACGCCGCCTGGGCGGTCGACGAGGCACTCGACCGCCTGCCCGCCAACGAGCGCGCCGTGTTCGCCCTCCACTACGTGGCCGATCTGACGCTGCGCGAGGTTGGCCGGACCCTGGGCATCCCCGAGGGAACGGCCAAGACCCGATTGCACAGCGGGTTGCTTCGCCTGCGGAGCGAGCTGGCGCGGGAGGAGGGGGAGGTGGTGGCGTGAGCGATCGCCGGATCATCGACATGCCACCTCCGCCAATCGTGCGGCGACGCATCGAGGACCTGCGTCATCTGGTCCCACCGGCTTCGCTGCTGGACGCTGTGCTGACCGAGGTCGACGAGACACCACAGGCGCCTCGCACACCGCGATGGATCACGACCGGAGCCGCGGTGGCCGTAGCGGCGGCGGTGGTCGTCGCCGCATTCCTGCTGACGCGGAGCGGGAACGTCGGGAACGAATCCTCGGCCTCGCCGTCTACATCGCCTTCTGCGGCGTCGGCAGGTGGCACGCCCACGCCGATTGACGAGTTGCCGGTGGCCGGCGCCTTACAGACGACGATCCCGACCGCGCCGTTCGACATCTTGACACTCGGCGCCTTCGATTCGGTCTGGCTGGCCGATCCGGGGGCGGGTGCGGTGAAGCGCCTGGACCCGGGCACCAATGAGCTGGATGCAACCTACCAGGTGCGGCCGGAGGGAGGGGACACCCGCCTATGGTTGGCAGCGACCGACGACCTGCTCTGGGTCGGGACGGGCGGATCGCCATCGCTTGTGGCCCTTGATCCCGAGACCGGCACGGTGGAGGCGGAGCTCGACCTGGGCGTTGATCCCTTCACGCTGTCGGCCGATGACACCGAAGTGTGGCTCACCGACATCGAGCGCGGCCTGGTCATTGGCGTGGACGCCGCGACAGGGAACGAGCTCCACCGCGTGGAGGTGGCTGGCCCCACCGGGATCGCGGTCGGGGCGACATCGGTCTGGGTGGTGTCGACGGCTAGCAACGCATTGGTCGAAATCGATCGCACGAGCGGGGAGATCCTGCGCACGATCAACGTCGGACCGACCCCGATGCAGGTCTTCGTCGATCCGGATGGGACCAGCGTCTACGTCGTGGGACGAGACGGAATGCCCGTCAGCGCGATCGATGTTGCCACCGATGATGTGCGGCGCGGAGCGAAGGAGCTTGTCGCCTTGACGTTCGTGGACGGAGCGCCGTGGGGCCTGTTGCCGAGCGGTCTGTTCATGGGGCCTCTCGATCGGCGGACACTGGAGTTCACATCAGGCGTGTCACTCCCCACGCCGTCGGGCGAGAACCTGGTGTACTCCGCCGGCTCGCTGTGGACGCAGGACGCGGAGCAGGTCTATCGGGTGCGGCCGGCCGGCGACTGACGTCTACGAGCCGATCTGCACCGATTCCAGCACGGGCTCCGCCGCACCCATGGCGGCCCGCCACTCCCCGACCGACCCTCCCACCATGACCGCCAGCAGCCCATCGGGGGAATCCAGGAAGGCGACCCACAGCCGCCGACCGGGATCGATGCCAAGCGGGCCTGGCGGCACAATCATCACGGTTGCGTGCTCCTTGCCGGCGTTCTCGATCTCGATGACCTGGCCTTCCAGGCCGCCGACCTGCGCCTCGTTGTCACCGAACACCTCGAACGCGGGGTTGCTGCGCAGCACCTCGGCCGCCTCGGCGGCCGTTGACGGCTCCACGCCCTGGCCGCCGTCGCCGTAGACCGTGGACGGCCGGGCGAACTGCAGGGCGATCACGTCCGGGCTGCCCACGTCCTGCTGGACGTCGAAGAAGCCATCGAACAGCTGCACCGCCCGCCACCCCTCGGTCAGGGTAAGAGTGATGGGCGGCACGAACGACGAGCGGGTGTAGTCGCCTGGGGGCAGCGGCTCGGTCGTGGAGCGGAGTTCGGTCACGCCCTCGGCCGGTTCACTGGCATCGGCGGATTCCGAGGCCGTGCCCGATTGCGTGGGCTGGGCGGAGCAACCAACCACGACCGCTGCCGTCAGCAGCAGGAGTCCGGCAACACGAGGCGGATGGGGCATTCATCCCCACTACGCGCCGGCCGCCGAGAGGGTTCAGCGCCAATTGACACCACGCGCCCAGGTACGCACCGCAAAAGGCAATGCAAGCGTCCCAATTCGCATCCCGGGAGAATTGAGACGGCTCCCGGGCCG
>JBIOYQ010000218.1:0-6508 GCA_044870295.1 Actinomycetota bacterium
GCTGGACCGGCGCCGCCGGCGGGAGGAACGACGTCTCTCGCACGTGGTAGTGCTTGCCGTCGTAGCTGAAGGGTTGTCCGCGCCACAGCCCTGTCACGATGTCGAGGGACTCATCCATCAGCTCCGCCCGCGTCCTTCGGTCCGTGACTTCATCGAAGGCCTCGAACCCGCTGTCGATCGCCCCCAGGCCCACTGAGAGGATCAAGCGTCCGCCAGAGAGATGGTCCAGGGAAACGGTCTCGCTCGCCACCTTCCACGGCCGCATCCGGGAGAGCGGTGACAGCATGGTTCCCAGCTGGATGAGCTCGGTCGTCATGGCCGCGGCGGCCAGTGAGACCCACGCATCCCATCCCCACACCGGCTCCCAGATGAAGAAGCCGTCCCATCCAGCCTGCTCTGCCTGGCGGGCGATCTCGGCGGCCTCGCGCGGGCCGCCGGTGGGCAGGATGACGCCTGCTTTCACGTTGTGGCGGCGCTGCGGTTGAATCGGGCCTGAGCCTGCTCGAGGCCGTCGTGGATGACCGACAACACGGCGTCGGCGGCATCTTCGATCAACACGTCCAGCTCCTCGCGCTCCTTCTTCGAGAAGGCGTTCAGGACGTGGCCGACATGGCGCCCGCGCTGCGCCGGCTTCCCCACACCGATCCGAACCCGATAGAAGTCGGGCGTCCGGAAGGCCTCCACCATGGAGTCGAGGCCATGGTGGCCCGCGGTGCTCCCGCCCCGCTTGATCCGGAGCGCACCGAAGGGCAGGTCGATCTCGTCGTGCACGACGATCACGCGGTCCGCGGAAACACCACGCCGTTTCGCCACCGACGCCACCGGCGGACCGCTCACGTTCATCCACGTCCCGGGCGAGGTCAGCAGGAGGGGGGTGGCGCCGTCCTTCGCCTCGGCCACGAACAGCGGAACGAATCGGGCCTTCCGGAACGAACCACCCAGCCGCTCGGCCAACCGCCCCGTGACCATGGCGCCGACGTTGTGGCGGGTGCGCTCGTATTCGGGTCCAGGGTTCCCCAGCCCGGCGATCAGCCAGGTATCGGCCGACCGGTCCGACAAGGCCTAGCTCTCGGTCTCGCTGGCTTCCTCGCCGGTGGCGCCTTCCGCGCCGGCCTCGGCCTCGGCGCCCTCCACGGCCTCGGCGGCTGCCTCCTCGACCTCCTCGACCCGCAGGACCTGCGGCGGAACCACGGAGACGACGACCTCGTCCACGGACGTGAGGATGGTGCACCGCTCCGGCGCCTCCAGGTCGGAGACCTTCAGCGACTCGTTGATGCCGAGCCGGGTGATGTCGGCGTCGATGTGCGTCGGGACGTCGGTGGGCAGGCATTCGACGTCGAGGTTCCACAGGTGGTGCTCGATCACGCCGCCCTCCTTGACCCCGTGGGACTCCCCGACCAGATGGACGGGGACCTCGACGGTGATCTTCTCGTCGCGGGCGATGCGGAGGAAGTCGACGTGGATGAACCGGCCTCTGATCAGGTCTCGCTGGATCTCGCGGGGCAGCGCCAGGAAGTGGTCTCCGTCCACCCGCAGGTCCACCAACACGTTCATGCCCGCGTCCGTGTGGAGGAGGTGGAACAGCTCGCGTGAGTCGACCGACACGTGGATGGGTTCCATCCCGCGCCCGTAGACGACGGCCGGGACCCGGCCGGCCGCCCGGACCTTGTGCGCCGTCTCCTTGCCGGTGCTGTCGCGCCTCTCCGCCTTCAGCTTCCGTTCCATGGCTTCCTCCGAGACCGATCAGGTGGGGGACGGACCTAGCTCGGCCGTCCGACCGGCCCCGATTGTACCGACCCGGGGCGATCCCTCAACCGATCCGTTACGATGCCGATAACGCCCCCGATGAACAGAGTAAGCGCCCCCCTCCGCATAGCTGCGTTCGTCCTGCTGGCCGGCACCCTTGCTTTCCTGCCCGCTTGCACTGCAGTCACTTCGGACAACAAGCCAGGCGCAGACACACAATGGATCTCGAACGGGCAGAGTGTCGCCGGCTTGTCGGTGGTCCTCCCGGATCCGGTCAGGAACGGCCCGCTTCCGGCCCTCGAGGCGATCCCCGCGGTCCCCCCGGCTCTCCTCGTGGAGGTTCGTCAGGGGCTAGCGATCCGGTCGAAGCCGGGCGGCGGGAGCGTCGTGGGCTTCATGCCCGCGGCCTCGGCCCAGTTCGGGTTCCGCACGTACGCGTGGGTGATCGAGACGAGCCGCCACGGCCGGTTCGGCCGGGTGCCCATCCCCTACAGCAGGAGAACGGGGACCGGGTGGATCCCCCTGAAGGGCCTGCGGCGACTCCACACGGCCATCACGGTTCGCGCGGACCTCTCGGAGCACCGGATCACGGTGGAGCGCCTGGGTCGAGTGGTCTTCCGCACCAGCGCGGCCACCGGAGCGCCGGGAACCCCGACCCCGCCCGGCCGGTACTTCGTCACCGACCGCGTCCCGTTCGCTCGCGGCAGTCGCTACGGATCCTTCGCCTTCGGGATCTCGAACTACCAGTACCGCCTGCCCGCCGGATGGCAGGGCGGGAGCCAGCTCGCCATCCACGGCACGAACGCGCCGTCGTCGATCGGCCACTCGGCCAGCACGGGTTGCCTGCGCGTGTCGGAGCGAGCCCTGGCGCTGCTCAAGCCGCTGCTGCGCCTGGGAACCCCGGTGATCATCCAGCGCTAAACGAGGTTCGAGCCCTAGGCCTGATTGTCTCCGTGAAAGATCTCGGAGACCGACTCGTCCTCGAACACCGCCTGAAGCGCCGAGGCGATGATGGGGGCGATCGACAGCACGGAGAGGCGGTCACCCAGCACGGCGGAGACCTCCTCGGGGACCGGCAGCGTGTTCGTCACCAGGGTCGACTTGATCGGGGACTCGGCCAACCGTTGGGCGGCCTTTCCCGAGAGCACGGCGTGCGTCGCGGCCGCATAGACGTCCGTGGCCCCCTCGTCCGCGAGTGCGCGGGCGCCGTTCACCATGGTCCCCGCCGTGTTGATCATGTCGTCGATCAGGATGCAGGCCCGCCCCTTGACGTCTCCCTCGACCACCATCTGCTCGATCTTGTTCGGCTCGTGGCGGGAGCGCCGCTTGTAGATGTAGGCCATCTCGGCGTCGAGCCGCTCCCTCAGTCGTTCTCCGACCTTGACACGGCCCGCGTCGGGAGAGACCACGACCAGCTCGTCCCCTGAGAGCCCCCGTTCGTTCCGAAGGTACTCGGACAGGATGGGGAGGGCGGTCAGGTGGTCGACGGGGAAGTTGAAGAATCCTTGGATCTGCTGGGAGTGGAGGTCGACCGAGACCACCCTGTTCGCTCCGGCCGCGGTCAGGAGATCGGCGACCAGCTTGGCCGAGATGGGCTCGCGGGCCAGGCCCTTCTTGTCCTGGCGCGAGTAACCGTAATAGGGGATCACCGCGGTGATCCGCTTCGCCGACGCCCGCTTCAGCGCGTCGAGCATCACCAACTGCTCGACCAGGGCGTCGTTCACGGGCTGGGCGTGGGTTTGGATGACGAAGACGTCGGCGCCGCGAACGCTCTCGTTGGCGCGGAAGTACACCTCGCCATCCGAGAACCGCGACATCCTGGACTCACACAGTTTGATGCCGAGGTGGGACGCGATCTCTTCCGCCAGCGTTGGATGGTAGGTCCCCGAGAAGACCATCATGCGTTTCTTGGTGATGACCTCTCGCGTCTGGATCTCAGCCACTGCGTCGACCTCCCCCTGCGGTTCGCTTGCCCGACCCAGTCCCCTTCGACCGCGCCTCGGTCCGGGCGCGGGCTTCCTCCTTCTCCCGCTTGCGACGGTCATAGCCCGGGACGTTGCGCTGGTCCGTTCGCTCGACCGCCAGCGCCCCGTCCGGAACGTCCTTGGTGATCACCGAGCCCGCCCCCGTCCAGGCGCGCTTCCCGACTCTCACCGGTGCCACCAGCATGGTATCCGACCCGATGTGGGCTCCGTGGCCCACCTGCGTGGCGTTCTTGCGGAAACCGTCGTAGTTGACGGTCACGGTCCCCGCGCCGATGTTGACGTCGTCGCCCAGGGTGGCGTCGCCGACGTACGACAGGTGCGGCACCTTGCTGCGCTTGCCCACCCGACTGGCCTTGATCTCGACGAAGCTCCCGGCCTTGCCGCCCTCCCCGATGACGGTGCCCGGGCGAAGACTCGTGAAGGGGCCGACAGTGGCGCTCCGTCCGATCCGGGACCCGCGCACGACGGAGAAGGTCACCTCAGCGTCGTCGCCGATGGTCGAGTCCACGATCCGGGTGTCCGGACCGATGGTCGCGCGGGCTCCGATCCGGGTCTCCCCCTGGAGCACGGTCATGGGCAGGATCGTCGCGTCCGCCCCGATCTTCACGCCGGCGTCGACATAGGCCGTGGCCGGGTCCACGAACGTGACGCCCTTGGCGAGGTGCTCGGCCACGATGCGCTCGCGCATGACCCGGGCAACCCTGGCCAAGCCCCCTCGGGAGTTGAGCCCCATCGTGCCGCCCCAGTCCACGGGAACCGCCGAGACCCGCTCGCCCTTGTCCAGCAGGATGGAGATGACGTCCGGCAGGTAGTACTCGCGCTGGGAGTTGTCCCGAGACACCAGGGGCAGGGCTCGGAACAGGTCCTCGCGACGGAAGGCGTATACCAGGGTCGAGACCTCTCGGACCTTGCGCAGCTTCGGATCCGCGTCCGCAACGTCCTCGACCACTAGCCCCGACAAACGGTAGCCCTTCCGGACCACTCGGGCGTACCCGCGGGGGTCGTCGACCTCTGTGACGGCGATCGTGGCTGCGGCGCCGGTCCGGCGATGGGTCGCAAGCACGGCCCGGACGTCCTGGGAGCGGACGAGCGGATCGTCGCCGGGCAGGACCAGGACGTCGTCGGCCCTGCGGACGGCCTCCTCCGCGGCCGCTGCTGCGTGGCCGGTGCCGAGCGCCTCCTCCTGCTCGACGAACACGGGCGACGGCTTCAGCTTCCACGCCTCGGCGGCGGCCCGCACCTCGTCCGCCCCGTGGTGGACCACGACGACGAGGCGGTCGGGCCGGCCCGCCATGGCCGCCTGGAGCACGTGCCACAGGGAGGGTCTTCCGGAGACCTCGTGGAGGACTTTCGGGCGGCTCGACTTCATCCGCTTGCCCTTGCCGGCAGCCAGCACCACGACGGCGAGTCGGCGAGGCGAGTTCCTGGCGGCCATGCGCGTGCCCTTTCGTGGCGTCATCGGATGAGGGAAGCCGAGCATGCCGTCTCGGGCATCTCGATTATGGCATCGGAGCTCGGGCTCCTGAGAGTGAGGTATCGTGGCGTGCGGCTCTGGCCCTTCGTCCAACTGGCAGGACGCCGGGTTTTGGTCCCGGAAATCCGTGTTCGAATCACGGGGGGCCAGCTGCTCCTCGGGTCTGGACATATGCGACGGTCCGGCCCGTCAGTCGTTCCAACTCCTGTTCGGCATCGCTCGCGATCCGACTCGTCGCGTCGGGCAAGAGGCCGAAGACGGTGGGGCCGCTCCCGGACATGACGGCCCCGACGGCGCCCCCTTCCACCAGGATCCCCTCGGCCTGGGCGATCTCAGGGTGGCGTCGGGCCACCGGCCCTTCGAGGTCGTTGAACATCCCGCCCGCGATGAGTCGTGGATCGCCGGCCGCGGCGGCAGCCAGCAGCTCCTTCGGATCCGGACCCGTGGACCCGTCTTCGTCCCACCATCCGAAGGCCTCGGGTGTGGCGACGGCGAAGCCGAAGGTCACCAGCGCCACCGAGAGCGGGCCGCATCGCACCGGCTCGACCAGCTCACCCCTGCCGGAGGCCAGGACCGGACGGCCGGCCAGGAGCGCCGGCACATCGGAACCGACGGACGCCCCCACGTTGCCGAGCTCCTCGGCGGAGAGCCCGCACCCCCAGAGCTCGTTCAACACCGTCAGCGTCGAGGCGGCATCGGCGCTCCCGCCACCCAGCCCAGCCCCCGAAGGGACGAGTTTCTCCAGGTCGATCTCGGCGAATCCGCGCACACCGGCCCGTTCCGCCAGCGCGGCGGCGGCCCGCAGCACCAGGTTCGTCTCGTCGCGGGGGACGCTGCGCGCCAAGTCCGGCGAGCCCGTCACCTCCAGGGACAGCGAAAGCGTTCGAAACGACGGATCGGACTCGGCGTGGACGACCAGCCGATCGGCCAGCGAGATGGGCGCGATCAGCGTCTCCAGGTCGTGGTAGCCGTCGCTGCGCCGGCCCAGGACCCGGAGGAACAGGTTGACCTTCGCCGGTGCCCACACGGAACTGCTCGTCGAACGCTCGCCGGTCATGCCGGCGCGGGGCCGATCCGCGTCCACCGCTCGGCCAGGCACGCGAAGGCATCCAGGCCGAGTTCCTCCGGGCGAGCGGTGGGTTCCACGCCGCACGCGGACAGTGCGGCCTCCGCCGACGAGCGATCGAGGCCGAGCCGGACCATGGCCCCACGCATGGTCTTGCGGCGTTGCGAGAACGACTCCTCGATCACGTGGAACAGCGCCCCTCGATCGACGTCGACCGGGGGCGGTCGCCGGATCAGC
>JBIOYQ010000219.1:0-6101 GCA_044870295.1 Actinomycetota bacterium
GCTCCTCCGACGTCTCCGAAGGCGTCGTGGTCCCGACGACCCGGCCACGGTGCAGGACGGTGATCCGGTCGGCGATGGCGAGGACCTCCTTCAGCTTGTGGGTGATGAAGATGATCGACTTCCCCGAGGCCGTCAGGGAACGCATCACCGCGAACAGCTCCTCGGTCTCCTGCGGCGTCAGGACAGCGGTGGGCTCGTCCAGGATGAGAACCTCCGCCTCCCGGTAGAGGGCCTTGACGATCTCCACCCGTTGCTGGACACCGACCGGCAGCTCCTCGGCGAGTGCGTCGGGTGGAATGTCCAGACCGTACCGTGACGCGATCTCCTCGACCCGGCGCCGGGCGGCCGCCCGGTCCAGCAACCCCGCCCTGCGGGTGGATTCCACGCCCAGCATCAGGTTCTCCGTCACGGTGAAGACGGGGATCAGCATGAAGTGCTGGTGGACCATCCCGAGGCCCGCCTCGATGGCATCGCCCGGGTTGTCGAAGTGGACCGGCCGTCCGTCGATGCGGATCTCGCCCTCATCTGCCCGGTACAGGCCGTAGAGGATGTTCATCAAGGTGGTCTTGCCGGCTCCGTTCTCCCCGAGCAACGCGTGGATCTCGCCGTCCCGGACGTCGAGGTCGACGTGATCGTTGGCGACCGTTCCCCCCGGGAAGCGCTTGGTGACGCCGACCAGCTCGAGCCGCATGCCGAGCCCACCTCACCCCTTGCACGAGACGGAGGGGGCGCCGATCCGCCGCCCCCTCCGTCGTCGCTCTGCCGAATCCGCTCTAACCCTGGTAGTCCTTGGGGTCGACGGAGATACTGCCGTCGACGATCCCCGCCTTCAGCTCGTCGAGCTTGCTCTTGAGGTCCGCCGGAACCTGGCTGTCGAACTCGTGGAACGGAGCGAGCCCCACGCCGTTGTTCTCCAGCGTGCCGGAGTAGTTGCTGCCGCCCTGGAACGTCCCCTCGATGACGGCCTTGACGGCGTCGTGCACGGCGACGTCGATGTGCTTCTCGATCGTGGTCAGGAACAAGCTGCAGAACTCGGCGGCGCTCACGCAGCCGTCGACGTCGACCCAGATCATCGAAGCGTTGCCGGCATCCTGCACCGCGGCCGCGGCGCCCAGGCCGACCGGCCCGGCCACCGGGAGGATGATGTCCGCCCCCTCCGAGAGGAGGTCCTCCGCCACGCGCTTTCCGTTGTCCTTGTTGGTGAAGTCGCCGGTGAACGTCCCGTCCTGCTTCACCGGGTCCCACCCCAGGAGCTGGACGCTCGTGCCGTTGTCCTGGTTGTACTTGAGGATCCCCGCGGCCAGACCGTTCATGAAGATCGTGACCGTGGGGATGTTGATCCCGCCGAACGTGCCGATCTTCCCGCTCTGGCTCATCCCGGCGGCCAGATACCCGGCCAGGAAGGCCGCCTGGTCCGTCTGGAAGGTGAGGCCCTGGATGTTGGGGACCGGTGGGTCGTAGGCGAAGTCCACGATGGCGAAGTTCCTGTCGGGGTTGGCCGTCGCCGCGGCCTGCGTCGCGTCGCCGAGCAGGAACCCAACCGTCACGACCAAGTCGGCGTTCTGCTGGAGGCAGGCTTGGATGTTCGGCGTGTAGTCAGAGTCGGCGTTCGACTCGAGGAACTTCGCCGTGACACCCAGGTCCGCCTGGGCTTCCTCGACGCCCTTGTGCGCGGTCTGGTTGAAGCTCTTGTCGTCGAACCCGCCCGAGTCGGACACCTCACAGACCGTCTTCCCGGCACCCGGGAGCGACGTCGGTGACGTGCCACCGGTGGTTCCTCCGGTCGACGGGTTGTTGCTGCCGCACGCGGCCAAGACGACGATCAGGACCGAGAGCAGCGCGAGTATTCGCCACGTTCTCCTCATTGCCCCTCCTCGAGCCAACCTCCGATGATCGGTGAGACCGCGACCGTTTGGCGGCCCCTCCCCGGCGGATCGTACTCTCGTTGATGGACCCCACATGGTCAAGCGGCCAGCTACCATACGGCCCGCATGCCCCTGACCGTGGTGGATCATCCCCTGGCCCAGCACCTGCTGGCCCGGCTCCGCGACGTGGAGACCCCGCCACCGGTCTTCCGCACGCTGGCGAAGCGACTCACCGTGCTGATCGTCCTGGAGGCCGTGCGGGGCTTGCCGACCGTCGAGGTCGACGTGCAGACACCGCTCGAGGTGACGACGGGCCGGCTGATCTACCCGGACCTGGTGGCGGTCCCCATCCTCCGGGCCGGCCTGGGCATGCTCGAGGCCGTCACCGAGCTGTTCCCCGAGGTCTCCGTGGGCTACGTCGGCCTGGAGCGCGACGACGCCACCCTGCTGCCGACGTCCTATTACGAGAAGCTGCCGCCCGTGAAAGACCGGCACGTCCTGCTGCTCGACCCCATGCTGGCCACCGGAGGGTCGGCCGCGGGAGCGTCGGCCAGGATCAGGGAGCGGGGCCCGGCCGAGATCAGGTTCGCGTGCGTCGTGGCCGCTCCACAGGGCGTGGAGAAGATGGAGCGTGAGCATCCGGACGTTCCGGTGTTCGCCGCGGCCCTGGACCGCGACCTCAACGAGAAGGGCTACATCCTTCCCGGGTTGGGCGACTTCGGCGACCGGCTGTTCGGGACCGGCCCGGACTCGGGCCTGCCACGTGGCATGAGGACCGGGAAGGGAAGCTAGCTAGCCCTCGTCTTCCGCGGACAACGTGTCCAGGTCGGCCAGCCGCTGCTCCGCTTGCGTCACCAGACCGTCGTTGCCGATGGCTGCGGCCTCGTCCCTGGCCCGCTCCAGCAGCCGGCGAGCCTGCCCGATCCTGGCCTCCGCCTTGTCCGGGGTGGCGTACTTCACGGCCTCGTCGGCCCGAACGATCAGCTCGAAGATCTCCTTGGGTTCCACGCGATCACCGGTCGATCCGCCGTGCAGTCAGTAGTCGACGTCCAGATCCTTCAGCGCGGCGGGCATCTGTCCCAGAGGACCCTGCAGCTGCATCAGCTTCATGAGGTCGCCGGACACCCGGAGCTTGCCGCTCATGTACGCGGCCGTCCCGGACAGCTCGTTCCTGGCCAGCGCCACCGCGGTGTCGTAGTCCTGCGTGATGGTGGCGTCCACGGGGTCCGGCGAATCGCCCGGCCCCAGCGTGGCCTGCCCGCCATCGAGCTTGAACCAGTACCGCTGCTCTCCCTCGGGCATCGTGACCACCTGTTGGATCTTCGCGCTCTGCGATCCCGCGGCGCTCTTGAACATCTCGTTGGTGTTCAAGGCGTCTTGGACCAGCTTCATCCATTCCTCGGACAGGAACTTCACACCCACGGCATCCTCCTCGTGTTCGTCGTCCGGGCTCCTCGCAGGGGTGAGGCCGGACGTCGCCGAAGTATACCGACCGTTGGATCGGGCTCAGCCGGTCGGCTCGGCGCCCGACGGGGGGACGAACAGGGCCGGCTCCGTGAGGTGTCGGACGTCGTTGATGAACCGGATCTCGGGGCGGCCGTCTTCGAGTCGAACGGTGTTGATGGACGCGTGGTCCGGCAGGAAGAACATATCTTGAGCGAGCCCCAGAACGTGGCCCAAGTAGGCGTTGATCACGCCTCCGTGCGTGACCACCAGGACGACGCCATCCTCGGTCGGCGCGAGCAGGCCCTCCAGGCTTCGGAGGACTCGGGTCCTCAGCTGCCGGCCCGATTCGCCACCCGGCGCCATGCTGAACATCGCCTCCTGTTCGCGGAACCTCCGGGCCAGCTCCTCGTCGCCGGACACGATCTCCTCGAAGCTCATCCCCTCCCACTCGCCCACGAATACCTCACCGAGGTCCTCGACCGTCGTGGCCGGCGTCCCGGTCGCGTCGAGGAACGGTTGGACGGTCTCCTGGCACCGCCGAAAGGGCGAGACGAAGATCGCGTCGGGCGGTCGCATCATGCTCAAGCGCGCGCCGAGCGTGGCCGCCTGCTCACGGCCGTGTTCGTCGAGACCCGGGTTCCATTGTCGACCGCGGGCCGTCGTCAGGAAATCCCTCGACGAGTAGTCGGGCTTCGCATGTCGGATCAGGAGGAGCGAGAGCGTCATGTCGGGACGGCGGGGGTCACGCCCGCGCCGCCCGGCGGGCTCTCCACTCCCTGGCGAACCGCTCGATGTCGTCGCGCAGCCATACCCGCCCCGAGGCCAGCGCCTGCACCGGCTCGGGGAAGCTCCCGCGATCGACGTAGGTGATGATCCGCCGCTTGTCCCATCCCATGATGAGGGCCGCCTCCGCCACGCCGGCCAGCTCGGGAAGCAGTTCGATGGTGAGCGACTCGGTGGGGATCCCGGTGCGGCGCAGCTCTCGGCGGAGAGCCGCCAGACACCGTCCGCTGGTCGATCCGGTCGCCTGGACCGGAGGGTTCGTGTGGGCCTCGGCCGTCCACCGGCCAGGCTCGATCTGGCGCAGCTGCGCCCGTACCTCCACTCCGGCATCGTACCGGCGGACCTCGTATTTCCCCTTGAACTCGAACATACGTTCGGAGTAGAATCACACCCTTGTCATGCGCTGGGACAACCTCAAGCTCGTCGACCCCGCGCCGCGCGAGGGCATGCCGCTCCCCCTCTTCGATCAGGGTGCCGTCGTCCGGCGGTTCGACACGCCCGAGTTCCGCGGCATCACTTTCTACGAGATCCGCGCGAAGTCGATCATCAACCGCGTTCCGGAGGCCTCGCGGGTCCCTTTCCGCTGGACCATCAATCCTTACCGTGGATGCAGTCATGCCTGCGTCTACTGCTTCGCCCGGAACACGCACACCTATCTGGACCTGGACTACGGCGAGGACTTCAACAGCCAGATCGTCGTGAAGGTCAACGCGGCGGAGCTCCTGCGCAAGGAGTTGGCAGCGAAACGCTGGCAGGGCGAGCACATCGCCATGGGAACCAACGTCGATCCGTACCAGCGCGCCGAGGGCCGGTACAAGTTGATGCGCGGCATCCTGGAGGGGCTGCGCGACGCGGCCAACCCGTTCTCCATCCTGACGAAGGGATCGCTGATCCTCCGTGATATCGACCTCCTGGAGCAGTGCGCGGACGTTGCCGACGTGGGGACGAACGTCTCGGTAGGAACGGTCGACAAGGAGGCTTGGCGAACCCTCGAGCCGGGAACGCCCAGCCCGGCCAAGCGTCTGGAGGTGTGCCGACGATTGAACGGAGCCGGGATCCCATGCGGTGTGCTGATGGCCCCGATCATTCCCTTCATTACGGACTCGCCGGAGCAGCTGGACGCCACCGTTCGAGCGATCGCAGAAACCGGCGCTACGCACCTCACGCCGATCGTGCTGCACCTTCGAACCGGCGCCCGCGAGTGGTACCTGCAATGGCTGGCGCACAACCATCCCGATCTGGTACTGCGCTACGAGGAGCTGTACGGGCGAGGCGCGTACGCGCCGAAGGCGTACCAGGAGGAGATCAACGGCCAGGTGCACGACCTGGCGAGGAAATTCGGCGTGGGTCAGCAAGGACCGAGGGACGCGCGACGCATCCGCGAGCGCATCACCGAAGGAGCCGGCCGACTCCGGTACGGCGAGGAACCCGGCGAACAGCTCGCATTGCTCTGACCGAAGCTACCCCGGCATCGGTCGCCACGCAGGCTCGCCGATCCCCGAGGGGTCTTCGACCAAGCCAGTCACGACACCGCTGGTGACGTCCACCGTGGACAGCGTCGTCCCGACGTCCCCGCCGCTGACGAATGCGATCAGCTTCCCGTCAGGCGACCAGGTGAGGTCCTTGACGACATCGGGCTCCACGCTGTGCGACGATGGGCCGCCAGTCGTGAGCAGCCGCGCGTTCGAACCATCTGCATCCATGACGTAGAGGTCGAAGAACTCCTTTTCTTGCCTCACGAAGGCAATCAGGGAGCCGTCGGGGGACCACCGCGGCTGCGACTCGGCCTCGGGAGTGTCCGTCAGCCTCGTGACGTCGGTACCGTCGGGGTTCATCGTGTAGATGTCCCCACCGAAGACGTCGCCGCCTTTGACGAAAACCATGCGGCCACCGTCCGGAGACCAGTCGGGCTGCCAATCGAACCCAGAGTCGTTGGTGAGCTGCAGCTGGTTGCCCCCGTCGGCGTCGATCACGAAGACCTCGCGGTTGCAAGACTGATGCATCTCG
>JBIOYQ010000220.1:0-27525 GCA_044870295.1 Actinomycetota bacterium
AGAGTGGTCGTTCGGTTCGCCGGCGACTCCGGCGACGGGATGCAGTTGACGGGTGACCGGTTCACCAACGCCACCGCCGTCCTGGGCAACGACCTGGCCACGCTGCCCGACTTTCCGGCCGAGATCCGGGCTCCGGCCGGGACGCTGGCCGGCGTGTCCGCTTTCCAGATCCACTTCGCGTCGCGGGACATCGTCACCCCGGGCGACGCCCCCAACGTGCTGGTGGCTATGAACCCGGCCGCCCTCAAGACCAACCTTCGGGACCTGGAGAAGGGCGGCACGCTGATCGTCAACGAGGACGCTTTCATCGACCGGAACCTGGAGAAGGCTGGCTACCAGTCCGACCCGCTCTCCGACGGCTCGCTGGATGGCTACCAGGTCTACCGCGTGCCGATGACCTCCATCACGGTCAGGGCCACCGAGGGCATCGACATCACGAAGAAGGACGCCGAGCGGGCGAAGAACATGTTCGCGCTCGGACTGGTGTCGTGGATGTACGGGCGGCCCACCGACGTGACCATCCGGTGGATCGAGGGGAAGTTCAAGGGCAAGCCGGCCATCCTGGACGCGAACCTCGCCGCCTTCAAGGCGGGCTATAACTTCGGTGAGACCACGGAGCTGTTCGCCCACACCTACGAGGTCAAGCCCGCGCCCGCCACCCCGGGCACGTACAAGAACGTCAACGGGACCACCGCGCTGGCCTGGGGGCTCATCGCCGCCAGCGTGAAGAGCGGCCTCCCCATCTTCTACGCGAGCTACCCGATCACGCCGGCCTCGGAGCTCCTGCACGAGCTGTCACGACACAAGAATTTCGGGGTCCGCACCTTGCAGGCCGAGGATGAGATCGCGGCGTGCGGCGCGGCCCTGGGTGCGGCGTTCGGGGGTCATCTCGGCGTCACCGGGACCAGCGGACCGGGCCTGGACCTGAAGCAGGAGATGATCGGCCTGGCCGTGATGCTCGAGCTACCGATGATCATCGTGGACATCCAGCGGGCGGGCCCATCCACCGGGATGCCCACGAAGACCGAGGCGGCCGATCTGCTCGCCGCCATGTGGGGGCGCCACGGCGAGTCGCCGCTGCCGATCGTTGCGGCCCGAACGCCATCGGAGTGTTTCGATGCCGCCATCGAGTCCGTGCGGATCGCGGTGAAGTACCGCACGCCGGTGATCCTACTGTCGGACACGTTCCTGGGGAACTCCAGCGAGCCGTGGCGGCTGCCGGACCTCGGCACGCTGCCTGAGATCGATCCGAAGTTCGCCACGCAACCCAACCACGACGACGGGTTCATGCCCTACTTGCGCGACGACAACCTGGCGCGTCCATGGGTCGTGCCGGGGACGCCGGGACTGCGTCATCGCATCGGCGGCTTGGAGAAGCAGGACGTCACCGGCAACATCTCCTACGACGCCATCAACCACGAACGGATGACCGAGCTGCGAGCGGCGAAGGTGGCGAAGGTCGCCCAGGACATACCGCCACTCGAGGTGGACGACCCCGACGGCGACGCCGAGCTGTTGGTGTTGGGATGGGGCTCGACCTATGGCGCCATCACGGCGGGCATCCGGCGGGTCAGAGCCAAGGGAAAGAAGGTGGCCTCGGCCCACCTCATGCACTTGAACCCGCTGCCGTCGAACACCGAAGAGACCCTCAAGCGCTACCGCAAGGTGCTGATCCCGGAGATGAACATGGGCCAGCTGTGGCGGATCGTCCGGGCGGACTACCTGGTCGACGCCGACCTGTTCTCCAAGGTCCAGGGCCAGCCCATCCACGCGTCGGAGATCGAGGCACAGATCGAGGAGCGTCTGTGATGCCGGAGACCCAGGGGAACGGAAAGGGCAACGGCCAGACGGAAGGAGGTCTGGGCGGCAGTGGGCAGCGGGGCGTCGGGACGCTGACCAAGAAGGACTTCGTCAGCGACCAGGAGGTCCGGTGGTGCCCCGGATGCGGCGACTACGCCATCCTCTCCGCGGTCCAGGGCCTGATGCCCGACCTGGGCGTCCACCCCGACAAGCTGGTGTTCGTGACCGGGATCGGTTGCTCCGGACGCTTCGTGTACTACATGGACACCTACGGGGTCCACGGCATCCACGGCCGCGCGCCGGCCATCGCCAGCGGCCTGGCCACGGCCCGGCCCGATCTCTCGGTCTGGATCGTCACCGGTGACGGGGACGCCCTGTCCATCGGGGGCAACCACCTGATCCACGCGCTGCGGCGGAACATCAACGTGAAGATCCTGATGTTCAACAACCAGATCTACGGCCTGACGAAGGGCCAGTACTCGCCCACCAGCGAAGAGGGCAAGGTCACCAAGTCCACGCCGTTCGGCTCGCTGGACCATCCCTTCAATCCGGTGGCGCTGGCGCTGGGAGCCGAGGCGACGTTCGTGGCCAGGTCCATCGACGTCGACCGCCAGCATCTGACGGACGTGCTGCGGCAGGCCTCGGCCCATCAGGGGTCGGCGTTCGTCGAGATCTACCAGAACTGCAACGTCTTCAACGACGACGCCTTCATCGCGCTCACCGGCAAGGAGACCAAGGCGACGAACCAGATCCGCCTGGAGCATGGGAAGCCGGTGGTGTTCGGGTCGCAGGGCGAACGCTGCGTGTATGTGGAGTTCGACGGTTCGCTGCGCGTCGGAGACACCGCCGAGGTTCCGTCCGAGCTGGTGTACGTGCACGACGCGCACCGCGAAGAGCCGAGCGCGGCCTTCACCCTGGCCCACCTGTCCACCGGCCCGACCCAGCCGACGTGCCTCGGCGTGTTCCGTGACGTGCAGCGGCCGGTCTACGGCGAGCTGATGGAGCGTCAGATCGAGATGGCGACGACGAAGCTGGGCGACGGCGATCTGGCCAAGCTGCTGCATTCCGGAGACACCTGGGACGTCACCTAGCGTCCGGCCAGGTCTCCGAGCTCCCCGCCGCCAGCGACCCCGCTTCGCACGCCGCTTGGAGGGCGGTCTCCGGTTCCGTCCCTCTGGCCAGGAGGGCGACCAGCACGCCGTCGAAGGCGTCCCCGGCCCCGGTGGGATCGACAGGGTCCACCGGGGCCACGCGCGCTGAGAGGACGCGTCCGTCGACGGCCAGCACGGCCCCCTCCGCACCGAGCTTCACCGCCGCCATCGGGTAGCGGTCGGCCAGAGCCTTGACGGCGTCCATTCCGGGCCAGCTCGTCAGGGTCTCCGCCTCCCGCGCGTTGGCCAGCATCAACGTGACCTCCTTGGTCGCGACCAGGAACCGCTCGGGACCGTAGGCCTCGAGGAGCGGCCAGGACGCGGCGTCGACCGCCACCACGTCCGCCTCGGTCCGAGCCAGCGCGGCGACCGCCACCGGTTCGGAGCCGGGGTGGAAGAAGAGGTACCCGGAGACCAGCACGGCGCCCGCCACCAACCGGTCCGGGAGGTCGTGCGGGGTGAGGCGCGCGTTCGCGCCGCGGTCGGCCACCATCGACCGCTCGGGTCCATCCCGGACGACCAGCATGGCCCCGGTGCGGGCTTCCGGGTCCACGGCGAGCCGCCCTTCGACGTCGTGCTCGCGCACGGCGGCCTGGAGGAGACGGCCGGCGAGGTCGTTGCCGACACGGCCGAACAGCTGCACGCGGGCGTCCGCGGCGGAAGCCCACACGGCGGCGTTGGCCCCAGCGCCACCCGGTCGGATACGAACCTCGCCCTGGACGTCACCGCCGGGCACGAGCTCACCACCCAGGACGGCGACGTCGGCCATCACGTCGCCCACGACGATCACGTCGGCTGGCATGGACTTCGGCATCGTCGCACGACCATGGCGCGACGGGCGGGATCACCCGAAGATCTCGGTGATCTCCTGGCGGGTCTTCTCGTCCAGTCGTACGTCGCCGGCGACCGCGTTGTCCCGAACGTGCCCAGGGTTGCGGGTTCCCGCGATGGCGGTGGTCACGCCCGGCTGCTCGACCACCCATCGGAGGGCCAGGGCCGCGAGGGAGATCCCCAGGCGGTCGGCGATGGGGCGAAGCCGTTCGACCTTCGTCAGGTGCGCCCCGCGGACGCGCGCAGCGAACAATCGCTCGTAGTTCCCCATCCCCATCCCGCCGCTTCGCCAGTCGTCCCGGTCGAACGTGGTGTCCTCGCGGATCGCGCCCGTGAGGAGGCCGAAGGCCAGGGGTCCATAGGCGAGGTACCCCACGCCTTGCTCGTCCAGCCACGGCAGCAGGCGCTTCTGGTCGTCCTGGCGGAACAACGACAGCTCGTTCTGCACCGAGTCGACGTGCCGGATGGCCAGGCAGCGCTGGACCAGGGCCTTGTCGAAGTTGCTGACGCCGATGTGGCGGGTGAGGCCCTCGTCCTGGAGGTCGGCCATGGCCTGCCAGGTCTCCTCGACCGGGACCGACAGGTCGGGCCAGTGGAGCTGATACAGATCCACGTGTTCGACGCCGAGCCGTCCGAGCGAACGTCGGATGGCCTCCTTGACCTGGTCCGCGCGGAAGCCGGTGCCGGATGGTTTCGGGGCGACCTTGGTGAAGATCAGGACCTCGTCACCGCGCCCCTCGACGGCTCTGCCGACTAGCTGCTCGGACCGGCCTCGCCCGTAGACCTCGGCGGTGTCGATCCACGTCATACCGGCATCCATGGCCGCCCGCATCGCCTCGACCACGACGTCGTCGGACCGGTTCGCGCCCCACATGTCGCCACCGGCTTCCCACGCGCCGTAGCCGACCACCGAGACCTCGGGGCCCATCCGTCCCAGCTTCCGCAGCTCCATCCTCGACTCCGTTCTTCTGGGGGTGATGTGGATCCCGTGCTCACCCTTCCATGCTTGGCCGCGGGCGCAAACACGCAGGTAGGGCCGCTGGACAGGGTCGTTATCATTAGGCGTTTCAAGCAAGGCTCGTGAACGGCCCTCCCCGCGGAGGGCCGCCCGGCCGAGGAGAACGGGGGGGCGGGCGGTGGGGAACGAACTCATGGACGACGTCGACGCCGACGAGGAGGGGGAGGTCATCCACCTCCGAGTGACCGGCGACCGGCGGTGCCCGCAGTGCGGCGTGAAGCTCTCTCAGTACAACCCGGGCCCGAACTGCTGGTCGCACACGATCGGATGGCCGTGGCGAGGCCCATCCGCCAAGCCCCGATTCTGATCGACCACCCTCGAACTCCCGCCCGCTAGGGCAGATCTTCCTCGGGCCCGCCCCCGATCGGCGTCTCCGTTCGGGGAGCGGCCACCTCGCGGGTCCGCAGGAACAGGAACGTGTAGACGCTGGCGGCGATCAGCCCACCCACCACGGGACCGATCACATACACCCAGAAGTCCGTCCACGTTCCGCCCACGAGCGCCGGACCGAACGAGCGCGCCGGGTTCATGCTGGCGCCGGTCAGGGGGCCGCCCACCAAGATGTCGAAGACGAGCACCAGCCCGATGGGGAGCCCTGCGATGGACTTGAACACGCCGCGGTCGTCGATGGCGACGGCGAACACGGTGATGACCAGGAAGAACGTCAGGATGGCCTCCAGCAGGATGGCCCGCCCGCTGGGGATCCCGCTCACGGTGGTGGCCCCCAGGTTGGCGTTCCTCCAGAGCTCCTCGGGCATCACCCATCGGAGCAGGAGCGCCCCCACCGTCGCCCCCACGAGCTGGGCGACGATGTAGACACCCGCCCGGCCGGTCTCGATCTTCCCCGCCACCCAGGCGCTGACGGTGACCGCGGGATTGAAGTGGCCTCCCGAGATGTGGCCGAAAGCGGAAACCATGACGGCGAGGACCAGCCCAAAGGCGAGCGCCACGCCGAGGAGCCCGGACCCCGCGCCGCCCGTCGCGATCACCACCGCTCCGGCCCCGATGAACACGAGCGCCAGCGTGCCGATCAGCTCGGCCACGGCCTGTTCGGCGGTCGAACGCATCGCTGCCTCCCTCCGTCCGGTCGGCCGAAGCCTACCGTTTCGAGCCTGGCGGTTCACGCAGCTTCCCGCCCGGGCGGACGGGTGCCCGCGACTACAATGCCCCCGTGAAGGTCCTGCTGATCTCGTCGGATCCTGCCGTCCGGGAATGGATCGACCTCGCCGTTCGGAGCGTGCAGCGGCGTCTCGACGAGCCGTTCGAGCAGCTGGAAGCCGCGGACGGCATCCGAGGGATGGCGCTGGCGTGGCGGCACCTCCCGGACGTCGTGGTGGCCGACGAGATCACCAGCCGGGCCGGGGCGTTCGCGGTGGCCAGGGACCTGAAGGGAGCGGATCCCCCCTTCCCCGGCGTCGTCGTGATCCTGCTGGATCGGCCGCAGGATGCGTGGCTGGCCCGGTGGTCGGGGGCGGACGCGTGGTTCGACAAGCCGGTGAACCCCTTCGAAATGGGCGACGTCGTCGCCGGCCTCCTCGAGGCCAGGCAGAAGGAGGCCGTGTGAAGATCAAGGTGTTCCACACCGAGTGCGGCAGGGAGGCGCTCGTCCGGCAGATCCTGGACACGGGCGGCCACTGCCCCTGGGACGGCAAGCCCTACAACAAGGACTACACGGCCGTGCTGGCCGAGGCGCTCGAGGCGGCCGAGGACTCCGGCAGCGTCCTGGAGAACGCGCTGGAGAAGATCGCCCAGATGCATCCGGCCCTGACCATCGACCGATCGTCCGTGCTCGGCGACATCGAAGGTGATCTCCGCCTCCTCAACGAGCGCCGCGGAGCGCCGAGGTCATGACCGCGCAGCAATCGGGCGGCGATCCGAACGCGGTCAACGAGTATCGGATCGAGCTGCGCGATGACGAGCTGGGCTGGGAGGTGCGCATCCTGGACCCGACCGGCGGCGTGGTATGGACACGGTCCTGCTCCGACCAGGCCGAGGCGCGGACGCTGGCCTCGACGGTCGGGCAGCACATCTACTGGCTGTCGCCGGCGAAGTTCCGCGAGTACTACAAGCTGCCCGAGGCGGGGTGATCGGGATGGGGTTCAATCCGATGCAGCCCGGCAAGATCAAGCGAGCCGATCTGCTCATGTTCCTGTTCGGGCTGGCCATGATCGCCGCCGCGGTGGCGTGGGTGCTGCGCTGAGTCCCGCGGCCTCAACGAGATGACCTCCTTCTGGGCTCCGATCCTCGGCCGGCTGCTGGCCGGAGAGGAGCTTTCCTCCGATGAGGCCGCGGAGGCGATGCACCGGATCATGAGCGAGGAGGCTTCGCCGGCCGAGCTGGCCGCCTTCGCGGTCGCCCTTCGGGCGAAAGGGGAGGGCCCCGCGGAGCTGGCGGGACTGGCCGCCGCCATGCTCGATCGAGCGCCCGCGGTGGATGCGCCGGGGCCCGTGGTGGACACCTCGGGCACGGGGGGCGACCACATCGGGACGGTGAACGTCTCCACGCTCGCGGCGATCGTGGCGGCCGGCGCGGGGGCGGTGGTCGCCAAGCAGGGTCAGCGGGCCGTCTCCTCACTGTGCGGGTCGGCCGACCTCCTCGAGGGACTCGGCGTCAACGTCTCGCTGGGCCCGGCGGGCGTCAGCCGGTGCATCGCCGAGTGCGGGATCGGGTTCATGTTCACCCCGGTGTTCCATCCGGGCTTGGCTCACGCTCGGGACCCACTGGCGGAGCTCGGGGTCACCACGGTGTTCGACGTGCTGGGGCCGCTGGCCAACCCGGCCAGACCGGCCGGGCAAGTGCTCGGCGTGGCCGAAGCTCGGATGGAGTCGGCCATCGCAGCGTGTCTCGCCGACCGGGGCATCCACGCGTACGTGGTCAGGGGGGAGGACGGGCTGGATGAGATCTCCACCACGGGCCCGACCCACCTGCTCGAGGTGGCCGGCAAGGTGATCCTGGAGCGACACCTGCTCCCGATCGAGATCGGAGTGCCCACGACGAGCCTGGAGGACCTCAAGGGAGGCGACGTCGAGAAGAACGTCGACCTGGCCAAGGACGTCCTGGACGGTGTACGGGGCCCGGCCAGAGACATCGTGGCCGTCAACGCCGGTGCGGTGCTGGCGGTCTCGAGCCAGACCGACGATCTCCCGGAGGGGCTGGAGCGAGCCTACGAGTCGATCGACTCGGGCGCGGCGGCCCGCACGCTGTCGAAGTGGATCGAGGCCTCGAACCGGGGCTGAATCCTCAGGCCCGCTCCAGGACCATGGCCATGCCCATGCCGCCGGAGATGCACAGGGTGGCCAGTCCGAGCGAGAAGCCCTTCTCCCGCATCTCGTACGCCGCGGTCAAGACGATGCGGGCGCCGGTCATGCCGATCGGGTGACCCAACGCGATGGCTCCTCCGTTGGGGTTCAGACGATCGTGATCCAGCTTCAGCTCGCGGTCGCACGCCAGGACCTGGGCCGCGAACGCCTCGTTCAGTTCGATGACCTCGAAGTCCTGGAGGTGCAGGCCCGTCTTGTCGAGCACCTTCCGCGTGGCCGGGACCACGCCGATGCCCATGTAGGCGGGATCGACGCCGGCCGACGCGTACGCGACGATCCGGGCCAGGGGCTCTCGGCCTTCGGCCTTGGCCCGCGACTCCGACATCAGGACCACGGCGGCGGCGCCGTCGGTGATGCCCGACGAATTGCCGGCCGTGATGGTCCCCGACCCCTGGTCGAACACCGGCTTCAACGCGGCGAGGGCTTCGAGCGTGGTCCCGGGGCGGGGCTGCTCGTCCCGGTCGACCGGTGTCGTCTGGCCCTTGGGGCCGGCCACGTCGATGGGGGCGATCTCCTTGGCCCGCCGATCCCAGGACGCGTCGGCCTTCTCCTGCGATCGCAGGGCGAACTCGTCCTGTTCCGTCCGCGGGATCGAGTACTTGCGAGCGAGGTTCTCCGCCGTCTCGCCCATGATCAGGCCGCACAGCGGGTCGAGGAACCCGTCCTTGCTCATGCCGTCGAACACGGTGGCGTCGCCCATCCGGTACCCGAACCGCATGCGGTCGAGCAGGAATGGCGTGCGGGTCATGTTCTCCTGCCCGCCGGCCACGACCACCTCGGCGTTGCCCAGCATGATCTGCTCCGCCGCAACCTGGATGGCCTTCGTCCCGGAGCCGCAGGCCATGTTCACGGTGAACGCGGGCTTCTCCTCGCCGAAGCCGCTCCGGTAGGCCACCTGACGGGCCGGGTTGGGGCCGTTGCCCGCCTGTCGGGCGTGGCCGAACACGAGCTCGTCGACGTCACGGGTCTCCACGCCGGCGCGACCGAGCGCCGCCTTCACCGCATGGATGCCGAGGTCGACCGCGGGGACCTCGGAGAACGCGCCGAGGAAACGGCCGATGGGGGTACGGGCGCCCTCCAGGATGACCACACGTTCCATCGCTCGATTATAGGAACGGTGGGATGGATTCCCGGTTCAGGCCCCGGCCGACCGGTGGCGTTGCAGGCGGAGGAGCGTCAGGCGACGTGCCGGCTCAGTCGCCGGCGATGCTGCTCGGTGGTGCCGCCCCACACACCGTAGCGCTCGCCGTTCTGGATGGCCCACGCCAGGCACATCTCTCGGACCCCGCACAACCCACAGTAGGAGAGTGCGAGTCCAGCTTCTTCCTCGGTGGTGGGGAAGAAGATCTCCGGATCCAGGCCGTAGCAGGCGGCCGTCTCCTGCCAGAAGTCGGGCGGGTTCACCTGCTTGGGCAGGGCCTGGACATCGACGTCGAACTCCAACGCGGGCTCGGTGATGCTGGTTGACTCAGCGAGCGGCCAACTGCGGATCCCCTCAGACACCTGCCCTCCCCCTTCGTTCGGCATGGCCGCCACGGCGGCTCCTGGCGGGGCACAACAGCCATCCTAGATACCCCGGTGCCCCGTTGGCTATACCCCGGTTCGGGGCCTTCCCAGGCTTCTCGGGTGATCTCTCGTCCCTCGTCGGGGCGCTCGGTAAGCTGCCTCGGTGCCGGCCGGCGATATCCCTCGGACCTTGGTGGTCACCAACGACTTCCCCCCGCGGGTCGGAGGCGTTCAGCAGTACATCTGGAACCTGGTTCGGGGGTTTCCCACCGACCGGGTGGCCGTCCTGGCGCCGAGGTGGCCGGGCTGGCGCGAGCACGACGAGACCCTGCCGTTCCCGGTCCTGCGATGGCCGGCCACGTTCCTGTGGCCGACGTTGGAGCTGACCGAGCGGGTGCGATCACTGGCCCGCGAGTCGGAGGCGGAGGTGGTCCTGTTCGGTCACGGCTATCCGCTGCCGCTGATGGCGCCACGGCTGGCAGCGGGCGGCCTCCCCTCCGTGGCCCTGACCCACGGGGCCGAGGTGTGGATGGCCCGGACGCCGGGCGTGGCCGCGGCGATGCGGTGGGCCCTGGGGCACGCTTCGGCCGTGACCGCCGTGAGCCGCTGGACCTCGCACGCCTTGGCGGATGCGGTGCCCGCCCACGTCCCTCGATTCCTGCTGCACCCCGGGGTCGACCCCGACCGATTCGGATCCGTCGCAGCCGGGGATGAGGTGCGCCAACGGTACGGACTGGTGGATCGTCCGGTCGTGCTCTGTGTGTCCCGGCTGGTACCGCGCAAGGGGCAGGACGTCCTCGTCGCCGGAATGGACGTCGTTCGCCGCCTCGTTCCGGACGCGGTGCTGCTGATCGTGGGGGAGGGGCCGTATCGGTCCGCGCTCGAGGCTGCGGCCGGGCAGGCCCCGGCCGGATCGGTCGTCCTCGCGGGCGCCGTCTCCGACCAGGAGCTGCCGGCGTTTTACGCGAGCTGCGATCTGTTCGCCATGCCCTGCCGGTCCCGGTGGGGCGGGTTGGAGGTGGAGGGCTTCGGTATCGTCTTCCTGGAGGCGGCGGCGTCGGGGAAGGCCGTCGTGGCCGGCCGCTCGGGTGGCGCGGCGGAAGCCGTCGAGGACCAGGTCACCGGCTTGCTCGTCGAAGGGGCGGAGCCCAAGGCGGTGGCCCTGGCGGTGGCGAGGCTCCTGCGCGATCCCGCGGTCCTGGTGAAGATGGGCGCGGCCGGCCGGCAACGGGTGGAACGGTCGTTCACGTGGGCGGCCCAGACGCACCGGCTCCATGAGATCCTTCGAACGGTGACGACGTGAGGTTCGAAGAGGGGCTGGCACCCATCGAGGGCTGCGGCCTCTTCTACGAGATCCGCGGGGACGGACCCGCCGTCACGCTGATCCACGCCGGGCTGTGGGACCGGCGGATCTGGGACGACCAGATGGAGCCCTTCGCCGCCGCCCACACGGTCCTTCGGTTCGACCTCCCGGGGTTCGGCCGGTCGGGATTCCCGGACGGGCTGTTCTCGACGCGGAGCCTCATCGCCGGACTGCTGGAGTTCCTCGGGATCCAACGGACCTCGTTGGTGGCGTGCTCCATCGGCGGGCAGATCGCGCTCGACCTCACCCTCGAACGCCCCGACATCGTGGACCGCCTGGTGCTGGTCGCCTCCGCCATGTCGGGCGACGACACGCCTGACGACCCGGAGACCGCGCGGGTTTTGGAGGAGGCCGACCGAGCCTTCGAAGCGGGGGACCTGGAACGGATGGTGGACCTTCAGCTGGGAGTGTGGACGCCGATGCGGACCGACCCGGCGACCGATCGGCGGATCCGCGAGATCGCGATGGACAACCGGAAGGTGGACACGTTGGACTGGTCTCGTGCGCAACGCCTCGACCCACCGGCGGCGGGGCGGCTGGGCGAGGTCCGGGCGCCGACCCTGATCATCGTGGGCGGTCGCGACGCGCCCGTGATGGCGTCGATCGGAACGAAGCTGGCGGCCGGCATCCAGGGATCGGAGCTCGTGGTCATCCCCGAGGCGGATCACCTGCCGAACATGCGCGACCCGGCCCGATTCAATCAGCTGGTGCTGGGGTTCCTGGTTCGACCCTGATCTCCGCGAACCGATCGGCTCCGACAGCTGGAGTGAGACGACCGGCCCGGGCGGCCAATCGAAGGTCCTCGAAGCAGGGTTCCAGTGATGCCAGGCGCTCCTGTGAGTCGTGCACCACAACCTCGTCGACAGGGGCTCCGGGCGAGAGCCCTCGCTCCGCCTTGGCTCGACGAACCGCGCCGAGCGCTTCCGAGGCCAGCCCGTACAGGCCGGGATCGCCATCGCCGGGGAGATCCTGGACGGTCGGCCACGACGCGCGATGGATGGAGTCGGTGTGCCACCAGGACCACGCCTCCTCCGTGGCGTACGGCACGTACGGGGCCAGCAGCCGCAAGTAGGCCGACAGCGCCGTCCGCAGGGCCCGGACGGCGGAGGCTTGCCCCGCGTTCGTCGCCGCGCCGTAGGCGCGCTGCTTCACCAGCTCAACGTGGTCGTCGCAGAAGCCCCAGAACGACGCCTCGATCGCCTCAAGGGCGGCGGCGTGGTCGTAAGCCTCCAACGCCCTCGTGGCGGCCTCTGCCGCCTCGGCCACGGATGCCAGCATCGAGCCGTCGAGCGGCTCCAGCCGGTCGGGTGGCTCGGGCCCGGGAAACGACAGGACGAACCGGGCCACGTTCAACAGCTTGATGGCGAGGCGCCGTCCCACCTTGATCTGAGCCTCGTCGAACGTGGCGTCCACCCCGAGGCGGGCTCGAGCAGCCCAATACCGCACGGCGTCCGCCCCGTACCGATCCAGCAGGGCGCTTGGCGTCAGCACGTTCCCACGGGACTTCGACATCTTCCTTCGTTCCCGGTCGAGGATCCATCCCGAGATGGCGGCGTGTTCCCACGGCAGGCGGTCGTGCTCGACCTGGGATCGCAGGAGCGTGCTGAACAGCCACGTCCGGATGATGTCGTGGGCCTGCGGCCGGAGGTCCATGGGGAAGACCCTGCCGAACAGGTCGTCGTCGATCGTCCACCCACCGGCGATCTGTGGTGTCAGGGACGACGTCGCCCAGGTGTCCATCACGTCCTGGTCCGCGGTGAATCCGCCCGGCTGGTCACGCTGGTCGCCCGTGTACCCCGGCGGGGCGTCCACGACCGGGTCCACCGGCAGAGCGTCTTCGGAGGCGGCGATGGGCCGGTCGTGGAGGACCGAACCGTTCTCCGCGATCGGGTACCAGACGGGGAAGGGCACGCCGTAGAAGCGCTGGCGGCTGATGCACCAGTCCGAGCGCAGGCCGTCCACCCACGACTCGAATCTGGCCCGCATGTGCGGCGGATGCCAGGCGAGCTGCCGACCTCGCTCCAGCAGGGTGTCGCGCAAGCTTATCGAACGGACGAACCACTGTCGGGAGCTGAGGATCTCGACCGGACGCTGCCCGTACTCGAAGAACTTGACCGCATGACGGATCGGTCGAGGGGGACCGTCCATGGCCCCCTGCTCGGTCAGCAGCTCCGCCACACGCCGCCGGGCATCGTCGATCGACCGGCCCGCCAGGGCCTCACCGGCGGTCCGCGCTCTCTTCGGGTCGCTCGCTTTCCAGCCGGGCCGACCCCACGGCGGTGAACCGATCGTTCCGTCTGGCCGGATCACCGTTCGCAGGGGCAGCGCCAACTCCCGCCACCACGTCACGTCGGTCAGGTCGCCGAAGGTGCACACCATGGCCAGCCCCGTGCCCCGGTCGGGGTCGGCGAGGTGATGGGTCCGCACCGGCACGTCGACGCCGAACAGCGGAGTCCGCAGCTTCGATCCGACCAGCCGGCGATAGCGGTCGTCGCCCGGGTGCGCGACCAGCGCGACGCAGGCCGGGAGCAGCTCGGGGCGCGTCGTCTCGATGGTCACCGCGGGTTCAGCCCCGTCCTGACGCTCGAAGCGCAGACGGTAGGCCAGCCCGTCGACCTCGCGGTCCTGCAGCTCCGCTTGGGCAACGGCGGTGTGGAAGTCCACGTCCCACATGACGGGAGCGTCGGCTCGGTAGGTCATGCCGCGCTCCAACAGATGGAGGAAGGAGCGCTGGGAGATCTGGCGAGCCCGGGCCCCGATGGTCGTGTAGGTGTGTCCCCAGTCCACCGAGAGACCCAGGCGGCGCCACACCGCCTCGAATGCTCGCTCGTCCTCCGTGCTCAGCTCGCGACACAGCTCGATGAACCGCCGCCGTGAGACGGCCCCCACCGGACCATCAGCAGAGGACGGGAGTGCGACCTCTCGATCGTCGGGCATCGAAGGATCGCATCGCACGCCGAAGTGGTTCTGCACGCGCCGCTCCGTGGGCAGGCCGTTGTCGTCCCATCCGATGGGATAGAAGACGGTCTTCCCGCGCATCCGCTGGAACCTGGCCACCAGATCGGTGTGCGTGAACGAGCAGACGTGCCCCATGTGCAGGGACCCGCTGACGGTGAGCGGCGGGGTGTCGATGGCGTAGACGTGGTCGCGGGGCCGGGTTCGGTCGAACCGGTAGATCCCGTCGGCTTCCCACCGGTCGCCCCACGTCCGCTCCAGGCCTTCGAGCGATGGTCGGTCAGGGATGCTGTTCACGCTGGTCACCTCCGTCGGATCAGGGTGACGGAGGCTTCGACTGCGAATGGGAGGAACCGCCGCGGTGGGGTCCGCCTCCGTCAGGTGGACAGGAGACGACGTGTGCGTACGAGCGGGCCGTCCGGCGAGCCGAGCCTTCGCGGAAGCGGCGATCCATGCATCGACGTCGATTGTACGACTGGGACGGTGGCCGGTTCGACTATCGTGCAGTGACCGGCACACGGGAGGCGTCGGATGGATGAGCACAGGGTCGCGGTGGTGACCGGCGGAGCGAAGGGGATCGGTGCCGGCATCGCCGGTCGCCTGGCCAAGGACGGGCTCTCCGTGGCCATCCTCGACGTGGACGAGCCCGGGGCCGAAGCGACCGCCGCCGAGCTGACCTCCGCGTCGTCGCACGCGTGCGACGTCTCGTCCTACGCGAGCGCGACGGAGGCCGTGCGCGGTGTGCTGGAGCGATGGGAGCGGATCGACGTGTTGGTCAACAACGCCGGCTGGGACCGGGTGCAGCCCTTCCTCGACAACGATCCCGAGCTGTGGGATCGATTGATCGGGATCAACCTGATGGGTCCGATCAACCTGTGCCACGCGGTGCTGCCCGAGATGGTCAAGCAGGGATCCGGGCGTGTGGTGAACGTGGCGTCGGACGCCGGCCGGGTGGGGTCCTCCGGAGAGACCGTCTACTCAGCGTGCAAGGGAGGCGTGATCGCGCTCACCAAGGCCGTGGCCAGGGAGATGGCCCGCCACGGGGTCACGGCCAACTGCGTGTGCCCCGGACCGACCGACACGCCGCTCCAGGCAGAGATCCGATCCGAGGAGACGGGCGACCGCATCATCGACGCCATCGTCCGGGCCACGCCGCTGCGACGGCTGGCCCTGCCGGACGACATCGCCGGCGCTGTGGCCTTCTTCGCCGGGCCGGACGCCGCGTTCGTCACCGGACAGGTCGTGTCGGTCTCGGGCGGCCTCACGATGTCTGGCTGATGGGAACGTAGGCGAGCCTCGACCCGTCGATGAGCCAGTGGCCCAGCCTGAGGGGGAGGCGATGAGCGTTCGGAAGCTCGTTGGATGCATCGCCATCGCGCTGGGATCGTTGGCGGTCATGGCTCCGCCGACGGTCACGGCCGCGGTGAACCAGTGCGATCCACCGTGGACGATCGTTCCAAGCCCGGATGGTGGGAGGACCGGGAACGGCCTGTACGGAGTGGCGGCCGCCGGCGCAAACGACGTCTGGGCCGTGGGCACGTACTTCAGCGATCAGCAACAGAAGGCCCGGTCCCTGATCGAGCATTGGGACGGGACCGCCTGGACCGTCGTCGGGCATCCGGAGTTCGGGCAGGACAGCTTCCTGCTCGACGTCGACGCGGTGACGCCGACGGACATCTGGGCCGTGGGCTACTACCACACGGTCGAGTTCCAGAAGACGTTCGCGCTGCATTGGGACGGTTCGACATGGACCGTCGTACCCACGGTGGATCAGGGGCTCGAGAGCTCCGTATGGGGCATCGAGGCCGTGACGTCAACGGACGTCTGGGCGGTGGGTACCGCGACCAGCCCGGACGGCAGCCGTACCCGGCCGCTGATCGAGCATTGGGACGGGACCGAGTGGAGCGTGGTCACGGCCGCCGACCCCGGAGGCCGGTCGAGCGGCCTGGTGTCGGTGTCGGCAGCGTCCGACCACGACGTGTGGGCGGTCGGTGACCGGGTCGTGGGGCAGCTGCAGCACCGAACCCTGGTCGAGCATTGGGATGGCTCCGAGTGGATCATCGTCCGGAGCCCCGACCCGAGCCCCATGGGCGATGAGCTGATGGACGTGCTGGCGGTTGGGACGAACGACGTCTGGGCCGTGGGATCGATGACGATCCGGTCGGGCCAGGACGCCAGGCTCATCGAGCACTGGAACGGCGAGTCGTGGAGGGTCGTTGGCTCACCCTCGCTTCCCGGAAGCACGTTGGAGGGTATCGGCGGAGTTGCCTCAGACGACCTCTGGGCGGTCGGCACCCACGGAGACCTGTCGCTGACCGAACGATGGAACGGCGCCCGATGGATCCAGGTGGACAGCCCCTCGGTCGGGCTCTGGACGACGTTGCACGAGGTGGCGGCCGTCGCCCCGAACGACGTGTGGGCCGTGGGCAGCCAGCTGGCCAACGACGGCCGCGTTCACACGTTCGTCATGCACCACTGCGGCTGAAGCGGTCGAGGACGCCGGGCAGCTCGCGCAGATCCTCGATCACGGCGTCGGGATGGTAGTCGGGGTCGTCCTCCTGGCGGAACTGGTGCGTCAGGATTGCCCGCATCCCGACGGCCTGGGCTCCGCTGACGTCGTCGTAGAGCCGGTCCCCGACGAAGACGGTCTCCGCGGGTTCGGCCTTCAGCCGGTCGAGCGCTTCGCGGAAGATGCGCGGATCCGGCTTGCGAAGGCCCACCCCGCTGGAGAACACCGCGGCGTCCAGACGTGAGCCCAGGCTCATCCGGTCCAGATCCTGCCGGACGAGGTCGGGCACCAGCGTGAGGTTCGAGACGAGTCCCAGGCGCTTCCCCTGGGCACGCAACGTGTCCAGCGTCTCGAGGACATCGGGGTCGACCGTGATGGACTTGGAGTACGCAGTGTGGTCGAGGGCCACCAAATGTTGGACCACATCCTTCGGCAGATCGAACCCGATCGCGCCCAGCGCTTCCGTGAACAGCGCCGCCTGGTCCAGCTCCTCCATGCGTCGCTGCTCGTACGACTCGGCCACCAGTCGATCGACCCCGCCGGCCACCCGCTCCACCAGGTCGAGGAGCTCCGGGACCTCCATGTACGCCACGGCCTCGATTCGCGCTCGGATCTGCTCGTACGCCTCGTGGAGAGCCTCCTGGGTGCGCCGGAAGTCGACCAGCGTGTGGCCGAAGTCGAACAGGACGGCACGGACCGGCTCCACCGACCCGGATGCTACCCTGCGGGCCATCGATGGCTGAGCAGACCTCGGGCGACATCGAGATCGCGGCGTCACCCGCCGACGTGATGGCGGTCATCACCGACTACCAGACCTACCCGGAGTGGGCCACCGGAGTGAAAAAGGCCGAGGTGACGAAGCGGGACGCGAAGGGGCGTCCGACCGAGGTGGCCTTCGAGGTGAGCCAGATGGGCGTGTCCGCCTCCTACGTGCTGGGGTACCGGTACAAGGCGGGGGATCGGGGGATGTCGTGGACCACTGCGTCGGCGTCAGGTGCCGTGAAGGACATCGCCGGCGAGTACGTGCTGGAGCCGTCCGAAGGCGGGACCAAGGTCACCTATCGGATCTCGATCGAGACGGCCATCCCGATGATCGGGTTCGTCAAGCGCCAGGCCGAGAAAACCATCATCGGGACGGCTCTGGGCGGCCTCAAGAAGCGGGTGGAGAGCCGGTAGCCGGTTGCTTTTCCTCTCGGTTGGGGATGGGTACGTAACTTGATCGGCCGAGGGCTCATCGACGGGAGCAGGGCGGCATCGCCCTGCTCCCGCTACGCTAGGTGGTCGAGTGCGGATCCTGCTGTTCACCGGCAAGGGTGGGGTGGGCAAGACCACCGTGGCGGCGGCGACCGCGGTGGGAGCCGCCGCGGCCGGGCACCGGACGCTGGTCATGAGCACCGACCCGGCGCACTCGCTCGCCGACTCCTTCGACATCCCGCTGACGGCACGCGCTCAGGAGATCGCGCCCAACCTGTGGGCCGAGCAGATCGACGCTCAGGAACGCTTGGAGTCCAACTGGCGCGACATCCAGGAGTTCGTGATGGCGTTCCTGAACTGGGCCGGCGTGGACGCCATCGAGGCCGAGGAGCTCTCCGTCATCCCCGGTCTGGACGAGATCTTCAGCCTGACCGACGTCAAGGCGAACGCCGACAGCGGCCTATACGACCTGCTGGTCGTGGACTGCGCGCCGACCGCCGAGACCCTCCGGCTGCTGTCGCTGCCGGAGGCGATGAACTGGTACATCGAGCGGATCTTTCCGGTGGAGCGGCGCGTGGTGAAGACGATCCGGCCGTTGCTCAGCCGGCTGACCTCGATGCCCATTGCCGACGACCGCATCTTCGCCGCGATCGAACGGCTCCATCGCAACCTGGACGGTGTCCGCCAGCTCCTGACGAACGACCGGATGTCCAGCGTTCGCCTGGTGGTGAACCCCGAGCGCATGGTGATCGCCGAGGCCAAGCGCACCTACACGTATCTGTCCCTGTTCGGCTACCGAGTCGACGCGGTCGTGGTCAACCGGATCATCCCGGAGGAGGTGGCCGACCCGTACTTCGGACACTGGAAGGACATCCAGGCCGAGCACCTCGAGACCGTGAAAGAGTCCTTCCAACCGGTCCCCATCCTCACCGCCCGGCTGTTCGATCGGGAGATGGTCGGGGCCGACCTCCTCGCCGAGATGAGCCGCGAGGTCTACGGGGAACGCGACGCCACTGACATCCTGCATCGCGACGAGCCGCTCCGGGTCAGGAAGCGCGGGACGTCGTACGTCCTGTCGCTCCGCCTGCCCTTCATCGAGAAGGGTGACATCGAGGTCTTCCGGAAGGCCGACGAGCTGTTCGTCCGGGTGGCCAGCTACAAGCGCAACTTGGTGCTTCCCCAGAGCCTCCAGAGGTTGGAGGTGAAGGAGGCGAACTTCGTCGGGGACCGGCTGGAGATCCGGTTCGCCCGCGAGGCGGACGCCCCCGCCACGGCGGGGTCGAGATAGGAGGATCGGTATGGCGCAGGCCAGGCCCACCAGGGCCAGGACCACCACGAACACACCGAAGGAATCCAACAAGACGCCGCCGGTATGCACGGTGTCGTTCTGCCCGATCTGCATCGCCGTGACCACCGCTTCGGACGCCCGCCCCGAGTTCGTGGAGCACCTCATGGCCGCCGGACGGGAGTTCCTGCTGGCGGTCCGAGCGATCATCGATGCCCGCCTGGAGGGAATGGAGCCACCGGTCAAGTTGGAGCGCCTCACCATCGAGTGATCGGGTCGTCGTCTGATCGCGGCGCCTCCCGGGAAGGAGGGCTAGATCCATGCCCGACATGATCGATCGTGAGTTCCTGCGAAACCTGGCGGCCTGGCACGTTGACGGCGCCCCCGTCTCCACCCTGTACCTGGACGTGGACGGGCGTCGCTCTCCGCGCAAGCAGGACTACATGCAGCGGGCGGAGCTGCTCGGCCACCAGCTGCGGAAGGAGGCCGAAGGTTTGCCGAAGAAGGCCGCCACGTCCGTGGCCCACGACGTCGAGCGGATGCTGGCCTTCCTCGACGACCTCGACCGTGGTTCGACTCGGGGGCGTCGCGCTGTTCTCGTCCTCGGCCTCGCGGTCGTGGGAAGACGTCCTGGTGCCTCGGCCGCTGCCGGACCGCGCCACGCTGGCGGATCATCCGCACGTCCTGCCGCTCGAGGCCCTGATCGAGACCTACGAGACGTTCTGCACGGCGCTGGTCGACCGGGAGAAGGCCCGACTCTTCCTGTCCAGGATGGGAGGGATCCGCGAGGAGACCGACGTCTTCGACGACGTCCCCGGCCGGCACGACCAGGGGGGATGGTCCCAGGCCCGGTACCAGCGGCACATCGACGACCACGTCGGGAGGCACGTGAAGCACGTCGCCGAGGTGCTGCTCAAGTACTTCAAGCGCCAAGGGTTCGACCACCTGATCCTGGCGGGACCGGACGAGGTGAGGCCGGAGTTCGAACGGAGCCTTCACGACTACCTGAAGCGGCGGGTGGTAGCCCGGGTGACGCTGCCGATGACGGCCAATCCCAACGAGGTCCTGCAGCGGTCGCTCGAGATCGAAGAGAGGATCGAGGCGCAGAGCGAGCGCGAGGTGGTGGAGAAGGTGGTGGCAGAGGCGGCCGCCGGACGGGGCGCCGTCACCGGCCTGGAACCGGTGCTGGCCGCGCTGAACGACGGCCGCGTGGATACCCTGGTCGTCCCCTTCGGCACGTCCTCGCAGGGCGTGCGCTGCACGTCGTGTGGATGGCTGGGCCTGCACGCGTCGACGTGTCCCATCGACGGAGAGCCGACCGAACCGGTGCCGGACGTGATCGAGAGCGGTGTGGCGAAGGCGCTCCAGCAGGGATCTCGCGTGGAGTCGCTCACGATGGTCAACGGCGACGGCGGGCGGCCCTTCGACATCGGCGCCCTGCTGAGATTCTGAGCCCCGGCAACTCGATCCGGTGATGAGGGCGCGCTAAGGTCCGGCCATGCCAGGAGCAGTCGCCATCGGCGTGGACACGGGCGGGACCAACGTCCACGGCCTGCTGGTCGAGGTGGACACCGGCAGCGTCCTGGACCGCAGGCGCGCCGATACGCCCGCCACCGATCCGGTGGCCACCGCCAAGACCATCATCGAGTTGGTCCGTGAGCTGATGGGTTCATCCGGCGTGGGCGCGGTGGGCGTGGGCGCGGCGGGTCTGGTCCAACTGGGTGGCATCGTCCGGTTCGCCCCGAACCTGGCGTGGAAGGACCTGCCCTTGCGCGAGATCGTGGAGGACGGGGTCGGGCTTCCCACGTTGGTCGACAACGACGCCACCGTGGCGGCGTGGGGTGAGTTCGTGTTCGGCGCCGGGCGAGGGGTCTCGGACATGCTCATGGTGACGGTGGGGACGGGGATCGGCGGAGGGATCGTGTCGGGCGGGAGGCTGGTGCGGGGCGCGCACGGCTTCGCCGGCGAGATCGGCCACATGATCGTGGATCCCTCCGGCCCGCGGTGCGGATGCGGGGCGGTGGGGTGCTGGGAGCAGGTGGCCTCCGGCCGGGCGGTGGGGCGGCTGGGCAAAGAGGCGGCGGCCGAGCATCCGGACTCCCTCCTGGCGACGTCGGCGGGTGGAGACGCCCAGCGCGTGACGGGCCAGATGGTGACGGAGGCGGCCAAGCAGGGCGATCCGGTCGCCATCGGCGTGTTCGACGAAGTCGGGCGGCGGCTGGGGGAGGGGATCGCCGGATACGTCAACGCCCTCGACCCGGACATAGTGGTCGTGGGCGGGGGAGTGATCGCCGCGGGCGACCTGCTGCTGGAGCCGGCTCGCCGGGCGTACCGAGCCACGGTGATGGGTGCGGACCATCGGCCGGACGTTCCGATCGTCGCGGCCGCGCTGGCCAACGACGCGGGAGCGATCGGCGCGGCCGAGCTCGCGTGGCGGGAGCTGGTCGCTCGATGACCCGACGGGCCCTGAGGATCGGGGTGATCCTGCCCATGTTTTCGGGCGACCCCGCGAAGGTCGTGGATGCGGCGCGGGCGTCCGATGCCCTCGGGTTCGATGGGGCGTTCGTGTTCGACCATTTCTTCCCGCCGGGCGGATCACCCGACCGGCCGGCCCTGGAGGCATTCACCACCTTGGCGGCCGTGGCCGCCGCGACCCGGCGCGTTCGATTGGGGACGCTGGTCACGCGAGCCGTGCTGCGCCCACCGGGGTTGGTGGCGAAGATGATGGCCACCATCGATCAGATCAGTGGCGGCCGGACCATCCTGGGGATCGGAACGGGCGACCCCATCGACCGGCCGGAGCACGACGCCTTCGGCTTCCCGGATCTGGGAGTGCGCGAGCGGCGAGCCCATCTGGCCGAGACCGTGGGCGCCATCAAGACCCTTTTCACGGGCCGCCCGTTCGACGGCGGCGACTTCATCCCGGCGATGGCGGGACCGCTGGTCCCGTCGGCGGTGCAGCCCGGGGGACCGCCCATATGGCTCGGCGGTCTGAGCGATGAGATCGTGCGGATGGCGGGATCGATCGCCGACGGTTGGAACGGATGGGGAGTGACGCCGGACGCGTTCCGGCACAAGGCCAAGCTCCTGGCCGAGGAGGCGGACCGAGCCGGCCGCCACGCGGAAGCGACCTGGGCCGGGATCGTGCTGGTGGGGGAGGACGACCAGGACGTGCAGCGGTTGGTGGAGGCGCGCCACCGCCGCGGCATGAACGACGGGTTGGCGTGGTCGGGGCCCGTCGACGGGTTCGCGCAATACCTCGGAGACCTGGCCGAAGCGGGCGCCACCTGGGCCATCGTGGTCCTGGCGGGCCCCGCCGATCGCCGAGCGCTGCTGGCCGATCGGGTGCTGCCGCTGCTGGGCTGAGGACCTTTGACGCTCCCGATGGGCGGCCCGTAAGCTCGGGCGGCATTTCCTGTCAATCCTGACCAACGGCGAAAGGGTGGCGGATGGTCAAGCGTGTCCTCATCATGGGAGCCGCTGGACGCGACTTCCACAACTTCAACGTGGTCTACCGCGACGACCCGGACACCGAGGTGGTGGCCTTCACCGCGACGCAGATCCCGTTCATCGAGAAGCGCCGCTACCCGGCGGAGCTGGCCGGGTCACGATACCCGGAAGGTATCCCCATCTACCTCGAATCCGAGCTCGACCGCCTGATCGCGGAGCTGGACGTCGACGAGGTGGTGTTCTCGTACTCCGACATCTCGCACACCTACGTCATGCACAAGGCCAGCCAGGTGCTGGCGGCGGGCGCGTCGTTCGCCCTGCTCGGGCCCAAGGCCACCATGCTCGAGGGAAACGTGCCGATCGTGGCCGTGTGCGCGGTTCGGACCGGGTCCGGCAAGAGCCAGACCACGCGCAAGGTCGTGAAGACCCTCAAGGAACATGGCAAGACCGCGGTGGTCGTGCGGCACCCCATGCCCTACGGCGATCTGGTCGCCCAGCGAGTCCAGCGGTTCGAGACGTTCCAGGATCTGGACGACGCCGACGTGACCATCGAGGAGCGCGAGGAGTACGAGCCGCACCTCATGAACGGCACGGTCGTGTACGCGGGCGTCGACTACGGCGACATCCTGGAGCAGGCGCAGAAGGAGTGCGACGTCCTGGTGTGGGACGGCGGCAACAACGACTATCCGTTCTACCGGCCGGTCGTGCACCTCACCGTGGCCGATCCGCTGCGGGCCGGTCACGAGACCTCCTACCACCCGGGTGAGGCGAACTTCCGAATGGCCGACGTCATCGTGATCAACAAGGTCGACTCGGCCACGCCCGAGCAGGTGCAGGAGATCGAGCGGTCCGCCGCGGAGCTCAATCCGAAGGCGATGATCATCAAGGGCCGCAGTCCCGTGACGATCGAGGATGGGACCCAGCTCGCCGGCAAGCGCGTGCTGGTGATCGAGGACGGCCCGACCCTGACGCACGGTGAGATGCTGTACGGCGCCGGCGTCGTGGCGGCACGGCAGGCCGGCGCGGCGGAGATCGTGGACCCCCGGGATCACGCCGTGGGCTCGATGAAGGACATCTACGCGAAATACGAGATCGGGCCCGTGCTGCCCGCCATGGGCTACTCGGCGCAGCAGCTGAAAGAGTTCGAGTCCATGATCAACGCCGCAGGCGCCGACGTTGTGGTGATCGCCACACCCGTGGATCTCCGAAAGCTGGTCGAGATCGAGCAGCCGGCCGTGCGCGTGACCTACGACCTCGAGGAGGCGGACGGCTCGCCCACCATCGCCGACGCCCTGCGTCCGGTCCTCTAGCGAGGGCACGGGCGCGCCGTGCAGATCCGCGTCGCCACCTACAACGTGCAATCCTTCCGCGCCGGCATCGATGCGGTCGCCGGCATCCTGGCTGCGGAGGAGCCCGATCTGGTCTTCGTCCAGGAGTGCGGGCCGAAGCGGAAGGTCAGGGCCCTGGCTCGATCGTTGGAGATGGACGTCGAGTCCAGCCACCGGCCGTTCAGCAGGGTTCGGAACGCCGTCCTGTCACGGCCGCCGTGGCGCGTGTTCGGTGCGGACGTGGGGAGGTTCACCCAGGAAGGCCGGACCAGTCCTCGCGGGTTCGTTGCGGCGCGGCTGCAACGGATGGGGATGCCCCTCACGGCGGTGTCTGCCCACCTCGGGCTGTCGCCACGGGAGCGGGAGGCCCACGCCAAAGAGCTCACCGACTGGATCGGTGGCGCGGAGGGCGGGGTGGTGGTCGGGCTCGACCTGAACGAGGGGCCGGGCTCTCCGGCGACGAAGTGGCTGGGGGACAGATTGTTCGACGCGTTCACCCACGCGGGCCGAGGACCGGGGGAGACCTTCCCGGCCCGCATCCCCACGGCGCGCATCGACTACCTCTTCGCCAGTGGGGACATCCGGCCGCTCCGGGCGTGGGTCTCGACCGCTCCGGAGGTGGTGACCGCGTCCGACCACCGGCCGGTGTTCGCCGATCTGGAGTTGGAGGGGACCCGCGTCAATCCCTAGGACCCCGGCTGCAGCGCCGGCCGAGGCGCCGGGCCGGGGAACCAGCGCAGCATCCCCAGTCCCCATGCGCAGCACACCACGGCCCCGGCCACGACGGTGGGCCGAGGCCCCCACGCCGCGGCGGCGACGCCGGCCAGCAGTGATCCAACGGGATAGGCGACGCCGAAGGCGAGCATCCAGATGCTGATGACACGCCCCCGCACCCGGTTGTCGACCGAGAGCTGGATGTCGCTGTTCGTCCCGGAGATGACCAGCAGGTAGGCCGCGCCGAACAGGAACATCAGCACGAGGCCCGATGGGTAGGACGGCACGGCGCCGAACACGATCAGCACGAGCCCGGCGCTCGCCGTGGCGGCGGCCACCACGCGCCGGCCCACCCGGTTGCCGAGCCGCCCGAGCGCCAGGGCGCCGGCCACGGACCCCACGCCCAGCGCAGCGGCCAGCGAGCCGTAGGCGCCCGCGCCGCGCCCATAGACCTTCGCGGCGAACACCGGGAGGAGCGCGCCGGCCGGAGCGGCGAAGAACGACACGACGGCGATCACCCCGATCATGGCCCTGATCCTCCGGTGCGACCACGTGTAGGCGAGACCGGTCCGAAGCAGGGCCAGCACGCGCTCGCGCGGCCCGACCGTGACCGGCGGCGTGCGCATCAGCAACAGGGCCGTGATCACGGTCAGGAACGACACGGCGTTGACCGCGAACACCAGGGCGGCCCCTCGGGAGTACGAGGCGATGACCGCGCCCGCGATCGCCGGCCCGACGACGCGGGCCAGGCTGAATTGGGCGGAGTTCAATGCGATGGCGTTCACCATGGCCTCCGGCGGCACGAGCGAGGGAACGAACGCCTGCCAGGTCGGGCCGTTCAAGGCGAATGCGAGCCCCTGGCCGAACGTGAGCGCCAGCACGGCGAACAGGGTGGCGTCGTTGGCCCAGGCCAGGATGGCCAGCACCGTCGCGTCGACCATCATGAAGCTCTGGGTGACCAGGAGGATCTTCTTCCGGTCCAGGCGGTCGGTATAGACGCCCCCGATGGGGGACAGGACCGTCGGGATGAAGTTGACGAACGTGACGAAGGAGACCCAGAACGCGGAGTGGGTGAGCACGAACACGTACCACGCCAGCGCGATGGCCTGCATCCACGTACCGACGTTCGAAAGGAAAGCGCCCGCGAACAGCAGGCGGAAGTTGCGGTGGCGAAGCGCGTCGAAGGATCCCACCTACCCGAGCTTTCGCCGGGCCAGGTCGATGGCGGCGTCCGCGCCGAGGTCGAGCGACAGGAGGCTCGTGTTGAGGACCGCGTCGTAGAGGAGTGGATCCCGGATGTCGCGTCCGAAGAAGTGGCGCACGTAGTTGGCGCGCTCGGCGTCGGCACGCTCGCACCGAACGGCCGCCTCCTTGGGGTCGATGCCCTGCCACTCGGCGACGCGGCGGGCCCGGTCGCGCAGCTCGCCGACCAGCGACAGATGGCAGGCGTCCGACCGTCCTGCCAGGACGCACTGCGCCCCCCGCCCCAGGATCACGTAGCCGCCACCACCGTCGGCCAGCGACTGGATGACCCGGCGCGTCGCTTCGGCCAGCGTCCGGTCGTCGAGTTCGGGAACCGTGGTCAGGCCGAAGCCGGGCGTGGCTGCGGCCAGGGCCAGCCCGACCTCTTCGACGATGGCCGGAGCCCGCTCGTCGCGAGCCTCGGCCACCTTCGGATCGATCCCCATCCTGCGAGCCGCTTCCTCGGCGATCTCGCGATCGACGAAGGTGAACCCGAGCGCGTCCGCCACGGCCGGGGCGACGCGCCGCCCGCCCGCACCGTACTGCCGTGAGACCGTGACGACCGGCACGGCTATCGGGTGGGGGCCTCGCCCCGGGCGAGTGCGCCCGCGAAGGCGAGCGTCCGCTCGAAGATGAGCTCCGCGTCGTAGTCGAGCGTGGCGACGTGATACGAGTTGGCCAGCGGGATCAGCTCCTTCTCAGAGCTCCCCACCCGCGAGAACACGTACTTCGAGTTCGACGGCTTGGCCACGTGGTCCTCGTTGGAGGAGAAGACCAGCAGAGGCAGGCGCATCGACGGCAGCTCCCGCGCCACGGTCCGGTAGAGCTTCCCCAGCTGGTTGGCAGCCCGGAGCGGCACGCGCTCGTAGACGAGCTCGTCCTGCCCCGGCTTCTTGATGTCGTTGCCGACGCCCTTGCTCGTTCGCATGAACAGCCGGACCGCGGGGACCAGCACGAGCTCGGGGCGACGGATGTCGGGGTTGATCGTGACGATGCCGTCGAGCTGGTCGGCATGCTTGACCCCGAGATGCAGGACCAGTGCCCCGCCCATGGACAGGCCGACCGCGATCACGGTCTGGCACCGCGACCGGAGGTCCGTCAGCGCTGCCTCGGCCTCACGCTCCCAGTCCTGCCACCTGGTCCCCTCGAGATCCTCCCATGACGTTCCGTGCCCGGGAAGCCGCGGGCCGACCACGGAGATGCCGCGTTCGGCCAGCCACGTGCCGAAGGGCCGCATGGAGGCGGGGGCTCCGGTGAACCCATGCTGCAGCAGGACGCCGACGGGGCCTCGGTCGAACCGGAACGGCTCCGCGCCCGGCTGGATTCTGGGAAGCATGCGTTTCGGTCAGGCCCGGCGCGAGTGGGTTCGGAACAGCTGCGCCACGAGGAACAGGGCGAACGCCCCCGCGGCGCCCACCAGCACCACGAGCACCACCAGGAACGTCCATTCGAGTGTCCCGAACGCCAACATGTGGATGCGTTTTCCTCCCGGTTTCGGCGCGTATAGTCTAACGAGGTGACCGCGACCGACCTGGCGGGGTTCACGGGGGAAGGCTGACGCCGTGTTCTGGTGGCTGATGAAGTACGTCTTCCTCGGGCCGGTCCTTCGCCTGTTGTACCGGCCGAACGTGATCGGTCTCGAGAACATCCCCTTGGAGGGGCCGGTCATCCTCGCGGCGAACCACGAGTCCTTCCTCGACGATTTCCTCATGCCCCTGGTGCTGAAGGGCCGCAAGGCCACCATCCTGGCCAAGGGCGATTACTTCGACCACTGGTACACGCGGTGGTTCTTTAAGGCCGCCGGGTGCGTTCCCGTGCGGCGCGAAGGCGGATCGGCCGGCCTGGCCGCGCTGCGCGCA
>JBIOYQ010000221.1:0-6131 GCA_044870295.1 Actinomycetota bacterium
CCAACGTCAAGGCCGTCAACCGCTACGTGTCCGGCGAGGTCGACGCGCGAGCCGACCAATTGGCCAAGCAGATCAAGGAAGCGGACGCCGCTGCGTAAGGGACATGACCCCCGGACTCGGTGCTAGGGGAGATCGTGCGGGGGCCGTTGCGATGACGGGCTGATCGGGCCGGGGGCCCAGCAGGAATCGCGCCGGGGTGGGTCCCTTCCCCTTCAGGTTGAGGACGATGGGGTCGCGGAAGTCGTAACGGTCCGACAACCGGTCGGCCGTGACGTCGGAGACCAGGACGCGGCCGGGCTCCCCGATCTCCTGGAGCCGGCTGGCCAGGTTCACGGTGTCGCCCCAGACGTCATAGGCGAACTTCCGTTGCCCGATGACCCCCGCCACCGCGGGCCCCGTCGCCACGCCCGCCCGCACCTCGATGGGGTCGCCCGATGGCCAGCGGACCGTTCCGGCCTCGTTCACCATGTCCAGGGCCATGGCGACGGCCGCTTCGGCATTGTTCGACATGGAAACGGGTGCGCCGGCCACCGCCATGTAGCTGTCCCCGATCGTCTTGATCTTCTCGAGACCATGGCGGTCCGCGATGTCGTCGAACACGCGGAACAGCCGATCCAACGTATCGGTGAACTCCTCGGCCGAGCAGCGACTGGCCTGCTCGGTGGAACCGACCGCATCGGCGAACACCACGCTCACCTCGTCGAACGCCTGCGCCACCCGACCACCGTTCGGCGAGCCCTTGAGGCGGTCCACGATGGCCTGGGGCAGGATGTTGAGCAGCAGGCCGTCCGATCGCTCGCGCTCCTGATCGAGCTGGCGCTCTCGTATGAACAGCCGCCGGGAGGACCGCTCCATCCGATAGGCCGCCACCCCGCCGAGGGCTCCGAACGACAAGAGATAGAGGGTCGCGAGGACTCGTGACACGTCGACGATGTAGCGCGTGGCGAAGACGTAGGGCAGGTAGACGGCGATGCCGACCAACGTGATCACCACCACCAGGACGAACCGGAGGCGGAGCAGCGTGTAGGTGAACGCCGTGATCAGGATGACGCCGACGTAGCCGTACTCGGTCGGCAGCGTCACGATGTGCGCGACGTAGTACACCCACAACCCGAGGGTGCCGACGCTGACCCCCACCGCCAGCCACTCCCAGATGCGGCGGAAGTAGCGCGTGTAGCTGAGGGCGAATCCGGCGGCCAGGCTGGGGATGAAGACCGCGTATCGCATCAGCCGGTCGAGGTCCTCCTCCGCGTGCGCCAAGATGTGACGGTGCAGGAACACACCCCAGATGACCCACAGGAAGATGCCGACGATGAACGCGAACCGCAGGTTCCCGAGGCTGTGCTGGAAGTAGTCGTCGCGGAACGCGCGCTCGAGGTCCCGATCGCGGAATCGCAGAAGCAGCCGGCCCATCTGGGTCGGCTCACGAGACGCCTGAGCGCCGGAACGAGGGTTCTCGATTCGATCCATGCTTCTCCGAAAGCACGCACCCGAGCGGGCCGTTCCATGATGACGGGTGGCGTCGCGAATGTCAGCGGAGGAAGCCGGCAGGGACGTCGACCAGGCGTGAGGGGCGAACGTGGACCCGATCGACCCTGAGATCGAGCGGTACCTCGAACAGCTCGTGGCCGAGCTGCAGAGCCACCTCGGCGCCGGCTTCGTGGGAGCGTACCTCCACGGCTCGCTGGCCATGGGCGCGTTCGATCCGGGTCGGAGCGACATCGACGTCCTCGCCGTCTGCGCGGGCTCCCTCCCGGCGCCTGAGCGCAGAAGGCTGGGCGACGCCCTGGTTGCCCTGGATCGGCCGGGCAGTGACCTCGAGTTCAGCCTGGTCACGGAGGCCGCGGTCCGGACACCGTCGCCGGCTCCGGCTTTCGAGGTCCACGTCACCTCGCACGATCAGCCACCCGTCGTGGTTGGCGGGGAGGAAGCTGCGGACCGGGATCTGGTGATCCACTTCGCCATGAGCCGGGAACGAGGCCGGGCCCTGGCCGGACCGGATCCGAAGGTCCTCTTCCCCGCGCCGGACCGGGCGTTGCTTCTCGAGGCGTTCCTGGCCGACCTGCGGTGGGCCCGAGACGAAGGTGCGGCGGCGTGGGAGGGGCACCGCGAGCCGGCGCTGTCCTCCATGGCTTACCGCGTCCTCAATGCGGCACGGTCCTGGAGGTATCTGGAGACCGGCGCCCTCGGTTCGAAGGTGGAGGGAGCGGCCTGGGTCCGCCAACAGCCTGGCGATGCCGGCGACCTCCAGCTCATCGAGACCGCCCTGGCCGTGCACCGCGGGGAGACGCCAGAGCTTCCGCCCGACGAGGCCGTCGAGTCCTTCGTCGGACGGATCGAAACCATGCTCCGGCAGGAGGTCGGTTAGGCGCTCGCCGAGCGTAGACTTCCTGCCTCATGGCCTTCGGCTGATCCTGACACCGGCCAGCTTCACCGGGCGCAATCCAGCGTCCGTTCCGGCGTGCCTTCTGCCGCCGTCTCCACACCGCCGTCCATCCGGCACGAGCACCTCCTTCCTCGCTGCACCGCGACCGCGACGCAGCGAGGAGGAGGCAGATGGAATCCATCGAAGTGGTGCAGGGACGCGCCCGCCTGCGCGTCTCTCCTTCGGACATCAGACAGCGAGCACGATCGGCGGCCAGGGTGCACATCGATGTCGGGACCGGTGACGGGCGCCAGGTCTATCGGATGGCTCGAGCGGATCCCACCGGGTTGTTCATCGGCGTGGACGCCAATGCGGAGGAACTCCGAGAGGTCTCGTATCGGGCCTCGCGCAAACCTGCTCGAGGCGGGGTCGCCAACGCGGTGTTCGTGCACGCCTCGCTGGACGACCTTCCCGGGGCTCTGGTGAGCTTGGCCGATCGCGTGACCGTGTTCTATCCATGGGGATCCCTGCTTCGCGCCTTGATCGATCCGGATGAACGCGCCCTGTCGGCGCTGGCCGGTCTGGGCAAGCCCGGGGCGTCCTTCGAGGCCCGCATCAATCGATCGGCCGCCGACCCGGACGACCTCGAGCTGGAACGGCTTGCCTGCGCCTACCGACGGGTCGGCATCGACGTGGCCCGGGAGGAGGTGACCGCGGATGATCGCTCCACCTGGGCGGCACGACTGCGTCCGCACGACCGCCGGTTGATGCGCCTGTCGGGACGGATCCTTCCGGGCTACGGGCGCGGAGGTATCGCCTGGACGGCCCAGGCGTTGCCGTCGGGGTCCTTGAAGAAGACGAACGACCCCCACGGGTAATCCTGAACGTCGCTGACGTCGACGCCTCGGCCGGCCAGCTCCTGGTGGGCGGCGTGGATATCGGCCACCACCATCTGGAGGCCCTCCACCGATCCCGGCGCCATGGTCGTCAAGCCCGTGCCGATGGCGATCGAACACGCGGACCCGGGCGGCGTGAGCTGGACGAACCGAAGGTCCTCCGTGACCTGGTGGTCGTGATCGAGGTGGAAGCCCACCTGGTCGACGTAGAACGCCTTCGCCCGGTCCACGTCGGACACCGGGACTTGGACGAGCTCGAGACGCATGTCCATGAAGGGGCTCCCCCGTCAGGGGCCGGCCGCGCGGCCGGCGTTCACCAGACCGTACCCGAACAGGTTGTTCGGGAACGTCCCGTTGCTGTTGCAGTCCGAGGAGTCGTAGTGACGGGCCGTCCGCTCCAGCAACCGCTCGGTGGCGTTCACGTTCCCGATCAGGTTCGGCTTCGCCGAATACACCAGGGCGATCGAGCCCACGATGTGAGGAGCCGCCGTGCTGGTCCCGCTCTCGACCGAGTACGTGCTGGGCGGCCACGACGATCGAACGTCCTCGCCGGGGGCGACGATGTCGGGCTTGATCCGCGTGCCCTGGAACCTGACCGGACCGCGACTGCTGAAGGTGGCGAGGTTGTTCTCGAACGTGATGGCGCCCACGGTGAACGACTCGTCGTACTGGGCGGGCGGTCCTTCGATGCCGACGGTCGAGCAGTCCGGACCGGAGTTCCCGGCGGCCACGACCGGGACGATGCCGGCGGCCCGCACGTCTCGAATGGCGGTCAACAGGACGGACTGGTCCGGGCACTCACCCAGCTCGATGGAGCAGAGCCACGAGTTGTTCACGGCGACCGGCGCCTTCGACGGATCGGGGTTCTGCCCGTCCAGGTCGAAGGGGGCCACCATGAACTCCAGGCAGCCGATGTAGGTGTCCGGCGTCCCCAGGCCGTTCTGGTCCATGGACCGGCACCCGATCCACTGCGCGGCGGGGGCCACACCGATCTGGTTCGCCCCGCCGTCGTCGCCGACCATCACGCCTGCGATGAACGTGCCGTGGCCGTCGGGGTCGACCGGCGCGCGGTTCGACGGATCGATCTCGTCGTACCAGCTGTAGTCGTGGTCCGCGGTCGAACCGTTCCACCCCCGGTAGTGCGTTTTCAGCGCGGGGTGGTCCCACTGGAACCCCGTGTCGATCGCGCCCACCACCATGCCCTGCCCCGTGAACCCCCGCTGCCAGGCGGCCGGGGCTTTCACCCTCGACACGTTCCACTCGACCGTCGCCGGGCCCATGGGCGCCGGTCGTGGCGGAGTGGTGGGGAGGGCCACCGATCGAACCAGGTCGTTCGCGTCGATGTGTGCAACGTCGGGACGAGAAGCCAGGGTCCGCACCAGGGCGCGGTCGCCCCGAAGGACCGTGATGAGATCGACCACCCAGTGCGAGGTGTACGGGGCGCCCCACCGATCGAGCAGCGCCCGGATGGGAGCTTGGGTCCGATCCGCGTGGGCCGTCAACGTGTCGAACACGAACCGCCCCTTCATGTCCTTGGTGGGCAGCGAGGCGGCGGCGTCGACATCGGCCTGTGACGTGAGCATCACGATGAAGCTGGCCGTCCTGCCCTCGGCCGTGTCGACGAGCACGCCCGAGGACACCTTCTGTCGCCACCCGCCGGCCGCCGCGCCGGATGGCGCCGGGGCTACCGCCGATACGGCCAGGATCGCCGCGGCCGCCACGAGCCATCGCCGACCCCTCATCCCCTGCCTCCCATGGGTCCCGGGCACGGCACTCTCTCACGCAGGGACCGTCGAACGCCAGACCGGGCGCAGCGCCGTGGTTCGCCTACGATGGAATCGAGGAGGGCGCGATGGCGAGCGACTGGAATCAGCGGATCATCGACGAGTTCAGAGGGAACGAGGGGAGAGTCGGCGGGTGGTTCGAAGGCCGACCCCTCCTGCTGCTCCACCACCGCGGAGCCCGGTCCGGTATCGAACGCGTCAACCCGCTCGCCTACCAGGAGGTTCCCACCGGGTATGCCGTGTTCGGGTCGAAGGGGGGCGCCCCCACCAACCCCGACTGGTACCACAACCTGCTGGCCAATCCGCAGGCCCGGGTGGAGGTGGGGACGGAGACCCATGACGTGTTCGCCCGGATCCCGGAGCCGGAGGAACGAGACAGGATCTGGGAGGAGCAGAAGCGCCTCATGCCCGGGTTCGCCGACTACGAACGGAAGACGACGCGGCGGATCCCGGTGGTGGTGTTGGAGCGCGTGGACTAGCCCTCCTTGGCGGTTCGCGGCCGCGCCTGCCTGCGTAGGCGAGGGAAGTCCGTGGGGAGCCCGTCGGACTCCACCTGGAACAGCGCTTCCGCCTTGGCCAGACCCGGCAGCCGGTGCCGGCCGAGACTCCGGAACCCAACGTGAGACCCCAGCGACCCTTCGGCGGCCTGTTTGGCATCTGCTGACACCACGATCTGTCCGCCGTGGGCGGCCCAGCAGATCCGGGCGGCCGTGTGGACCGAGAGTCCGATGTACCCCGTGGGGGTGAGGCTGGGGCGGCCGCTGTGGATGCCGACGCGGATCCGGCATTCCACGTCGTCCGGCCAGGTGCGATCGCACATGACGAGCTGGATGGCTGCCGCGGCCTCGATGGCGCCGGCGGCCCGTTCGAAGACCGCGAAGAATTCGTCCGCGTGGGCGTCCACTTCGCGACCGCCGGCCTGCACGACGGCGGCGCGCACCACGCCTCGCACGTCGTTCAAGAGCTCCGCGTACCGGTCGCCGAGGCGCCTGAGCAACGCCGTCGAGGACTCGATGTCTGTCAGCAGGAACGTGACGAACCCGGTGGGCAACGTCGCTGCGTCGGTCGACCGGGCCTCGATCTTCC
>JBIOYQ010000222.1:0-8424 GCA_044870295.1 Actinomycetota bacterium
GGCCCGTCTCAAGGCCGAGGAAGAAGCCCGTCTCCGAACGGAGGAAGAGGCCCGTCTCAAGGCCGAGGAAGAAGCCAGACTTCGCGCGGAAGAGGAAGCTCGGCAAAAGGCCGAAGAGAAGGCACGCCGCAAGAGTGAGGAGGAAGCTCGCCGACGCGCCGAAGAGGAAGCTCGGCTGAAGGCAAAGGAAGAAGCTCGCCTCAAGGCGGAGGAGGAGGCTCGACTTCGCGCGGAGGAAGAAGCCCGCGTTCGCGCCGCGGAAGAAGCTCGCCTCAAGGCCGAAGAAGAAGCTCGCCTCAAGGCCGAAGAAGAAGCTCGCCTCCAGGCCGAGTACGAAGCTCGCCTCAGGGCCGAAGAGAGAGCCCGCCGCCTCGCCGAGGAGGAGGCGCAGCGAAAGGCCGAAGAAGAATCTCAGAGCGGTGCCTCGCTCCGCGACGCGCTGATGCGGGAAATGCATGACCTCGGGACCCAACCGAGGACCGCCCCGACCGGACCGACCACGCCCGCGGAACCGATCGCCGCTTCCACGGCTCCCTCGCCCGCCGCCTGGCCCACGCCGCCGACGACGTGGGACGTGCCCTCACCCGTGGCGCAACCGGACGAGAAGCGGTCGAAGCTTCCGTGGAAGCGCTCCAAGCGGAAGGACGGCCGATCCGCACCATCGGCCGCGGCCGCCCAGGGGTGGCCGACCACCAACGGACAGGTCCACGACGCGCCGAACGGAACGGGACCGGCGTTGGGTCCTCCGGGCGGGATGTTCCTGGCGTGCTCGCGCTGCGGCCAGCCGTCCCCCGGAGGAGGACTGTGCGAGGCTTGCGAGGATGCGCTGTCGCAGCTGCGCTCGCTGACCGCGGCACTCTTGGAGGGGAAGGAGTAGCCGACCATCTACGCTTCTGGTCGTGAGACCGGAAGGGACCGTCCGAACCCTCCCGAGGCGGCTGGCGTGGGATGTCCGCACCCTCGCAGGGCGATCGCCGATGCTGTGTCGTTGGCTGCTTCGCCGAAGCGGCGAGGTCACCACTGCCGAGACCGAGATCTGCATCGAGGGGTTCCCTCGCAGCGGCAACACGTTCGCCGTGATCGCCTTCCAGCAGGCCCAGCCCCGGACGATCAGCATCGCGCACCACGTCCACGCGCCGGGCTCGATCATTACCGCCGTCCGCCTCGGGACCCCAGCGATCGTCCTCATCCGGGAGCCTGAGCAGGCTGTTCTCTCCATGGTCGTCCGCTACCCGCAGCTCTCGCTGGCTCAGGTGCTACGCGGGTACCGTCGCTTCTACGAGCCGCTGCTCCCGCTGCGTGACCGCGTGGTGGTGGGACGGTTCGAGGACGTGACCACCGATCTCGGTTCCGTGATCCGCGAGGTCAACGGCCGGTTCGGGACCGCGTTCGCGGAGTTCGAAGCCACCGATGACAACGTCAAGAAGGTCCTGGCCGAGCTGGACCAATGGGACCGGAACACGTTCCCGGAACACGAGGCGCTCGAGCTGGGAAGGGCGCGACCCACGGACCGCCGCGAGGAGGCGAAGGCCGCGCTTCTCGAACGATATCGAGACCCTCGCTTGGCCCCGCTCAGGGAAGCGGCCGAGCGGACCCACGGGTCCTTCGCCGGCCGCATTGGGCCGGACCCGAACGGGTAGGCTGAGGCCCGAAACAATTCGATCAAGGAGATGGTGTTGACCACTGGTTCGGCTTGGGACAGCGCTCTGAGCCAGCTCGACGAGGCGGCGCGGACCATGGACCTGGACCCGGGGGTTCACGAAGTCCTCCGGAATCCACGACGAGCGCTCGAGGTGTCCATCCCCGTCCGCATGGACGACGGGCGTATCCAGGTCTTCAAGGGTTATCGGGTGCACCACAACACCTCGCGCGGCCCGTCGAAGGGGGGCATCCGCTATCACCCGGCGGTGACCCTCGACGAGGTCAAGGCGCTTGCCATGTGGATGACGTGGAAGTGCGCGGTGGTCAGCATCCCCTACGGAGGGGCCAAGGGCGGCGTGATCGTCGATCCGGGCGAGCTGTCGATGGGGGAGCTGCAACGCCTGACCCGACGGTACGCTTCGGAGCTTCTCCCGCTGATCGGACCGGAGCGGGACATCCCGGCCCCCGACCTGGGGACCAACGAACAGGTCATGGCGTGGATCATGGACACGTACTCCACGCGCGAGGGTTATTCGGTGCCCGGCGTGGTGACCGGAAAGCCCCTGGCCATCGGGGGATCCGCCGGCAGACCCCTGGCGACGGCGCGCGGAGTCATGGACGTGACACTTGCGACGCTCAAGCACCTGGGGATGTCCGTGGAGGACACCCGGGTCGTGGTGCAGGGGTTCGGGAACGTGGGCGGTGGGACCGTCGAACTGCTGCACCAGCAGGGATGCGTGGTCGTGGGCGTTTCCGACGTGAAGGGCGGCGTGTACAACCCCAAGGGTCTGAACCCGCAGGGACTCCGGGCCCATCGGGACAACACGGGCTCGGTGGTCGGCTACGAGGGCGGGGAGTTCGTCACGAACGAAGAGCTCCTCGAGCTGGAATGCGACGTGCTGATCCCCGCGGCGCTCGAAGGTCAGCTCACCTCGGACAACGCCTCCAGGGTGAGGGCATCGGTCATCGTGGAGGCGGCCAACGGACCGACCGAGCCAGAGGGCGACGAGATCTTCAAGGACCGGGGCATCCTGGTGGTCCCCGACATCCTGGCCAACGCCGGCGGTGTCACGGTGTCCTACTTCGAATGGGTTCAGGACCTCCAGGCGTTCTACTGGAGTGAAGACGAGGTCAACGATCGCCTTCGCCAGATCATGGAACGGTCGTACGTGGACGTCCTCTCGACGGCCGAGGAACGCAAGGTCACCATGAGGACCGCGGCCACCATCCTGGGCGTGCAACGAGTCGCCGAGGCCCACGTCACCCGGGGTCTGTATCCATGACCCTCGACGTCATCGCAACTTCCCCATGTGGGTACCACATCTCGTAGTAGGCTGAGGCAGCAGCACCACATGTTGGGGGGAAGAGCATGGAAGAGCCGTCCAGCTCGGACGGGGCGTGGCGCGAGATCCTCGACTTCGAGCGTGGGTGGTGGAAGGCATCGTTGCACAAGGAGCGCGCGGTTCGGGCCCGCTTCGGCCTCTCACCCGCACGGTATTATCAGCTGCTGAACCGGCTGATCGATCGGCCTGAGGCGCTCGAATACGACCCCATGCTGGTCCAGCGGCTCCGCCGGCTTCGCGACGTGCGGCGGCGCAAGCGGTTCGCCAGACGACTCGGTCTGGAAGGATAGGCGGCAGACGAGCGGAGTTGCCAGGCAAACATGGACCGCGAAGCAAGAAGGCGCTGTATCTGACCATGGCCACGTCCACGCTGCGAGGCCTCATCCTGGTCGCACTGGTCGTCCTGGGATTCCTCGGTCTGACCAAGCTGTTCCCGCAGAACTCCAGCCTGGGCGTGACCCCGGGAGCGACCGTCACGACGCAGGAGCCCACCAGCTCGCCGGCGGTCTCACCCTCGCCCAGCAAGACGCGCAAGGCTCGCCCGAAGGGTCAGGTCACGGTCAAGGTCTTGAACGGAACCACCAAGTCGGGCCAGGCCGCACAAGTCACTGAGCGTTTGAAGTCGGACGGCTACAAGACGGTGACGCCGGCCAACTACTCGCAGAAGATCCAGACCACGATCATCTTCTACCAGGCAGACCTCCTCCCCGAAGCCCAGCGGCTGCAGCGGCAACGGTTCCCCGGCTCCGAGCTGAGGCCGGCCCCTGCCTCACTCTCGACCGACATCGACCTCGAGGTTATCCTCGGGGCCGACCAAGTCTCCGGCTGATCGACGCCGACGCGCTGGAGCGGTTCGGCCGCGCGCAGCGGCGTGGCGTCTTCCTCGACTTCGACGGGACGCTCTCCGAGATCGTCCCGCGTCCTGAGCTGGCCAGGCCAGTCCCCGGAGCGACCGAGACCCTGGCCACCCTTCGTGACCTCGTCGACGTGGTGGCGGTCATCTCGGGCCGGCCGAACGAGACGCTTCGCCGACTGCTACCCGTCGACGGCGTGGTCCTGGTCGGCCTGTATGGCGTGATCGAAGACCCGGCCTTGCGGGGGAAAATCCTGGCCGTGCGGGGCTCGGTCGAGGCCGCGATCGCCAACGTGAAAGGGGCGTGGATCGAGGACAAGGGAGTGTCGTTGTCGGTCCACTATCGTGCCGCTTCCGACCCCGCGACAGCCGAGGCCCTCCTCGTGCCGGGCCTAGAGCGTCTCGCTGACCAGTTCGAGCTGTCGGTCGTCCGCGGCAAGATGGTGATCGAGGTCGCGGCGGGGGCCATGCCCGGGAAGGGAGCGGTGGTGGAGCGCTTGGTCACCGATCACGCGTTGGCCGGTTGCCTCTACGCGGGCGACGACCAGCCGGACCTCGACGCGTTCTCCGCGCTCGATCGCCTGACCACCGCGGGGAAGGCCACGGTGAAGGTGGCCGTGCGGACGGAGGAGACCCCCGAGGAGTTGCTCGACCGGGCTGATCTCGTCGTGGATCGCCCGGCTGGACTGGTGGAGCTGCTTTCGCGGATCTGACGCCGCCTAGCGTTCCACCCGGTCGAGGTCGTCCAGTTGCGCCGACACCCATCGGTCGATCGGGTTCCGGGCCACCGCCGCGCGCAGCCCGCGCAGGCGCATCCTGCGCTCGGCTCGCTCCATGTCGAGGGCGATGGCGATGGCCCGGGCCGTGCCGTCCACATCGAACGGGTTGACCGGGACGGCGTGCCGCCCCAGCTCGGCGAACGCGCCGGCGGTCTCGGACAGGACCAGCACGCCATCGCGGCGATTCAGGACAGGCCCCTCTTTCGCCACCAGGTTCATGCCGTCCATGACGGGGTTGACCAGGAGGACGTCGTAGAGCTGATACGCGGCAAGGGCCCTGGCGTAGTCGTCCTTCAACGTGAGGCGGATGGGGGTCCAGCCGTGGCGCCCGAACCGCCGATTGATGCGCTCCGCGGCGAGCCGGCAGTCGTTCGTGTAGCGACGGTACTCGGTGAGTGCCTGGCGCGACGGGCTGAGGTGCGCCACGAAGGTGACCTTCCTGCGCCGGGCGGGTTCCGCCGCGAGGAGGGCCTCGAAGGCGAGGAGCCCTCGCAGGATGTTCTTCGACAGCTCCGAACGATCCACACGCACCAGCAGTTGGCCGTCGGCAGCCACACGGGACAGGGCACGTCGGGCCGTCGCCACTTCCGGCGAGTCGCCGTCGGATCGAAGGCGATCGGGGTCGATCGAGATCGGATACACCCGGACCTTCACCTCACGTCCCTGCCAGCGCACCACCCGCCGGCGCGCGTCGGTCCGGGCTCCCGGGAGGTCCTGGCAGCAATCCAGGAAGCGGTCGGCCCAGGCCGTCGCCTGGAATCCCACGATGTCGGCCCCCAGCAGCCCGGCCAGCAACTCTTCGCGCAGCCAGGCGGGCAGGATGGCCAAGTACTCGCGGCCGGCGAAGGGGATGTGCGAGAAGTGGGTGATCCGCGCCTCGGGGTGGGCCGCTCGCAGCATGGCGGGGGCCAGCGTGAGGTGATAGTCCTGGATAAGATACCGCGTCCCGTCGGAACCGCCTCCCTCTTCGGCCAGCGCTCGTGCGAATGACTCGTTCACCGCCCGATAGTTCGCCCACGACCTGGCGATGCCACGGAACACCGGCGCGCGCGGAAGGTCCCACAACAGGTGATGGACGAACCAGAGGATGCGATTGGAGATCTCGTCGTAGAAGTCGGTGTACGTGGTGTCGTCGAACGCGAGATATCGCAACGCGTACCGCGATCCCGTGACCTCGACGTCGAATCTCCTTCCCGCCTTCGATCGGTCGTGTTCCGACATGGCGCTGGCCAGCCACAGTCCGTCGGTCGACTGCAGCGCGCCCGACAGGGCGGTGACCAGGCCGCCCTGGCCCCGCGCCGGCACGATGCTCCCGTCGTCGCTGCGGACGAACGACACGGGACCACGGTTCGACGCGATCAGGACGCGCCGAGCCGCGGAGTTCCCGGACATGACCCGGTGAGCATAGCGGCGGTCCCTATAATGGCCCCTGACCTGACCTGGCGCTTTGCGATGAAGGAGCCGTGACCGGCGCTCCATGGACAGGGACCGAGGGCCGTTCTTCTCCACCCCCTTCGTTGCCCGAGCGGCGCGCTGGGGCCTGCTCGCCTGGTCCGTCATCGGCGTCCTGATCTTGATCTACGCGCTGTATCGGTTCGTGCTGAAGCCGGTCGCCGTGGTGTTCCCGCCGCTGGTCCTGGCCCTGATCGTGATCTATCTCCTCAATCCCTTGGTCACCAGGCTGCAGGCTCGAGGTATCCCCCGGGTGTGGGGCACGCTGATCTGCTATGTCGTCTTCCTGTCGCTGGTCGGTTTGGCCCTGGCCAACTTCATCCCGGTGGTGAGCGATCAGGTCCGCGCGTTCGTCGGAGGGATCCCGGCGCTCCTCACGCGAGCCGAGAAGGGACTGGCGGACTTCGCCCAGCGGCTCGGTGTCCACATCGACACGAAGTCCTTCTTCCAGAACTTCGAGCCGGGCCAGGGCAGCGCGTTCAACTTCCTGGGCAGGTTGACGTCGTTCACCTCGGGCGTGGTCCATCTCGCGCTCGTTCTGGTGTTGGGTCCCCTGCTCGCCTTCTACCTCCTGGTCGACCTGCCGAAGATCCAACGCGTCTCGCTGGCCGTCGTCCCGGCGACGCGTCGCGAGGAGGTCCGCGGGCTGGCCGGTGCGCTCGGCGAGACGCTGGGGGGGTTCTTCAGGGGCCAGTTCGTGGTGGCCCTGTTGGTCGGGGTGTTCAGCGCGGCGTCGTTCTACGTCGTCGGCTTGCCGTACTGGGCCCTGCTGGGGGGCCTGACCGCGATCCTGGCGCTGGTGCCGCTCCTGGGCATCGTGATCGCCGCCATCCCGGTTCTGTTCGTGGCCACCGCGACCAACACCCCCACCGGCGGCTTGTTGCACGTGCCGGGCGGCTGGAAGCTGGCCGCTGTGTGCGCCGGGGTGCTCCTGGTGGCGCAACAGCTGGACCTGCGCGTCCTTTCCCCGCGTCTCCTCGGCAAGTCCGTGCGGCTGCACCCGGTCACCGTGCTGCTCTCGCTGCTCATCGGAGGGACCCCGCAGGGGCTGTGGGGCATGCTGCTGGCCGTCCCGGTGGCGGCCGCCCTGAAGGTGATCCTGCTGCACGTCTGGGACACGCGCTCGCAGTGGCCGCCGCGCATGACCATCGCGTCGGAGGACGACCTCCCGGAGCTCCGGGCAGCCTCCGCAGCCTCCCATCCGACCGATTGACGACCGTCGAACCCCGGTCTACCGTTTCGAGCAGGTAGGTTCACATGCTGAAGGTTTCCCAGAAGACCGAGTACGCGACGCGGGCCATGCTCGAACTCGCCCTGCGCCGGATCCGCCACGGCGACGCGTTGGTACCAGCCAGGTCGTTGGCCGAGTCGCAGCAGATCCCCCTGCGCTTCCTCGAGCAGCAGCTCGGCTCCCTCCACAAGGCCGGGCTGGTGGAGAGCTTCCGCGGCGCCGGTGGTGGGTGCCGGCTGGCAAAGGAGCCTGCCGACATCAGGGTGTCGGACATCGTGGACGCCATCGAGGGCACCACGTTCCCCATGCACTGCCTGGACGTCGAGGACCACACGTGCTTCGCCGACTCGCACTGTGGACTGCAGGAGCTGTGGGGGGACGTCGATCAGGCGGTCCGCCGCGTCCTGGAGACGATCACGCTGGGAGACCTGGTGGATCGGCACCGGCGGAGAGTGGAGTCGCCGGTGTTCGCGCCGAGCGAGCTGCTTCGCCCTCGTCCCTGAACGGGACGGCTCAGCTACGGGGTGGACCAGGAAGGGCGGCCGTCGCCACCCGCGAAGCGCGCGCCCAAAGGGGGGGACGCGTCAGGCCTTGCTGAGGATCCGCATGACCGTCGTGCCGCATACCGGGCACTTGCCCTTGGCCGCCTTCATGCCGTTCTTCATGGTGGTCTCTTCACCCTCGAACTGGCGCTTGGCCTTGCACTTGACGCAGTACGCCTCGTAGGTCGCCATTCACTCACCTCCTTCCCATCTCCGGCCCTCGCCCGAGGGCGGGCCCTCAAATAGCCTTCGAGGCCGCTCCACGGCGGCCTCACGCTCGAATTCTCCGGGCCGAAGCGTCAGAGTCAAGCACCCGGACGCTTGGAGGCCCCTCCCTCAGATGCCCCTCTCCCCGAGGTAGTTCCCCAGGAACGGGGCATCCATACCGGATGTCGGGTAGTCGAACCGGCCTCGGGGGGCCGGCGGATGGTCATACGCGCCGGCGCACCGACGACGCGATGGCCCCGATGGCCGGCGCCATGACGAGCCAGAGGCCGATGGTGGCCACCAGGGAGGTCCCGTAGCCGAACGGGTTGATGCCCACCTCCTCATGGAGGATCCCGGCGAAGATCATCAGCAGCCA
>JBIOYQ010000223.1:0-7696 GCA_044870295.1 Actinomycetota bacterium
GGAACTGACGGCCGCTCAGCCGCTCATTCCGACCAGGCGAGCCAGCGGCGGCTCCTCCAGGTCCCCCGGTTGGACATCGCGGACACGCGACAGCGCCGTACGGGCTTGGCCGATGTGCCCTCGCACCTCTCCGGTCCCGTTGGCCAGCATGGTGGCCGCGCGCTCCAGCTTGTTCTCGAGCGTCGCTTCCAACGAGTCGAGGATGGCGCCGAGGTCGGCCAGGCACGCCCCGACGTCGCCCACTTCCCCGACCCGCGAGACCAGGGCATGGAGTGACAGGACGATCGGCAGGGCCAGCGAGTACGGGACCACGATGACGCCGTGGCGGAACGCCTCCGTGTGGGCTCTGCGCAGTACGCCATACGCGGCGTCAGGAACCGCCGCCACCGCGATGGGAGCGGTCACCGCCGGATCGCGATACGCGGCCACCTCGCGGGCGCGCCTGGCCACGGTGCGTTCGATCTCCCGGATGATGCGGTCGCGCTCCGCCGGCTCCGACGCCCGCTCGAGCTGAGCCACCTCGCTCTCGGCCGGCCACTTCGAGTCGATGGGGAGCCGTCGCCCGTCCGCCAGAACCAGGGCGAACTCGACCACGCGGCCGTTCACACGGAAGTCCCGCTCCAGCAGCGCCGGCGGAAGGTGGGCCAGGGCCTCGCCGAGGATGTTCTCGCCGGCACGCCCGGTCCGCTGCGACCCGGCCAGGAGCGTGGACACCCGGCGCAGGGCCTCCCATGCCTGCACCTCTCGCTCCCGACGCTCCTCGTCGCGGACCTGGAGGCGGTCCAGGACGTGCCGGACCGCGGCCACCTCGTGACGCATCTCGCCGGTGCCCCGCTCGCCGATGAACGCGGCGTCGGCGAGCCTGCGCATCTCCGAGGCCGTCGCTTCCATCCGCGATTCGACGGACCCTCGAAGGGCACCGACCGCGAGCCAGAACCCGGCGGCTACCAGGGCCACGCCCACCACCACGACGACCACGACCTCGACCATGGATGCGACTGTACTGGCCGGGTGTGACACGCCGTGACCTGGGGCGATGCGTTGGCGGCGGTCAGCGCGCCCACTCAGATCAAGCCGGCCGCTACCTCGCCGGAGCGCACCACCAGGCTCGGAGCCAGCAGCGCCGTGACGTCGTCGATCGGCGAGCGCTCCCAGAGCACCACGTCGGCGGCCTTGCCGGGTTCGATGGACCCGACTTCAGGGACACGCAGCAGCCGCGCCGCATTGGATGTGGCGGCCTGGAGGGCTTTCACCGAAGGCAGCCCCCACTCCACCATCCGGATCGCCTCCCGAGGGGCGTTGCCATGCGCGTTGTGCGGAGTGCCCGCATCGGTCCCGCAGGCGAACGGAACGCCCGTCCGGACGTTGCGGCGAAACGCCTCCTGCAGCAGGTCGACGATCTGACGTCCCTTCTCCACGGCGAAGGCCGGGACGTCCTCCGGGTGGTCGATGATCCCCCGAAGCGCGCTGATCGTCGGCACGTGATAGATCCCTTTCTCCTTCATCACCCGCGCCGTCTCCGCGGTGATCTGCGCTCCATGCTCGATGGAGTCGATCCCGGCTCGCACACAGCGTTCGATGCCGGTTCGCCCGATGGCGTGCGCGGCGATGGGCACGCCCCACGTGTGCGCCTCGTCGACGGCGGCGGCCACCTCCTCCTCCGTGAGGGCGGCGAAGTCAACGGTGATGCCGGGCGTGAGCACCCCTCCCGTGGCGACGATCTTGATGGAACGCGCGCCGGCCCTGATCTGCTGGCGGACCGCCTTCCGGATGCCGTCGGGACCGTCGACCTGGCGGGCGAACGAGTTCCACCCGTGGCCGCCGGAGATGGTGAGGGCCTGGCCGGACGCCACCACCCGGGGTCCCGGAACACGGCCGTCCGCGATGGCCTTGCTCACCTCGCACACCACGGCGCCGGGGCCGCCGAGATCGCGCACCGTGGTGACGCCCGCGGCCAGCTGGCGAGCCGCGTTGGCCACGCACTTGACGGCGGCGTAGGGTTCGCTGACCGCCGCCTCGGCCACGAAGTCCGGTGAGCCGTCGAAGCACAGGTGCACGTGACAGTCGATCAGGCCGGGGGTCAGGGTGCGGCCGGCTCCCTCCACGGCGACGGCGGAGCGCGCTTCCCGGGGGGCGCGGCGATGAGGGCCCACCCATTCGATCCTTCCCCCGCCGAGCAGCACGCCCCGTCGCGCTCGCACCGTCGTGCCGTCGAACACCTCGAGATCGGCGAAGTACGTCGGCTCCATCACCCGCCGCCCCCGCTGCTCCCGGTCGAATCGGGCCCGCCGATCCCGGTCACCGCCCGCAGCGCCGAGCGCAGCGGCGAGTACACGGTTGATCGTCCCTCGAACAGCTCGCTCATCCGGCCGGCCAGCTCGGCCGGCGTCCACCGCTCGTCACGTTGGATCTCCGCCACCGGGGTCCACCCCTGGAAGAGCTGGACCAGTCCGCCCTGCACGTAGAAGACCTGCCCGGTGATGTGGGCCGCGGAGTCGCTGGCGAGGTAGGCCACCAGCGGGGCCACGTTCTCCGGCGCCAGGGAGTCGAACTCGCCCTCGGGCAGTTTCAGCTCGCCGAAGGTCTGCTCCGTCAGGCGGGTTCGAGCCCCGGGCGCGATGGCGTTCACGGTGACGCCATACCGAGACAGCTCCATAGCGGTGATGCAGGTGAAGGCCGCGATGCCGGCCTTCGCCGCCCCGTAGTTCGACTGCCCGGCGTTTCCCAGGATGCCCGAGGTCGAGGACGTGTTCACGAGGGAGGCTCGGACCTGTTCGCCTGCCTTCGACCGCTCCCGCCAGTACTGGGCCGCGGCCCGGGTCACCAGGAAGTGGCCGCGGAGGTGAACCTTGACCACCGCATCCCAGTCGTCGACACCCATGTTGAAGACCATGCGATCCCGCAGGATGCCCGCGTTGTTCACCACGGCGTCGAGCCGACCCCACGTCTCGAGCGCGGTGGCGATCAGCGAGGCCGCACCCGGCTCCTCGGAGATGTCCTCGAAGTGGGCGACGGCCTCGCCCCCCGATGAACGAATCTCGTCCACCACCTGCGACGCGGCTCGGGAGTCCGCACCGGTTCCGTCCCACTCGCCTCCGAGGTCGTTGACCACGACCCGGGCGCCTTCCTCCGCGAACAGCATGGCCTCACCACGGCCGATGCCTCGACCGGCTCCCGTGATCACTGCGACCTTCCCGTCGAGCATCGCCATGTTCGCTACCGACCTCCTTTGTCAAGCAGATTGACCAAGAAAACTACGCGAAAAATTCGGTCGATCGCCCGTTCCCAATCCCTGGACTCTATGCCAGCATCCCGCGCCTTACCCATCGGCCACGAGGAAGGGAGCCTGCGTTGAGCCGTGTCTTTCGTCTTGTCGTCGCTCTGGCACTGGTTGCCGGAATGGGGATCGGAGGCGCGACCGCCGCCGCGGAGCGGACGCTGACCGCGAGGGCGCTGACGCCGATCGCCACCATCACGACGGCGAAGTCCTTCACCGCCAGGATCGCCCAGAGCGATCTCTCGCTTCTGCAGCGGAAGGACTCCGCACTCGTGCAAGTCATGATCCGCCTCGACTACGACCCCGTGGCCAGCTACTTCGGCGGCGTCGGGGGGCTCAGGGCAACGAGCCCGGAGGCAACGGGCAAGCCCCTGACCAGGAACACGACCGCGGTCGACGCCTACACGCGGCATGTCGAGAGCGTGGAGGCGGGCATCGTCCGCGGCATCGAGGCCAAGGTGTCCGGCGTGAAGATCTATGGCCGCTTCCGGGTCGCCTTCGGCGGTCTCGCCGCCCAGCTGCCGGCCAACCGGGTGAAGGACCTCCTGTCGGTCCCCGGGGTCGTGGCGGTGATGAAGGACGGCCTGAAGCAGCCCCAGACGAACGTCACCCCCAAGTTCCTGGGCGCCAAGCAGGTGTGGAAGAGCCAGGAGGGTCCCATCCTGACCGGGAAGGATGTCCTGGTCGGCGTCATGGACACCGGCATCTGGCCCGAGCACGACTCGTTCAAGGACCTCGGGCTCCCCGCCTTCGGCGGCAGCTTCGGCTGTGAATACGGCGACGGCATCGACCCCGACTTCGGGCCGCTGTTCGCCTGCAACGACAAGATCGTCGGGTCGTACGCCTTCACCGACACCTACACGAGCTTCTCCGAGGTCCTCGAGGGCGAGTACTGCCAGGACCCGGGGCCCGCGAACGGCACGCCCAAGGAGTGCTCCACGCGTGACGCCGACGGGCACGGCACGCACACCAGCAGCACCGCCGCAGGGGACCAGAACAAGAACGCCCAGATCTTCGGCGTGAGCAAGGGCACGATCTCGGGGATGGCTCCCGGGGCGCGGCTCATCATGTACCGCGTCTGTCTGGACCTGGGCTGCTACAACTCCGACATGGTCAGCGCGATGGAGCAGGCGATCGTGGACGGCGTGGACGTCATGAACGTCTCCATCGGGCCGTTCGGTCCCCCCTACTCGGACGCCGTCGCCCTGGCCTTCCTGGACGCCTTCGCCGGTGGAACCCTGGTGAGCGTCTCGGCCGGCAACGAGGGACCGGGCGCGGGCACCTCCAGCGACCCCGGCCCCTGGGCCATCACCGTGGGCGCCTCGACCTCCCCGCGGTTCTACGAGACGACCCTGCACGTCACGGCCGACGGTGGGGCCACGTTCGACGCCCCCGGCACGACCATCACGGTCGGCATCGGCACCTCGACCGGCATCGTCGACGCCGACACGCTTCCCGGCTACAACGACTCGCTGTGCCAGTCCGCGCTGCCCGCGTCGGTGGCCGGCAAGATCGTGGCCTGCGAGCGTGGCGTGAACGCCCGGGTGGAGAAGGGCTACAACGTCTCCCTGGGAGGCGGCGCCGGCATGATCCTGTACAACACTGTGGAGAACCAGGACGTGGAGACCGACAACCACTGGGTGCCCACCGTGCACCTGGGCAGTGAGTCGGACGGGATCGACTTCAAGGCCTTCCTCGACTCGCACACCAACGAGAAGGCCAGCTGGGCGGCCGGCGACAAGGTCAAGACCACGCCGGACGTGATGGCCGCCTTCTCCTCTCGCGGTCCGGTGGGCGATTTCATCAAGCCGGACGTGACCGCGCCCGGCGTCCAGATCCTGGCGGGCCACACCCCGACCCCCGTCACCATCCTCGGTGGGCCTCCGGGCCAGTACTACCAGGCCATCGCGGGCACCTCCATGTCCAGCCCCCACAGCGCCGGCATCGCCGCGCTGGTCAAGGCGGTCCACCCGGAATGGACCCCCGCGGAGATCAAGTCCGCGATGATGCTGACGGCCAAGCAGAGCGCCCTGAAGGAGGACGGCACCACCCCGGCCGACGCGTTCGACGCCGGGGCCGGTTCGATCAGGGCGAACAAGGCGGCCGGCTCCACGCTGCTCATGGACGTCACCGCGGCCGACTACTACGCGGGGGCGGACGACCCGCTGCACCGGGTCGACCTGAACCACCCCAGCATCAACGTCAACCCGCTGCCGGGCTTCATCAAGGTGTCCCGCACCTTCCGGAACCCCGGCACGGTCACGCAGTCGTACGAGATCAACGCCAGCTTCGACGACGCCACAGTCGAGTTCGAGGCGTTCCCCGGCAAGTTCACCCTGGCGCCGGGAGCATCGAAGACGGTGGACTTCAACGTTCGCGTCTTCCCCGACACGCTGCCGGGCCAGCACTTCGGGACCATCTTCATCAACCCGGACGGCACCAGCGGCACGGTGGCACACCTCCCGGTGGCCTTCGTGACCGGGCAGGGTGACGTGACCGTGACCAACTACTGCACCCCGGACACGATCGATGTCGGGGAGAGCAGCGACTGCACGTCGACCATCACCAACCTGGCCCCCGTGGACACCGATGTGCACGCCGAGGTCAGCGGGGTGAACACGAACATCGTCACCGTGCGCAACGTCTCGGATCCGGCCATCCCCGATGGAAAGAAGGGATGGCACTGGGACGGCACGCTGGACAAGGCGTCCGCGCCGAGCGTAGACGCCATCGATCCGGGCGGCCTGTTCGGCTACCTGCCGCTGGCCGACTTCGGTGTCCAGCCCCTGGACGGGGTGGGCGACGAGACGTTGACGCTGCTGGGCGTCGACCCGTACCTGTACGGGTCGGAGTCCTACGACCTGGTCAGCATGGTGTCGAACGGGTACGCGCTCGCCGGCACCGGTGACGCGAACGACATCAACTTCATCCCACAGGCGTTCCCGGACGCGGCCAGGCCGAACAACACCCTGGCCGGCTTCTGGACCGACCTCAACCCCGAGTTCGGCGGGGCCATGTACGCCGCCGAGCTGACCGACGGGTTCGACACGTGGATCGTCCTGGAGTGGGCCGGCGTGTCGACCTACACCGATCCGGAGGACATCACGTACCAGATCTGGATCCAGACGGGCGGCACCGAGCTGGTGACCTACGAGTACGGGCCCGTCAATTCCGACGGTGACGATCCGGTCGGGCTCCAGGTGGGCGCCGAGAACCGGGACGGGACCAGCGGTGTCGAGCTGGGCGACGTTCCCGCCTCCGACAGCAACTACCACCTGGTGACCAGCCCGCCGACGCCGGGAGGCTCGGTGACCGTCACGTACGGCGCGAAGGGTGAGGGCGCCGGGCTCGGCAAGCTGAGCCTCAAGGTCGACGCGGACGTGGTGCGAGGCCAGACCATCGTCCGGGCCGACGTACTGGTGCAGTAACCCGACTCACGCGCAAGGGACGGGCCCGGCCACTCAGTGGCCGGGCCCGTCTTCTACGTACCTACTGTTGGGAGGACCGCTGATGTACATCCGTCGGCTACTCGGCGTGTCGATGGTCGTGGCTTTGGCCTTGGGCGCAGCAGGGTGCGATCCGGCGCCTCCACCCGGCCCCGGCGAGGCATCGATCACGGTCGACATCGAGCCTGGCGGCGAGGGGCAGGCGATCGTCAACACTTCCGTCGAGGACCGGGACGTCGTAGCCGCCGCCGAAGCCGTTGGCCACGCGCTCTTCGGCGGTCGCGACTGGCGAGCGGACATCGAATCCAATGGCGCCGGGCACGACTTGGGCGTCGTCCACGTGGCCGGCCTGTACGAGCGGACGGCGAGCCCGTCGGTGAAGATCGATACGGAGCGGCTCTTGCCATCCTTGGCCCCATTCGGCATCGACACCATCCGGCTCACCGTGTGCCCGCCACCAAAGATCGAAGCGACCTTCAGCGCAGCCCCTCCAGCGGAGATCGATCGGTGCGCGTCCACTATCATCCGGCCGCAAGCCGAGCCGGTGATCCTCACGATCACGCTTCACCTTGGGTCGGCCGACCCGTGGCCGTTGGTGATTCCGACGTTGATCGGCCTTGTGGCAGTGGTTGGCGGGGCCATCTTGATATCGGTTCGTCGGCCTCGCACCAACCGGTCCTACCAGGTGTCCACCGGGATCGCGCTCGTCGCGATTGCTTCAGGTCTGATCGCTGTGCGTTTCATGGGGGAGGCCGACGATCCGGCTCTGCCGTTTCACTTCCCTGGTTGGGTGGCGACCTACACGAGGATTGCGCCCGGCGCCGCCATCGCCGCCATCATCTTGGGCTTGTGCATCCTCGGCTTCTCGGCCACGCGCCTTCGGCGGCCGATCGAGTTCTTCGACCCGACGCGACGGAAGCGTCACCGGATCGAGCGGTCCTTCCCCTTCGATTGAGTTGAGCCCAGAAGCGGC
>JBIOYQ010000224.1:0-3160 GCA_044870295.1 Actinomycetota bacterium
CGACCGCCAGGCAGTGGTCGACCAGATCGTGAAACCGTGGGATCCGAATGCCGAAGTTCTCAATTGTGGCCTGGTGACCTTCCCCAACATCGGACCCTGGTGCGAAACGAGACCGTTCGAGCGGTTCACCTACGACCCAGCAATGGCTCGGTCCATTCTGGAAGCGGATGGATACACGTGCGTGGCCTCTCCGTGCACCAAGGGGGGCAAGGTCCTCGAAGTCCCGTTCTCCGTCGTCTCGACGAACCAGCGACGAACCGCCACCCAGCCAGTCATCATCGACCGTGCTCGGGCGGCCGGATTCTCCCTGGTGCCACGGAACTACGAGTCCACAGGTCTGTTCGTTCGGCCCTTCCGCTTCGCAATAGCTGAGTACGCCCAAGGCGGCGAGATCGACCCAAGCGTCACCGAACAGTTCGCTTGCGGTGACTTCCGGAACGAGCAGAACCCCGCCGGCATCAACTGGACGAACTGGTGCAACCCGGCAGCCGACCGATTGATGCGGGAGGCGGATCGGGAGCTCGATGTGGATCGCCGGGTCGAACTCATGAGCTTGGTCTACGACCTGCAGGCCCTCGACTTCGTGTCGCTCCCGCTCTATATCCTCCCGAACGTCAGCGCCTGGCGGACCGACCAGATCGCGGGCCCCATCGGGTTGTGGAACTCCTTGCCCTACGGGCTCTTCTTCAACATGGAGGAGTGGTGGGTCCCGTGAGGAGGCTGATCCCAGCCATTGCGGCGTTTGTGCTCGTAGCCTGCACAGGCTCACCGCCGACGCCGCCTCCCCGATCCAGCCCGCCTACCTCGGTCCAGCCAGCGCCGAGCACGCCGGTGCCGGGCGGAGAGGCGACTATCGCGGTGGAGCACTGGCCGGAGTGCCTGAACCCCCTCCTCGCGTGTGCCCAGCCCGAGACTTACCAGAGCGTGCTCTACCACGTGCTGCCGAGAGCGATGCAGTTCGCGCCGGATGGCTCCTTAGTGGCGTCACCGCTCTTGGCCGATGCTCCGACGCTCGACAACGGGGGCCTGACCCAGGCGCCGTTCACCGTTCGCTTCCGAATCAACGACCGGGCGGTTTGGAACGACGGCTCGCCGATCACCTCGGAGGACTTCGCGTTCACGTGGAAGGCGATCCTTCACACGCGCGGGTCGGTCATGGTGGACACCTATCAGCGGATCGTCGCGGTGGACGCCACAGACCCCAAGACGGCCGTTCTCAAGTTCGACGAGCCGTGGGCGGGCTGGACAGAGCTGTTCGGCGGATCGAAGGGGTTCGTGCTCGAGGCCGCAGCTTTCCCGGATGAAGACCCCGAAGCACCGACCCTGGCCCGTGAGATGCAGTCCGACATCCCCTTTTCGGGCGGCCCGTACCGGCTCGACGAGTGGAGGCGCGCGGGCCCTGGCGACTCCGGAGGCCGAGCCGTACTGGTGCGAAACGACCGATACTCCGGGCCACTGGCCCTGTTGGATCGCGTCACCTTCGTGCCCTGGTGGGACCTGAAGACGCAGATCGCGTCCTTCTTCAGCGGCCAGCAGGACGTGATGGCGCTAGACCCACCAGCCCTGGCAGCCTCGAACCAATTCCTCTTCGGCCTCGTCGACTCGCAAGAGATAGCCAGCGTCGCGGCAGACTCCGCATCCTTCGAGGCCCTATGGTTCAACTCGCACGAGAAGCCGCTGAACAACCCGCTCGTCCGCGAGGCCCTGATGTACGCCATCGACCGCCAGAAGCTGGTGGACGCGCTGGCCTCTCTGAATAACCCCAACGCCGAGATCTTGAATTGCGGCTTCCTGACCGTCCCGGATCTAGGCTCCGGATGCCGAACCACGCCTTTCGAGGGCTTCACTCACGACCCCGCGAAATCCATCCGGCTACTTGAGCTGGCGGGCTATGACTGCTCGTCGCTGCCATGCACGAAGGACGGCAAGGCCTTAGAGGTCCGAATCATCACCCAGGCGACGAACCGGCTCGAGACGATCGCCGAGGAGCTCATGATGGAAATGACCCAGGCGGCTGGGATCAAGCTCCGGCCGGTCAACTTCGAGCTGTTCGGCCCCGAGTCCTTTTGTCCATGGGCTCGCATCGCGATCACCCTGTGTCACGTACCAGCGCCGCCTGACGAAAGTCAGACCACTCGCTTCTCGTGCGATGCCATCCCCACGGAGGGCGATCACGCAGGCCTCAATCGGATCGCCTGGTGCAACCTCGAGGCTGACCGGATCATGAAGGCCAGCGATCGAGCGCTGGATCCCGAGACCCGGCAGAGTCTCCTCGATCAGGTCTACGAGCTCCAGGCCGATGACATGATCGGGTTGCCTTTGTTCGTCATCCCGACGGTCGTCGCCTGGCGCGTGGACCGCCTGGCCGGCCCGATCGACACCTACCTCTCCACCCCCTACGGCCCCTTCTTCAACATCGACCAGTGGTACGAGGCCAACCCATGAGTCGCCTCGTTGGCGGATTGGTGGTCTGCGTGCTTTTGGCTGGCTGCACGCATCCCAGGCCCGAGCCCCTCCCGACGGCGGCATCTCCATCTCCCACTGTCACTAGCCCGAACTTCGTGCCTCCCGGATTCGGGGTGGTCTTCGGTGCCGAGGGATGGCCCGAGTGTTTGAACCCTGTCACCTCATGCGCTTTCTCCCCTTGGGCGTGGTACACGGTGTTCGAACATGTCCTGCCGCGTGCGATGCAGCTCGATCCGCAAGGGAACCTGATCGCCTCTCCGCTCCTGACGGACGCGCCTTCGGTCGAGAACGGCGGCCTCACCCTCTCCCCCTTCACAGTCACGTACCACCTCAACCCGCTGGCCACCTGGGAGGACGGGACCTCGATCACTTCCAAGGACTTCCGGTTCACCTGGCGCGCGATCGAAGGCACCCCGGGAGCCTTCGCCAAAGAACGTTTCCGCCATATCACCGAGGTCGACACAAGCGATCCGCAGACCGTCGTCATCACGTTCGATCAGGTCCTGACTAATTGGGCGGAGCTGTTCGGCGGGTCGTTCGGCTTCATCCTGGAGGCCGCGGCCTTCCCGCAACAGGCCGCGGAGCAACGCCCGAACCTTCAGAACCACATGCAAGATGGGATCCCGTTCTCGGGTGGGCCTTGGGTCCTCGACAGCTGGAGCCAGGAACCAGCGATCCTGCTGCGGAACGAGCA